>DATFGA010000138.1:0-16240 GCA_035249775.1 Nocardioidaceae bacterium | reverse complement strand
GGCGCCCAACCATCCGGCCCTCGCAGGCTCGAGCCTCCCGCCAGACCCGTCCACGGTCGCCGCGGGCGCCTCGGCTTCGGGCGCCTCCGCCGCCGGCCCGGCTGTCTCGGCGGTCCTCGCGACGTGGAAGCTGTTGATCGATGACGGGCGGATGCTGGACGGGGACGAGTACCTGAAGGCGACCGGTCGTGCGCCGGTGGCGCTGGTGTCCGAGGGCACGCTGGCCGGTCTGGGTGTCCAGGTCGGCTCCCGCGTGGTGATCAGCACGGACCGTGGGGCGGTGGAGCTGCCGGTCGCGGTCGCCGACCTGCCCGACGGGGTGGTGTGGGCCCCGGCCAGCGCCCGAGGCGTGTCCCTGCTCCGTGAGCTGGGCGCAACCACCGGCTCCGCCGTACGTCTCGAGGGAGGCGCAGCATGAGTCTGTCCGTCGCACCGATGAGCATGGTCACCGCCGCCGACGACCTGTCCGCGTTCGGGCAGGACCCGTGGTGGCTGGTGCTGGTCAAGGCAGTGATGATCTTCCTGCTGCTGGTGCTGCTCACCCTGTTCAACATCTGGTTCGAGCGCCGCGTCGTGGCCCGGATGCAGCACCGGCCCGGCCCGAACGTGCACGGCCCGTTCGGTCTGCTGCAGAGCCTCGCCGACGGCGTGAAGCTGGCGCTCAAGGAGGACATCGTCCCCAAGGCGGCCGACAAGGTCGTCTACATCCTCGCACCGGTGATCGCGGTGATCCCGGCGTTCCTGGCCTTCGCGGTGATCCCGTTCGGGCCGGTCGTGACGATGTTCGGCGAAGAGACGCCGCTGCAGCTCACCGACATGCCGGTCGCGGTGCTGTTCATCCTCGCGATCGCGTCGATCGGGATCTACGGCATCGTGCTCGGTGGCTGGTCGTCGGGCTCGACGTACTCCCTGCTGGGCGGGGTGCGCAGCTCGGCCCAGATGATCTCCTACGAGGTCGCGATGGGACTCGCGCTGGTCGCGGTGTTCCTGTACGCCGGCTCGATGTCCACCTCGGAGATCGTCGCGGCCCAGGAGCGACTGTGGTTCGGCATCATTTTGATCCCGTCGTTCGTGATCTACATGATCGCGATGGTCGGCGAGACGAACCGGGCGCCGTTCGACCTGCCCGAGGCGGAGGGTGAGCTGGTCGGTGGGTTCCACACCGAGTACTCGTCGCTGAAGTTCGCGCTGTTCTTCCTCGCCGAGTACATCAACATGGCCACCGTCTCCGCGCTGGCGACCACGCTGTTCCTCGGCGGCTGGCGGGCCCCGTGGCCGCTGTCCGCGATCGGCGACGGTGTGCTGAACACCGGCTACTGGCCGGTGCTGTGGTTCCTCGGCAAGGTGATGATGTTCGTCTTCGTCTTCATCTGGCTGCGCGGGACCCTGCCGCGGCTGCGCTACGACCAGTTCATGCGGTTCGGCTGGAAGCGGCTGATCCCGATCGCGCTGGCGTGGATCGTGGCGGTCGCCACCATCCGGTCGCTGAGCAACAACGGCGCGTTCGACCGGACCTACCTGCTCGCGGCGATCGGCGTGATCGCGGTGCTGTTCCTCATCCTCTTCTTCGTCGGTGAGGACGAGGACCAGAAGGAGGCCGCCGAGGAGCCGCAGGAGTTCGACGCGTTCGCCGCCGGTTACCCGGTGCCGCCGATGCCCGGCCAGGCGTTCACCACCACCACGATCGAGACCATCCCCTCGAGCACCGCTGCGGAGGACAAGTAAATGGCAACCCTCAAGGAACAGTTCTGGGACCCGGTAGCGGGTTTCGGGGTGACCTTCAGGACCATGTTCAAGAAGGTCGTCACCACCCAGTACCCCTTCGAGAAGCGACCCACCGCGCCGCGGTTCCACGGCCGGCACCAGCTCAACCGCTGGCCGGACGGGCTGGAGAAGTGCATCGGCTGCGAGCTGTGCGCGTGGGCGTGTCCGGCGGACGCGATCTACGTGGAGGGTGCCTCGAACACCGTCGACGAGCGGTTCTCGCCGGGTGAGCGCTACGGCCGCGTCTACCAGATCAACTACCTGCGCTGCATCCTGTGCGGGCTGTGCATCGAGGCGTGCCCGACGCGTGCGCTGACGATGACCAACGAGTACGAGCTGGCCGACAACAACCGCGAGGACCTGATCTACGAGAAGCAGGACCTGCTCGCGCCGCTGCTGCCGGGAATGGAGCAGCCGCCGCACGCGATGCTGCTCGGCGACGACGAGACCGACTACTACCGCGGCACGCTGAAGGCACAGCCGGCGGCGGCCAAGGGAACCTCGCACGACCGAAGCGAGGGAGACCGGTGATCGGGTTCTGGGTGCTCGCGCCGGTGATGGTGGCCGCCGCGATCGGGATCCTGTTCGCGCGCAAGGCGGTGCACGCCGCGCTGCTGCTCGCGGTGGTGATGATCGGCCTCGCCATCCTCTACGCGATCCAGGACGCGCCGTTCCTGTTCGCGGTGCAGATCATCGTCTACACCGGGGCGATCCTGATGCTGTTCCTGTTCGTGGTGATGCTCGTCGGGGTGGATGCCTCGGACTCCGTGGTCGAGACGATCCGCGGCCAGCGGCTGATGGCGACCATCGTCGGCCTGCTGTTCGGCCTCACCCTGGTGATCGGCGTCGCCCAGGTCGGCGTCGGCGCGGTCACCGGTCTCGAGGAGGCGAACAGCGGCGGCAACGTCCCGGCGCTGGCCCAGCTGCTCTTCTCGCGCTACGTCTTCGCGTTCGAGGCCACCAGCGCCCTGCTGATCACCGCCGCGATCGGCGCGATGGTGCTCGCCCACCGCGAGCGGCTCACCCCCAAGCGGACGCAGGGCGACCTCGCCGCGCAGCGGATGCGCGACTACGCCGAGCACGGCAAGCACCCCGGACCGCTGCCGGCTCCGGGTGTGTTCGCCCGGCACAACGCGGTGGACACCCCGGCGCTGCTCCCGGACGGCTCCACCTCGGAGCTGTCGATCTCCCGGGTGCTCGCGGCCCGCGGCACGGTGCGCTCGGCGCCCGCGCTCGCCGACGACATCCAGGAGCTCTCCCGGACCCTGCACGACGACGGGTCCTCGAACATCCCCGGTGAGCCCGACGCGACGCCCAAGGGGCCGATCGAGGGGGACCCGGCCGAGACCCGCGACACCGACACCGATGGGGGGAGGCAGGCATGAGCGAGACCCCGTTCCTGGTGCTCTCCGCCATCCTGTTCACGATCGGCTGCGTCGGCGTACTCACCCGGCGCAACGCGATCGTCGTGTTCATGTGCATCGAGCTGATGCTGAACGCGTCGAACCTGGCGCTGATCACGTTCGCCCGCGTTCACGGCAACCTCGAAGGACAGGTGGCCGCGTTCTTCGTGATGGTCGTGGCCGCGGCCGAGGTCGTGGTCGGCCTCGCGATCATCATGACCATCTTCCGCACCCGTCGCTCGGCCTCGGTCGACGACGCGAGTCTGCTGAAGTACTAAGGAGCCTGACTCGTGACGTTCCTCGCAACTGAGCCGCACGCGCCTGCCGTGGCCCCGACGGCCGCCGACGGCGGAGTGCTCTCGCTGCTGTGGCTGGTGATCGCGCTGCCCGCACTGGGCGCCGCGGTGCTGCTGGTCCTGGGTGGCCGCCGCACCAACGCCTGGGCCCACCTGCTCGGCTGCGCCACCGTGCTCGGCTCGTTCGTGGTCAGCCTGCTCGCGTTCTTCGCGCTGCTCGACCGTCCCGAGGACGACCGGTCGGTCAGCCAGCAGCTGTTCACCTGGTTCTCCGCCGGCGGATGGACCGTCGACTTCGGGATCCTCTACGACCCGCTGTCCGCGCTGTTCCTGCTGCTGATCACCGGTGTCGGCTCGCTGATCCACATCTACTCGATCGGCTACATGGCGCACGACCCGAGGCGCCCGCGGTTCTTCGCGTTCCTCAACCTGTTCGTCGCCTCCATGCTGGTCCTGGTGATGGCCAGCGACTACATGGTGCTGTTCCTCGGCTGGGAAGGTGTCGGCCTGGCGTCGTACCTGCTGATCGGCTTCTGGCAGCACAAGCCCACCGCCGCCGTCGCGGCGAAGAAGGCGTTCGTGGTGAACCGGGTCGGTGACCTCGGCATGGCCACCGGGATCATGCTGATCTTCGCCACCTTCGGCACCACCGCGTTCGCCGGCGTGTCCGCGGTCTCGGAGCAGGCGGCCGACGGCGTGCTCACCGCGATCGGGCTGCTGCTGCTGCTCGCCGCCTGCGGCAAGTCGGCGCAGGTCCCGCTGCAGTCCTGGCTGCTCGACGCGATGGAGGGCCCGACCCCGGTCTCCGCGCTGATCCACGCCGCGACCATGGTGACCGCCGGCGTCTACCTGATCGTCCGGTCCAACTTCATCTACGAGAGCACCCCGGCCGCGCAGACCGCGGTGGTGATCGTCGGTGCGGTCACGCTGCTGTGGGGTGCGATCATCGGTTGCGCCAAGGACGACATCAAGAAGGTGCTGGCCGGCTCGACGATGAGCCAGATCGGCTACATGATGCTGGCCGCCGGCCTCGGCGTCGCCGGCTACGCGTTCGCGATCTTCCACCTGCTCACCCACGGCTTCTTCAAGGCCAACATGTTCCTGGGTGCCGGCTCGGTGATGCACGCGATGGACGACGACGTGGACATGCGCCACTACGGTGCGCTGGCGAAGATGCTGCCGGTGACCTTCCTGACCTTCGCGATGGGCTACCTGGCGATCATCGGCTTCCCCGGTTTCTCCGGCTTCTGGTCCAAGGACAAGATCATCGAGACCGCGTTCGCCGACAACCTCGTCGTCGGCCTCGCCGCCCTGCTCGGCGCCGGGATCACCGCCTTCTACATGACCCGGTTGATGTTGATGACGTTCTTCACCGGCAAGCGCTGGGACGAGGGCGTGCACCCGCACGAGGCGCCCAAGGTGATGACCGTGCCGCTGATCGTCCTCGCCGCGCTGTCGGTGCTCGGCGGTCTGCTGCTGCTCAACGACTGGATCGTGGAGTTCCTGACCCCGGTGGTCGGCCACGTCGAGCACGAGGAGCTGGCCGTCACGCCGTTGATGATGACGCTGATCGTGACCGCGGTGGTCGCGGTCGGGGTGGCCATCGCCTGGTTCACCTTCGGCCGGCAGGAAGTGCCCCGCGTGGCGCCTGCCAACGTCTCGGTGTTCACCTCCGCGGCCCGCGCCGACCTGTACGGCGACGCGGTCAACGAGAGTCTGCTGATGCGGCCCGGTGACCGGTTCGTCAACGGGCTGGTCGGACTGGACGACGGTGGCATCGACGGCGCCGTGGACGGCACCGCGGCTGCGTTCGGGGGCCTGTCCGGCCGGATGCGCCGCTGGCAGAACGGCTTCGTCCGTTCCTACGCGCTGTCCCTGCTCGGCGGCGCCCTGCTCGTGGTGCTCGCCCTGCTGGCGGTGAACCTCGCATGAGACTCCTGACTGTGCACGTTTCCGAGGCTTCGAGGCTGGTGTCGCTGTGAGCTTTCCCTGGTTGACCACTGCACTGCTGGTGCCGATCATCGGCGCCGTGGTGGTGGCGATGCTGCCGAAACGGACCGAGGGCGCGCTTGCCAAGCAGGTCGCCTTCGCCGTGTCGCTGCTCACGCTCGCGGTCGTCGCGGTCATCGGTGTCCTCTACGACGTCGGCGGGGACCGCTTCCAGCTGACCGAGGAGCACGAGTGGATCGCCGTGTTCGGCGCCCACTACGCGCTCGGCGTGGACGGCATCGGCCTGGTGCTGGTGCTGCTCACCGCGATCCTCACCCCGGTGGTGATCCTGGCGTCCTGGAACGACGGTGACCACGGCCGGTGGGGCGTGAACTCGTTCTTCGCCTGGATGTTGGCTCTCGAGGGCCTCGCGATCGGCGTGTTCGCCGCCACCGACGTGTTCTTGTTCTACGTGCTGTTCGAGGCGACGCTGATCCCGATCTACTTCCTGATCGGCGGCTTCGGCGGTGCCCGTCGCTCCTACGCGGCCATCAAGTTCTTGATCTACTCGCTGCTCGGCGGGCTGCTGATGCTCGGCTCGGTGGTGGGCCTGTACGTCGTGTCCGCGGACAGCGAGTTCGGTCCGACGTACCTCCTCTCCGAGCTGACGCAGGTCCCGATCGACCAGAACGTCGGCCGCTGGCTGTTCCTCGGGTTCTTCATCGCGTTCGCGATCAAGGCGCCGATGTTCCCGGTGCACACCTGGCTGCCGGACGCGACCGCCGAGGGCACCCCGGGCACGTCGGTCCTGCTGGTCAGCATCCTCGACAAGATCGGCACCTTCGGGATGCTCCGGTTCTGCCTCGGGCTGTTCCCGGAGGCTTCGCAGTGGGCGACGCCGGTGGTGCTGGTGCTGGCCGTGATCAGCATCCTGTACGGCGGGCTCGTCGCGATCGGGCAGAACAGCATCCCGAGGCTGATCGCCTACACGTCGGTGTCGCACTTCGGGTTCATCGTGCTCGGCATCTTCGTGCTGAACAGCCAGGGCCAGTCCGGCTCGACGCTCTACATGTTCAACCACGGCCTGTCGACGGCGGCGCTGTTCCTGGTCACCGGCTTCCTGATCAAGCGTCGTGGCTCGCAGTTCATCAGCGACTTCGGCGGGGTGGAGAAGGTGGCACCTGTGCTCGCCGGGATCTTCCTGCTCGCCGGGCTGTCGTCGCTGTCGCTGCCGGGGCTCTCGCCGTTCGTGTCGGAGTTCCTCGTGCTGGTCGGCGCGTTCGTGCACTCGGCGTGGTTCGGCGGGTTCGCGGTGCTGGGCATCGTGCTGGCCGCGCTCTACATCCTGATCATGTACCAGCGCACGATGACCGGCCCGACGCGGCCGGAGGTGGCCGGGATGAAGGACCTGAACCTGCGCGAGGTCTCGGCGCTGGCGCCGCTGGTGCTGCTGATCGTGCTGCTCGGGTTCTACCCGAAGCCGCTGCTCGCGGTGATCAACCCGGCCGTCGAGGACACCCTCCAGCAGGTCGGTGTCGTCGACCCGCAGCCGGACGTGCCGGGCGTTGCCAGCCCGACTGATGAGGAGACCGACCAGTGACCTTCGCCGCCACCGAGTTCCAGGCTCCCAGCTTCGAGTACAGCCTGCTCTCACCGCTGCTGATCATGTTCGGCGTGGCCATCGCCGGGGTGCTGGTCGAGGCGTTCGCGCCGCGGTCGCTGCGCTACCTGGTCCAGACGCTGCTCGCGCTGCTCGGCACGGTCGCCGCCCTGGTCGCCACCGTCTGGGTCGGCCTCGAGCTCGACTCCGTCGGCGGCGGCGCCGCATCGGGCTCGATCGCGGCCGAGGGCGCGATCGCCGTCGACGGGCCGTCGATCTTCATCTGGGGCACGATCCTCGCGATGACCCTGATCAGCGTGCTGCTGTTCGCCGAGCGTCACCTCGAGGGCGGGGTCACCGCGTTCGCCGGCCAGGCGGCCGCGCTGCCCGGCACCGAGGCGGAGCGCGAGGCCTCCACCCGGGGCCTGGAGCACACCGAGGTCTTCCCGCTGATGATGTTCGCGGTCGCCGGGATGATGCTGTTCCCGGCCTCGAACGACCTGCTCACGATGTTCGTCGCGCTCGAGGTGCTCTCCCTGCCGCTGTACCTGCTGTGCGGGCTGGCGCGTCGGCGCCGGCTGCTCAGCCAGGAGGCCGCGCTGAAGTACTTCATGCTCGGCGCGTTCAGCTCGGGCTTCTTCATCTACGGCATCGCGCTGGTCTACGGCTATGCGGGCTCGATGAACTTCGCTGCGATCCACGAGGCGGTCTCCGGCCGGCTCGGCGCCAACGGGCTGCTGCTCGGCGGCATCGGCCTGATGGCGGTGGGGATGTTGTTCAAGATCGGCGCCGCCCCGTTCCACGCCTGGACGCCGGACGTCTACCAGGGTGCGCCCACCGCGGTGACCGCGTTCATGTCGGCGTGCACCAAGGTCGCCGCGTTCGGCGCGATGCTGCGGCTGTTCTACGTGGCTTTCGGCAGCGCCCGGTGGGACTGGACGCCGATGATCTGGGTGATCGCGATCCTGACCATGGTGGTCGGCAGCGTGCTCGCGCTGACCCAGACCGACGTGAAGCGGCTGCTGGCCTACTCGACGATCGCGCACAGCGGGTTCATCCTCACCGGCTTCGTCGGCGTGCACCAGGCCGCGTCGGCCGGGCCGGCGGAGATCACCTCGCTGCAGTCGGTGCTGTTCTACCTGGTCACCTACGGCTTCATGAGCATCGGCGCGTTCGCGGTGGTCACCATCGTCCGGGACGCCGGTGGCGAGGCGACGCACCTGTCCCGGTGGGCCGGCCTCGGCAAGGAGTCGCCGGTGGTGGCCGGAGTCTTCGCGATCTTCCTGCTCGGCATGGCGGGCATCCCGCTGACCAGCGGGTTCACCGCGAAGTGGGCGGTGTTCACCTCCGCGCTGTCGGGCGGCGCCTGGCCGCTGGTGGTCACCGCGGTGCTGATGAGCGCGGTCGCCGCGTTCTTCTACATCCGGGTGATCGTGCTGATGTACTTCTCCGAACCGGTCGGTGAGGGACCCACGGTGACGATGCCCAGCGTGATGACCACTATCGTGATCGCCGTGGGATTCGCCGTGACGGTGGCTCTGGGTGTCGTCCCGGGCCCGGTCCTCGACCTGGCCGCTGCTGCCGGCGAGTTCATCCGCTGACCCTCGCCACCCGGCGGGGGACCGAACCATGAGGAGTCAACCGGTGTCCGCCTCTTCGCTGGCCCTGCCGATCCTGGACCAGGATCTGGAGACCCGGCTGCGCGCCCGGATGGAGGAGGTCGAGGCCGAGCTCGAGGACGCGATCCAGAGCGAGGCCGGCTTCGTGACCACCGCCGCCCGACACCTGATGCACGCCGGCGGGAAGCGGTTCCGGCCGCTGCTGGTGCTGCTGGCCGCCGAGACCGGGGACTCCTCGCGCGACGGTGTGGTCACCTCGGCGTGCGTGGTGGAGCTGACCCACCTGGCCTCGCTCTACCACGACGACGTGATGGATGAGGCGGTGCTGCGCCGCGGCGCCGAGTCGGCGAACGCCCGCTGGGACAACCTGGTCGCCATCCTCACCGGCGACTTCCTGTTCTCCAAGTCCTCCGAGCTCACCGCCCGGCTCGGCGCGGACGCGGTCAAGATCCAGGCGGAGACGTTCACCCGGCTGGTCGAGGGCCAGATCCTGGAGACCCTCGGGCCGAGCGAGGACGACGACCCGCTCGAGCACTACCTGCGCGTGGTCGCCGGCAAGACGGGCTCGCTGATCGCCACGTCGGCCCGCTACGGCGCACGGTTCGCCGGTGCCCCGCTCGAGGTGGAGGAGGCGCTCACGGCGTACGGCGAGCGGGTCGGCACCGCCTTCCAGCTCTCCGACGACATCATCGACATCGCCAGCGAGTCGGACGAGTCCGGCAAGACCCCGGGCACCGACCTGCGCGAGGGCGTACCCACCCTGCCGGTGCTGATCGCCCAGCGCTCCACCGACCCCGGGGACGTGCGGCTGCTCGAGCTGCTCGGCTCCGACCTCTCCGACGACGCCCGGCATGCCGAGGCGCTCGCACTGCTGCGCGTGCACCCGGCGATGGACCAGGCGCGGGCCTACGTCCTCGAGCGGGCGAACGAGGCGCGCCAGCTGCTCAAGGTGCTTCCCGAGGGGCCGGTGCGCGATGCGCTCGACGCCTTCGCGGAGCTAATCGCGACCCGCTCCTCCTGACTCCCCGCAACGTCCTCCGAACTGGTCGCTATCGGAGCCACAACGTATGACGTCCCGCGGGGCGGCTCCTTCGCGGAGGCCATCGTGACGCTATTCCGCCAGCCTCTCCGTCTCCGGGACGCTGAGCTCGGACGGACTCTGCCCTGATGCGTCCAGGGCCTCGGTGTAGCCGGTGGACAGATGGTGCTCGGAGAGCTCCAGCAAGCGGTCGACATCCCCGGCGGCGGCCGCGGACAGCATCTCGCGGTGCTCCTGGACCATCAGGTCGACGTTGCCGGGATCGTGCACGTAGGAACGCGTGATCCGGCGGTTGACCGGGTGGTCCCACAGGTTGTCCAGCATCTTCAGCAGCAGGCTGTTCTGGCACGGCTCGATGAGCGCTCGGTGGAAGCGCCGGTTCAGCTCGAACTGACGTGCAGCATCCCGTGGGTCCGCCGCGGCCATCTCCTCGATCAGGGTGTTGAGCCGGGAGAGCGAGGCTGCGTCGTGGCGCCCGCTGGACAGCCGGGTCGCCAGCAGCTCTAGGTTCAGGCGGACCTGGTAGACCTCGACGATGTCCTGCCTGGTCAGCTCGTTGACCACGTAGCCACTGCCCGGGACCCAGGTGACGAGACCCTCGTGCGCCAGACGGTTCAGCCCGTCGCGTACCGGGGTGCGCGAGACCCCGAGCGAGTCGGCGATCTGCTCCTGGACGAGCTGGGACTCCGCCGCGAGCTCACCCGTGACGATGAGGTCGCGCAGGTTCTCGTAGACCCGCACGGCCAAGGGTCGGCCGTCCCGGGCCGACTTAGCCAGTGGTTTCACCCGTGAACCCCTCGTAGGTCTTCGTCAGTGCACACGCATCCATCAGTATCGCGTCACGGTCTGCGATCCAGGGACTTGGGACCCGTTTTACACGGGACCATTGTCACATCCGGATCCGCTGTATACAGTGTATCCATCGAATACGGAGGTCCTGCCTTGTACGTCTTGAACACGTGGTACGTGGTCGCCTGGTCCCACGAGGTCGCGCGCCAGCCGGTGCGTCGCGTCGTCTGTGAGAAGCCGGTGGTGCTCTACCGGACCAAGGCGGGGACGGTGACCGCGCTCGCCGACCGATGCGCACACCGCGCGTACCCGCTGTCCGCCGGCCGGCTGGTGGGTGACTCGATCGAGTGCGGCTACCACGGCTTCGCCTACGGCCCGGACGGGGTCTGCACCCGCGTCCCCGCACAGGAGTCGATCCCGGCCCGAGCCGTGGTCGCGAAGTACCCCATCGTCGAGAAGGACGGTTGGCTCTGGATCTGGCTCGGCGATCCAGCTTCCGCCGACCCCGCCACCGTCCCGGACACGCACTGGATGAACGACCCCGACTGGGCCACGGTCACCCACACGATGCTCTTCGAGTGCCGGCACGACCTGATCCACGACAACCTGCTCGACCTGACCCACGAGTCGTTCCTGCACAAGACCACGGTCGGCGACGACTACATCTACGAGCACGGCATCACCGTCGAGGTGGACGGCAACGTCGTGACGGTGGACCGGCTCATGCCCGGTGTCGAGGCGCCACCGCTCTACGCAAGGACCATGAGCACCGAAGGTGCCTACGACCGGTTCCACGCAACCGAGTTCCACGTCCCGAGCTACCACGTCCTGCACTCCGGGATCACCGAGCAGGGCCGGCCTCGTGAGGAGGGCTACCTGATCAAGGTGCTCAACGGGATCACGCCCGTGGACGCGCACACCACCTGGTACTACTACGCGTTCAGCCGCAACTTCGCGGTCGACGCCGAGTGGGCCACCAAGGAGCTCGAGGTCGGCCTGGAGACGGTGCTGCGTGAGGACGCGGATGCCCTCAAGCACCAGGAGCTCGCCATGCAGGAGCGTCCCGCCACCGAGCACGACGTACTCATCGGGCAGGACGCCGGAGTCGCGAAGGCACGCCGGATCCTCAGCCAGCTGCTCACCAAGGAGCAGGTCGCGGCCAACGGCGCGCCGGCCGCGACACCAGCCCGGCCCACCGCCGGCGCCGCGCACTGAGCCCGATCGATCGCACCCGCTCGACACCACCACCTATCCCCACACCACCTCTCGAAAGGCTTTCCCATGCTCGTCAACCTGCCCCTGCGCGTCGCTGTGATGGTGACCGGTCTCGGCCTGGCCGCCGCGGCCTGCACCAACGCCTCGAGCAACGCAGGCTCGACCGAACCGACCGATGTCGACACCTCCCCGGTGGCCGCATCCGGCATCGATGAGCAGGCCGCCGCTCTGCTTCCGGCCGACGTGAAGAACAAGGGCGTGGTGACGGTCGCCATGGACGCGTCGTACCCGCCCTTCCAGTACTTCGAGAACGACAACAAGACCATCATCGGCTTCGACGTGGACCTGTCGAACGCGCTCGCGGAGAAGCTCGGCATCGAGGCCGAGCAGGTCAACGCCGGGTTCGACACGATCCTGCCGGGCCTGGCTGCGAACAAGTACGACATGGGTGAGTCTGCGTTCTCGGTGACACCGGAACGCGAGAAGACCGTCGACTTCGTGACGTACATGAACGCCGGTTCCGGCATCGCGGTCCAGCCCGGCAACCCGCTCGACCTCGAGATGGACCCCGCCGACCTGTGCGGGCACAGGGTCGCGGCCCAGAAGGGCAGCACCCAGGGGATCACGCAGCTGCCCCAGATCTCCAAGGACTGCGAGGCTGCCGGTGACGGGCCCGTGGACGTCCGGCTCTACCCGTCCCAGAACGACGCCAACCTGGCGTTGACCAGCGGTCGGGTGGATGCCGTGATGGCCGACAGCTTCGCGCTGGCCTACGCCGGGAAGCTGGCCAACGGCGCCTTCGAGCTGGCGCCCGGTGAGGACTACGAGCCCGCCCCCTTCGGGATCGCGCTGCCGGAGGGTTCGGACCTCAAGCCGGCCATCGAGGCGGCACTGGCTTCGCTCATCGAGAGCGGCGAGTACGCCAAGATCCTCGAGAAGTGGGACCTTCCGTTGACCTCTGCTCCTGAGACGGTGGGCTAACGCGGATGACCACGCAGGTTGAGGCTCGGCCGGTCGAGGAGTCGCCGGCCGAGCTGACCGTCGTACCGAAGCGGCACGGCCTCCGGTGGGTCGTCGCTTCGCTGATCATCGCGGTCGCCGTGCTCAGTGTGAGGTCGGTGTTCACCAACGAGCGCTTCGGCTGGGACGTCGTCGGCGAGTACCTGCGGGACGTGTCCATCGCCCAGGGCATCGTGGTGACGCTGAAGCTGACCGTGATCTGCATGGTGATCGGCGTCGTGCTGGGCGTCGTGCTGGCGATCATGCGGCTGTCGACCAACCCGATCGTGCGGAGCGCGTCGTTCGCCTACGTCTCGTTCTTCCGGGGTACGCCGGTGCTGGTGCAGCTGCTGTTCTGGTACAACCTCGCCGCTCTCTACCCGGTGATCACCTTCGGCCTGCCCGGAGTGTCGCTGAACGCCAACCAGCTGATCACGCCGATGCTCGCAGCGATCCTGGGCCTGGGCCTGAACGAGGCGGCCTACATGTCCGAGATCGTGCGTGCCGGCATCCTCTCGGTCGACCACGGGCAGGGCGAGGCGGCCGGGGCGCTCGGGCTGACCAAGATGCAGACGATGCGCCGGATCGTGCTGCCGCAGGCGATGCGGGTGATCGTGCCGCCCACCGGCAACGAGACGATCGGCATGCTCAAGACGACGGCTCTGGTCAGCGTCCTGGCCGTGCCCGACCTGCTCTACTCGGCGCAGATCATCTACTCCAGGAACTTCCAGACGATCCCGCTGCTCATCGTGGCCAGCATCTGGTACATGGTCATCACCGCCGTCCTCGGCGTCGGCCAGTACTACCTCGAGCGTCGCTACGCACGGGGCAACCGGACGCTGACCCTGACGCCCCTGCAGCAGCTGCGACGTGTCCTCCGCACCCACGCCCAGCGACCCACTCGGGAGAGACCATGACGGTCCGCACGGACTCCGCCGAAGCACCGGTCGTGCGCGCGGAGAAGATCCGCAAGTCCTTCGGCAGCCTCGAGGTGCTCAAGGGCGTCGACCTGGAGGTCCGGCGTGGTGAGGTGGTCTGCCTCATCGGACCGTCCGGCTCGGGGAAGAGCACGTTCCTGCGCTGCATCAACCACCTCGAGACCATCGACGGGGGCCGGATGTGGGTCGACGGCAGCGTGGTCGGATACCGGCAACGCGGCTCGAAGCTCTACGAGCTCAGTGACCGGGAGGTCTGCCGACGGCGCACCGAGATCGGCATGGTGTTCCAGCACTTCAACCTGTTCCCGCACATGACCGTGCTCGATAACCTGATCGAGGCTCCGCGCCGGGCGCTCAAGGAGTCCAAGGCCGTGGCCACGGAGCGGGCGATCTCGCTGCTCAAGCAGGTCGGGCTCGCCGACAAGACCCACGCCTACCCACGGCACCTCTCCGGTGGTCAGCAACAACGCGTGGCCATCGCCAGGGCGTTGTGCATGCAACCAAAGCTGATGCTGTTCGACGAGCCCACCTCCGCCCTCGACCCGGAGCTGGTCGGTGACGTCCTCAACGTGATGCGTGACCTCGCCGAGTCGGGGATGACGATGATCGTGGTGACCCACGAGATGGGCTTCGCGCGCGAGGTCGCCGACCGGGTGGTGTTCTTCGACGCCGGAGCCGTCGTGGAGACCGGTGCCGCGGACCAGGTCATCACGAACCCGCGTCACGAACGCACGCGGTCGTTCCTGGCGGCGGTCCGGTGAAGCTCCTGCTCCGAGGCAACTCGCACAACCGGGTGAACGAGTCGACCGTCGAGATCGCCGCCGCCCCGGACACGCCCGGCCGTGAACGGTGGCAGTGGCATGTGCGGCTTCATGACCGGTTACCCGTCCTGGACAACGTGGCGGTCGGGATGCCCGTCGTACGCAGTGACGGCACGGAACTGCTGCTCGAGGTGTCGGCGGACGGTGCCGTGGCACGAGCGCGGACGGAGCAGCTGGAGGTCTCCTCGCGTGCCACGGTCCGGCGTACGGCGGACGAGCTGCTCCTCCTGCTCGTGCACCGCGGTGCCGCGCTCGTGGAGGAACGGCACCTGCTCGCCGAGCTCGACGTGATGGTCCTGGAAGGCGACGACCCGCTCGAAATCAGCGTCGACGCCGCGGACGGCCCGCTCGGGCTGTCGATCGTCCGGCTGCTCCCGGCGCTGAGTCGCCCACTCGCGTGGGTTCCCTAGGAGGGAAGCGGACGTGATCGTTAGTCATGACGAGCAGGAGCTGCTGCTCCGGGTCAGGCAGCTGCGCTGGGAGGCCGACGGGGTGCTCTCGGTCCACCTCGAGTCACCGGAGGGCTCACCGCTCCCGGACTGGTCGCCCGGCGCGCACATCGACCTGCACCTGCCCGGTGTGATCACCCGCCAGTACTCACTGTGCGGCAGCACGATGGACAAGCACAGCTGGCGGATCGCTGTCCTGCGCGAACCGGTCAGCCGTGGCGGCTCCGCGGCGGTGCACGAAACCCTGCGTCCCGGTGACCTGGTCCGGGTGGTCGGTCCTCGCAACAACTTCGGCCTGGTCGAGTCCCCTCGCTACCTGTTCCTCGCCGGCGGCATCGGCATCACGCCGCTGCTACCCATGATCGAGCAGGTCGCCGCCACGGGCGCCGACTGGCGCCTGGTCTACGGCGGCCGTCAGCTCACGAGCATGGCGTTCGTCGACGATCTTCGGGAGCGGTACGCCGGCGCCGTCGACGTCCTGCCCCAGGAACAGCACGGGCTGCTCGACCTCGACGCGTTGCTCGGAACACCGGAGACCGACACGCTGGTCTACTGCTGCGGCCCCGAGCCGTTGCTCAGTGCGGTGGAAGAGCGTTGTGCCACCTGGCCCAAGGGCTCGCTGCACGTCGAGCGCTTCGCGCCGAGACAACGTGAGGCCGCGGACCCGGGGGCCGAGTCGGCCTTCGACGTGGTCCTCCAACGGTCCGGCCTGACGGTGACCGTGCCGCCGGGCATGGCAATCCTGGAGGCGGTCGAGAGCCAGGGGATCGACGTCCCGAACTCGTGTCGCGAGGGAATCTGCGGCACGTGCGAGACGACCGTGCTCGAAGGCACCCCGGACCACCGCGACAGCCTGCTCTCCGAGGACGAGAAGGCAGCCAACGAGACGATGATGGTCTGCGTCGGACGGGCGCTGTGCCCACGCCTCGTGCTCGACCTGTAACCCGACAACAACGAAGACGGATAGGAGACCCATGTCCCAGTTGGTGCGTGCGGTGGTGGCCCACGCCAAGGGTGTGCCGACCAAGGTCGAACGGATCGTGATCCCCGATCCCGGTCCTGGTGAGGCGGTGGTGGCGGTGCAGGCCTGCGGGGTGTGCCACACCGATCTGCACTACCGGGAGGGTGGGATCAACGACGAGTTCCCGTTCCTGCTCGGGCACGAGGCAGCGGGTGTGGTGGAGGCGGTCGGCGAGGGGGTCACCGAGGTGGCTGCGGGGGACTTCGTGGTGCTGAACTGGCGCGCGGTGTGCGGGGCCTGCCGGGCGTGTGAGCGTGGTGAGCCGTGGTACTGCTTCGACACCCACAACGCGACCCAGAAGATGACGTTGGACGACGGCACCGAGCTGTCCCCGGCGTTGGGGATCGGTGCGTTCGCG
>DATFGA010000137.1:0-11307 GCA_035249775.1 Nocardioidaceae bacterium | reverse complement strand
TGGTATCTCCTCGACGGCGACCGGATCCTGGTGAACATGGACGAGGGCCGCAAGCGCCTGGACTACATCCGGAAGGACCCGCGGGTCACGCTGACCGCGCTGGACGAGGCCGGCTGGTACACCCACGTCAGCCTCCAAGGCCAGGTGGTCGAGATGCGCGACGACGAGGGCCTGGTCGACATCGACCGGCTCAGCACCCACTACCGCGGCAAGCCGTACCCCAACCGCGAACGGGGCCGGGTCAGCGCCTGGATCGAGGTCGAGTCCTGGCACGGCTGGGGCGCCGCGCGACGCTGAGCCTCCCGTCGTACGACGTCCGGGCGGTCCCGTCGTACGGGCGTGCGGGCGGTTCGACGTACGACGCGCGCCGACTGTCCTGAGACGGTTCGCGCCCATGCCCTGCCAGCGGATCCGGCCCTGATTTGTGACGAGACGCAGGTTCTGCGGCCCGAAAAGATGCGTCTCGTCACGTCGTAACCCGATCGGCCGACGACGACGGAACTGTCGGTGGCCAGTGCCAGGATCGGATTTCAAGGTCAACTGGCGGGTTGTCGCAACCGGTCGACCGGGGTGACGTAGGCTGACACCTCTTCCCCAAGAGTTCGGCCGGCGGATGCCCCGTGCGGCTGTGTGTTGTGCTGCGCCAGAAGCAGTCCGTGAGGGTTCCGGGAAGGGGCTGGGGTTCGATGGCATCGAGCGACTCTTTCGTGCACCTGCACGTGCACACGGAGTACTCCATGCTCGATGGCGCGGCGCGGCTCGGCGAGATGTTCGCCCGGACCGCCGAGCTCGGCATGGACGCGATCGCGATGACCGACCACGGCAACGTGTTCGGCGCCTACGACTTCTACTCGAAGGCCAAGGCCGCCGGGGTGAAGCCGATCATCGGCTCCGAGCTCTACCTGACGCCGAACACGTCGCGCTTCGAGCGCAAGCGGGTCCGCTGGAACAAGGGCGGCGACGACGACGTCTCGGGCAGCGGCGCCTACACGCACATGACGGTGCTGGCCGAGAGCACCGCCGGCATGCACAACCTGTTCCGGCTCTCCTCGCGCGCGAGCATGGAGGGGTTCTTCTACAAGCCGCGCGCCGACCGGGAGCTGCTGGCGGAGTACTCCTCCGGCCTGATCGGCACCACCGGCTGCCCGTCGGGGGAGATCCAGACGTGGCTCCGGATCGGCAACTACGAGAAGGCGCGCGAGTCGGCCGCCGAGTTCCAGGACATCTTCGGACGCGAGAACTTCTTCCTGGAGCTGATGGACCACGGCCTGGACATCGAGAACCGGGTGCGCGACGGCCTGCTCAAGCTGTCGAAGGACCTGGGGATCCCGCCGATCGCCACCAACGACTCCCACTACACCAACCCGGGCGACGCCCAGGCCCACGAGCACCTGCTCTGCGTCTCGTCGGGCAGCACGATGGCCGACCCGAAGCGGTT
This sequence comes from Nocardioidaceae bacterium, assembly GCA_035249775.1. Classification (GTDB taxonomy): domain Bacteria; phylum Actinomycetota; class Actinomycetes; order Propionibacteriales; family Nocardioidaceae; genus Nocardioides_C. Next base: position 9,869 of record DATFGA010000137.1, on the reverse strand, counting down.
CAAGTTCAACGGGGACAGCTACTACATCAAGTCGCCGGCGGAGATGCGCGACCTGTGGGAGCACAAGAACGGCCTGCGCGAGGCCTGTGACAACACCCTGCTGATCGCCGAGCGGTGCGAGGTCGAGTTCACCGAGGGCAACGGCACCTACATGCCGCGGTTCCCGGTGCCCGAGGGCGAGGACGAGAACTCCTGGTTCGTCAAGGAGGTCGAGCGCGGCCTGCACTTCCGCTACCCGGCCGGCATCCCGGACAACGTCCGCAAGCAGGCCGACTTCGAGGTCGGCGTGATCACCCAGATGGGGTTCCCCGGCTACTTCCTGGTGGTCGCCGACTTCATCAACTGGGCCAAGAACAACGGCATCCGGGTCGGTCCCGGGCGCGGTTCCGGCGCGGGCTCGATGGCGGCGTACGCGATGCGGATCACCGACCTCGACCCGCTCGAGCACGGACTGATCTTCGAGCGCTTCCTCAACCCCGACCGGGTCTCGATGCCCGACTTCGACATCGACTTCGACGAGCGCCGGCGCGGTGAGGTGATCCGCTACGTCAGTGACAGGTACGGCGAGGACCGGGTCTCGATGATCGTCACCTACGGGACGATCAAGGCCAAGCAGGCGGTCAAGGACTCGTCGCGGATCCTCGGCTACCCGTTCGCGATGGGCGACCGGATCACCAAGGCGATGCCGGCCGCGGTGATGGGCAAGGACATCCCGCTCAAGCAGATCTTCGAGCGGGAGCACCCCCGCTACGGCGAGGGCGGCGAGTTCCGCGGCCTGTTCGAGGCCGACGCCGACGTGCGCAAGGTCGTCGAGACGGCGATCGGGATCGAGGGCCTCAAGCGGCAGTGGGGTGTGCACGCGGCCGGCGTGATCATGTCCAGCGAGCCGCTGATCGACGTGATCCCGCTGATGCGGCGCGAGCAGGACGGCGCGATCATCACGCAGTTCGACTACCCGACCTGCGAGAAGCTCGGCCTGATCAAGATGGACTTCCTGGGGCTGCGCAACCTCACGGTCCTCGACGACGCGCTGATCAACATCGCGAACAACAAGCAGACCAAGGTGGTGCTCGAGGAGCTCACGCTCGACGACCCGGCGACGTACTCGCTGCTCGCCCGCGGCGACACGCTCGGTGTGTTCCAGCTCGACGGCGGCCCGATGCGGGCCCTGCTGCGCAGCATGCGGCCGGACAAGTTCGAGGACATCTCCGCGGTCGGTGCCCTCTACCGACCGGGGCCGATGGGGGCGGACTCCCACAACAAGTACGCCCGGCGCAAGAACGGCCGGGAGGAGGTCGTCGCGATCCATCCCGAGCTGGCCGAGCCGCTCGAGGACATCCTGGGGGAGACCTACGGTCTGATCGTCTACCAGGAGCAGGTGATGGCGATCGCCCAGAAGCTCGCCGGCTACTCGCTGGGACAGGCGGACCTGCTGCGCCGGGCGATGGGCAAGAAGAAGAAGGAGGAGCTCGACAAGCAGTTCGCCGCCTTCTCCGCCGGCATGACCGAGCGCGGCTACTCGATGGACGCGGTCAAGACGCTGTGGGACATTCTGCTGCCGTTCTCGGACTACGCGTTCAACAAGGCACACTCCGCGGCATACGGCATGGTCTCCTACTGGACCGCCTACCTGAAGGCCAACTACCCGGCCGAGTACATGGCCGCCGTCCTCACGTCCGTCAAGGACGACAAGGACAAGATGGCGATCTACCTCAACGAGTGCCGCCGGATGGGGATCAAGGTGCTCCCGCCTGACGTGAACGAGTCGGAGTCGACCTTCACGCCGGTCGGCGAGGACATCCGGTTCGGGCTGAACGCGATCCGCAACGTCGGGCACAACGTGGTCGACGGGATCGTGCAGGCCCGCCGCGAGAAGGGCCGGTTCACCGACTTCGCCGACTTCATGGACAAGGTGCCGACGCTGGTCTGCAACAAGCGGGTCATCGAGTCGCTGGTCAAGGCCGGCGCGTTCGACTCGCTCGGCCACCGCAGACGGGCACTGGTCACCATCCACGAGACCGCGGTGGACCAGTACGTCGACATCAAGCGCAACGAGGCGATCGGGCAGGACTCACTGTTCGGGTCGCTGGACGACGGCGGCGACAGTGCCGGGTTCGGGGTGGCCATCGCGATCCCTGACATCGACGACTGGGACAAGCAGACGCTGCTCGGCCACGAGCGCGACATGCTCGGCCTCTACGTCTCCGACCACCCGCTGATGGGTCTCGAGCACATCCTGTCCAACGGCACCGACTGCACGATCGGGCAGCTGCTCGTCGACGAGGAGCGCCCCGACGGGTCCACGGTGACCGTCTCCGGGCTGATCACCTCGGTGCAGCGCAAGATCACCAAGCGCGGCGACGCGTGGGCGATGGTGACCCTGGAGGACCTCGAGGGCGGGATCGACGTGCTGCTGTTCCCGAGCGCCTACCAGCTCGCCAGCACGCTGCTCAACGAGGACGCGATCGTCACCGTCAAGGGCCGGCTCTCCCGCAGCAAGGACCAGCCGGAGCTGCACGGCCAGGAGGTGAGCACCCCGGACCTGTCCGACGGACCGTCCGGCCCGGTGATGATCAGCCTCCCGTCCACCCGGTGTACGCCGCCGGTGGTGGAACAGCTCAAGGACGTGCTCGGGACCCACCCTGGGGTGACCGAAGTACGGTTGCGGTTGATGACGAAGACCTCGACCACCGTGCTCAAGCTCGACGACCGGCTCCGCGTCTCCCCGAGTCCGGCGCTGTTCGCCGACCTCAAGGCACTCCTCGGGCCGAGCTGCCTCAACGGCTCATGACGGACCGGATCGACACCGCCGGCGAAGAACCGGCGGCAGGCGCCCCTGCGCAGGCACCCTCGTCGGGGGACGTCGACGCGGATGCCGGACCGGACCAAGCAGGCAACCCGGCGGTCCGGGACGTGGTCGCGGTGCTCGGCAGCTACCTCTTGCTCGGGCTGGTCTGCGGTGTGCTGTGGTGGGTGCTGGTCGACCCGGCGGTGTTCACCAAGGCAGAGGGCGGCGGCGGGTCGATGGGTGAGGTCGAGCTGTCCAACCGGTTCAACGGCGACGGCTGGTACGCCGTGATCGGCGCGGTCGCGGGGCTGTCCTCCGGGGTGGCGCTGACCTGGTGGCGATCCCGGAACTTCGTGCTCACCACGGTCCTGCTCCTGGTCGGCGCGTCCCTCGCCGCAGCCGTGATGGCGCTGACCGGGCAGGCGCTCGGGCCCGGTGACCCGGACGCTGCGCTCGCGGCAGCCCAGGTGGGCGCGCAGGTTCCGGTGCCACTGGAGGTGACCGCCAAGGCGAGCTACCTGGTGTGGCCGATGGCGGCGCTGATCGGCGCCCTGGTGGTGCTCTGGTCGCCGCCGCGCGACGACGCTCCGTGACCCAACCGACACGCATCGCGCAGCGCTGGTTGTGCGGAACGCGCGTGCCGCCCCGCGACATTCAGTAGCGTTCCTCTCATCACATCGTGTCCTAGGGGGATCCATGTCTTCGAACACTCCGCACCCGGAGTACCTCGGCGCCGGCGGGCCGAGCCGCCAGCCTGACTCCGACGCATCGGACGGGTCGAGCCGCAGGTGGCCGGTGCTCGGAGCGACCGCGGTCGGGGTCGCCGCCGCGCTCGGTCTGGGCGGATGGGGTGCCTACGCGCTGTTGTCCGGCGGAGGGCTGCAGCCGGCGGACGCACTGCCGGCCAGCGCCGTGGCCTACGTCAGCCTCGACCTCGACCCGTCCGCGGGGCAGAAGATCGAGGCGTTCAAGATCCTCAAGAAGTTCCCGGGCATCGACAAGGAGCTGGACATCTCCAGCACCGACGACCTGCGCCGGGTGATCTTCGACAAGGTCCAGGACGAGGGCAGCTGCACCGACCTCGACTACGACACGGACATCAACCCCTGGATCGGTGAACGAGTCGCCCTCGCCGCCGTACCCGACGACCAGGCCGGCATCGAGGCACCCGTGCTCGCACTCCAGGTGAGCGACGAGAAGGCCGCTGCGGAGGGGATCCGGGCGCTGGCCAAGTGCGCGGAGGCCGGTGACTACGGCTACGCCTTCAACGCCGGCTACGTGCTGATCACCGACACCGACGCACGGGCAGAGGCGCTGGTCGCCGACGCCGCGCAGGGCTCGCTCGCCGACTCCGCCGCGTTCCAGGAGTGGACCGGGAAGGTGGGCGACCCCGGCATCGTGACGATGTACGCCGGCCCGGACGCCCCTGCCTTCCTCGCCGACATCGAGTCCGGGATGACCGACAGCTGGTTCGGCTATGCCACCGGCGACCCGGAGGCGGCCCTCGAGCTCCGGGACGAGCAGAGCGAGGCGAGCGAGAAGCTTCGCGAGACCTACAAGAACTTCGCCGGGATGGCCGGCGTGATCCGCTTCGACGACGGCGCGGTCGAGGCCGAGTTCGCGATGCAGGGCCTGCCCACCGGACTCGACGCCGTCACCGGAACCACCGGCCCGAACGTGACCGCGCTGCCGGCCAGCACCGGTGCCGCGTTCTCGGTCGCGCTGGCCGAGGGCTGGCTGACCGGCTACCTGGAGTCGATGGCGGAGGTGTTCAGCGGGGGCGAGTCCGTCGACGAGATGCTGGCCGACGCCGAGCGCGACACCGGTCTGGAGCTGCCCGAGGACATCGAGACGCTGTTCGGCGACGGGGTCAGCGTCGCCTTCGACTCCGACGTCGACTTCGAGGCGATCTTCGACGAGGGTGACTTCACCAAGCTGCCGATCGGCCTGCGCGTCAGCGGCAACCCCGACGAGATCCTGCCGGTCGTCGACAAGGTCCGGGCCGCGATCGGCCCCGACGGCGAGGTCCTGGTCGTGGAGCCCGGAAACGGCGTGGTCGCCTTCGGGGCGAACCCCGACTACACCAAGCTGCTGAGCGGCGAGGGGACGCTCGGGTCCGACGAGACGTTCCAGCGCGCCGTTCCGGAGGCGGACAAGGCCAGCGCCGTGCTCTACGTGAACTTCGACGCTGGTGGCTGGATCGAGGAGGCCGCCGACGCCGTCGAGGCGATGGAGAGCGGCTTCACCGGCGAGGAGCCCACCGAGGACGACGCGGCCGGAGCCTCCCTGCGGGAGAACGTCGCGCCGCTCGACGCGCTCGGGCTCAGCGCCTGGATGGACGGCGACGTGCAGCGTGGAGTGTTCCGCCTCACCACCGACTGACCCGACTTGTCAGGCCCTGTACGCGCTATAGCGGTCACAGGGCCTGACAAGTCGGCGAGGGATCAGCGGGCGATGGGGGCGGTGCGGGCGCCGGTGGCAGCGATCAGGTCCGCCGGAGCCAGCTCCAGGTCCATCCCGCGCTTGCCGCCGGAGACGAACACCGAGTCGTACGCCGTCGCCGACTCGTCGAGCACGGTCGGATGCGACCGTTTCTGCCCGACGGGGGAGATGCCGCCGACGACGTAGCCGGTGGCCCGTTCGGCCTGCGCCGGGTCGGCCATCGTGGCCCGTTTCCCGCCGACCGCCGCGGCGATCGCCTTCAGGTCGAGCTGACCGGCGACCGGCACGATCCCGACCACCAGTGCGCCGTCGACCGTCACGCACAGGGTCTTCAGGACCCGGGACGGGTCGAGCCCGAGCGCATCGGCCGCCTCCAGGCCATAGCTGGTCGCGGCCGGGTCGTGGTCGTAGGTGTGCACGGTGAACCTGATCCCGGCCCGGGTCAGTGCCACCGTGGCCGGCGTACCCCCGGCTGCGTTCCTCCTCGCCATCGCCGCAGCCGACTCAGTTCGGCGACCAGGCGGTGCGGGCCACCTCGGTGGCCGGCAGCGACGGGACGGCCCGCATCGCCCGCATCTCCTCGCGCAGCGAGAGCCGCAGCATGATCAGCCGCTCCCGGGCGCTGTCGGTCTCGAGCAGCGCCTGCCGTTCGCGCAGCGTGAGCAGGCAGGTCGCGGCCAGGCTGTAGGACAGGTACACCGGGTCGCGCGGGAAGATCCCGTCCAGCACCTCGGTGCCACGCAGCTCCGAGAGCTGGGCGCGGTAGGCCTCGAACAGCGCCATCGTCCGGGCCGCCTCGTTGTCCGGGTCGACGGCCGGCTCGTCCTCGAGCAGCACCACCTCCCCGACGAGGTACGACCCCGAGGTGTCCATCGAGTCCAGGCGCAGCCGTTGCCGGCCCACGATCTCGATGTCGAAGCGGCCGTCGGGATGCGGCTCGACGGTGGTCATCTGCGCCAGGCAGCCGACCCGGTGCACCGACTGGGCGCCGTGCGAGCCGACCTCGTAGCCCTCCCGGATCGCGACCACCCCGAACACCCGGTCGGACTTCTCCGGGATGGCCAGCAGGTGGTGCACCAGCGCCCGGTAGCGGTCCTCGAAGACGTGGAGCGGCATCGTGACACCCGGGAACAGCACGGTGTTCAGCGGGAACATCGGCATCGGCTCGCTCACCCTGCCAACCTACCCATCCCGGCGGGTCCGGTCGCTGACACGCCGAACGTCGCGGCGAGCCGCCGCCCCTACACTTGAGGGCATGATTCGCCGGATCGACCTCCGGGGCGCGAGCGACCCTGACTACCGCACGCTGGTGCCGCGTGCCGACTTCGACGTGGAGGCCGCGCTCGACGTGGTGCGCCCCATCTGCGACGCGGTGCGCCATCGCGGGGTCGAGGCGATCCTGGAGCTGTCCGCGAAGTTCGACCGCGTCGACCAGGACGACATCGTGGTGCCGGCGTCCGCGCTCCACGCGGCCCTCGACGAGCTCGACCCGGCCGTCCGCGCCGGGCTGGAGGAGTCGATCAGCCGGCTGCGCGCGACGTGCGAGGCCGAGCTCGAGGACGACGTGGTCACCCGGGTCGCACCCGGCGGCACCGTCACCCAGCGGATGGTCCCGGTGCAGCGGGTCGGCCTCTACGTGCCCGGCGGGATCGCGCCGCTGGTCTCCAGCGTGGTGATGAACGTGGTGCCCGCGCAGGTCGCCGGGGTGCCGTCGATCGCGCTGACCTCCTCACCACAGGCGGCGAACGGCGGGCTGCCGCACCCGACGATCCTGGCCGCGTGCGCCCTGCTCGGCGTCGACGAGGTGTACGCCGTCGGCGGTGCGCAGGCGATCGCGATGTTCGCGTACGGCGCGGGCCCCTGCCGGCCGGTCGACCTGGTGACGGGCCCGGGGAACATCTACACCGTCTCCGCCAAGCGGCTGCTCAAGGGCGTGGTCGGCATCGACTCCGAGGCCGGGCCCACCGAGATCGCGATCCTCGCCGACGACACCGCCGACCCGGCCTACGTGGCCGCCGACCTGATCAGCCAGGCCGAGCACGATCCGCTGGCCGCGTCGGTCCTGGTCACCCCGTCGTCCGCGCTGGCCGACGAGGTGGAGGCCGAGCTCGACAAGCAGGTCTCGGTCACCAAGCACGTCGACCGGATCCGGACCGCACTGTCCGGGCAGCAGTCCGGGATCGTGCTCGTCGACGACCTCGAGCAGGGCCTCGACGTGGTCAACGCCTACGCCGCCGAGCACCTCGAGATCCACACCGCCGACGCCACGCAGTGGGCGGCCCGGGTCGTGAACGCCGGCGCGGTGTTCGTGGGGCCGTTCGCGCCGGTGTCCCTCGGCGACTACTGCGCCGGCTCCAACCACGTGCTGCCGACCGCGGGCTGCGCCTGTCACTCCTCGGGCCTGTCGGTGCGCGCGTTCCGCAAGGCGGTCCACGTCGTGGAGTACTCCGCGGACGCGCTGCGCGAGGTCGCCGGCCACGTGATGACGCTGGCCGACGCCGAGGACCTGCCCGGCCACGGCGCCGCGGTCCGGGTCCGGCTCGAGGGCCGCTGATGGCGCTTCCCCTGCGGGAGGAGCTGCGGGGCATCGCCCCCTACGGCGCGCCCCAGCTCGACGTCCCGGTCGCCCTCAACGTCAACGAGAACCCCTACCCGCCCAGTGGCGCGGTGGTCGCCGACGTGGCCGCGGCCGTCGCCGAGGTCGCGGGCACCCTGAACCGGTACCCCGACCGGGAGTTCACCGTGCTGCGCACCGCGCTCGCCGGCTACCTCGGCCACGGCGTCACGCCCTCCCAGGTGTGGGCGGCCAACGGCTCCAACGAGGTGATGCTGCAGATCCTGCAGGCCTTCGGCGGCCCCGGGCGGGTCGCGGTGTCGTTCGCGCCGACCTACTCGATGTATCCCGAGTACGCCCGGGACGCGATGACCGGCTGGGTCGTCGGGCACCGCGAGTCCGACTTCTCCCTCGACGTGTCCCATGCGCTGGCGGTCCTCAAGGAGCACCAGCCCTCCGTCGTACTCCTGCCCTCGCCGAACAACCCGACCGGCACCGCACTGCCGCTGGACACGGTCGCCGCGGTCTGCGAGGCGGCACCCGGCGTGGTGGTGATCGACGAGGCCTACGGCGAGTTCCGCCGGGAGGGTACGCCGTCCGCGCTCGAGCTGCTCGCGACGACACCGAACCTGGTCGTCTCGCGCACGATGAGCAAGGCCTTCGCGCTGGCCGGGGCACGGCTGGGCTACCTCGCGGCGTCGGAGGAGATCTGCGACGCGATCCGGGTGGTGCGGCTGCCCTATCACCTCTCCGCGGTGACCCAGGCCGTGGCGACCGCGGCGCTGCGGCACGCCGACGAGCTGCTGGCCCGGGTCGACGACCTGCGCGCCGAGCGGGACGCGACGGTGTCCTGGCTGCGCTCCCTGGACCTGCAGGTCGCCGACAGCGACGCGAACTTCGCGCTGTTCGGGACGTTCGAGGACCGGCACGCCGTGTGGCAGGCTCTCCTCGACCGCGGGGTGCTGATCCGGGAGACCGGGCCGGACGGCTGGTTGCGGGTGTCGATCGGCACCGCGGAGGAGATGGCGGCGTTCAGGGCCGCCCTGTTGGAGGTACTGGAACGATGAGCCGCACGACGCGCACCGCCCGGATCGAGCGGGAGACCAAGGAGTCCAAGGTCCTCGTCGAGCTCGACATCGACGGCACCGGCCGCGCCGACGTGTCCACCGGCGTCGGGTTCTACGACCACATGCTGTCCTCGCTGGCCCGGCACTCGCTGATCGACCTGACCGTGTCGACCGACGGTAACACCCACATCGACGCGCACCACACCGTCGAGGACACCGCGATCGTGCTCGGCGACGCGCTGCGGGAGGCCCTCGGTGACAAGAAGGGGATCCGCCGGTTCGGCGACTCGCTGGTGCCGCTCGACGAGGCGCTGGTGCAGTGCGCGGTCGACGTGTCCGGGCGGCCCTACTGCGTGCACACCGGTGAGCCGGACGCGCAGGCGTTCGTCACGATCGGGGACGCCTACCTGGGCTCGCTGACCCGGCACGTCTTCGAGACGCTGGCCTTCCACGCCCAGATCGCGTTGCACGTGCGGGTTCTGTCCGGTCGCGACCCGCACCACCTGGTCGAGGCGCAGTTCAAGGCCGTCGCCCGGGCGCTGCGCGACGCGGTCGCCCACGACCCGCGCGAGACCGGGGTGCCCAGCACCAAGGGGACCCTGTGACCTCATCGGTCGTCGTCCTCGACTACGGCTCAGGCAACACCCGCTCGGCGGTCCGTGCCCTCGAGCGGGCCGGTGCCACGGTGACCCTGACCGCCGACCGGACCCGGGCGATGGACGCCGACGGGTTGGTGGTGCCCGGCGTCGGCGCGTTCGCCTCCTGCGTGGAGGGGGTGCGCGCGGTCAAGGGACACGAGGTGATCGGGCGACGCCTGGCCGGCGGCCGGCCGGTGCTCGGGATCTGCGTCGGCATGCAGATCCTGTTCGAGCACGGTGTCGAGCACGGGATCGACACCCCTGGCCTCGACGAGTGGCCCGGGGTCGTGGAACGGTTGGACGCGCCCGTCGTACCGCACATGGGGTGGAACACCGTCGACGTGCCGGCCGGCACCACCCTGTTCGCCGGGGTCGAGGAC
>DATFGA010000136.1:0-4912 GCA_035249775.1 Nocardioidaceae bacterium | reverse complement strand
AGCGGCGCGCGGCCGGGATGACCGCGTCGGCGTGGAAGACCTCGGCCGGTGCGGCCGCGCGGGTCCCCGTCGCGCAGGCGGTGAACCTCACCCGCCAGCTCAAGGCCTACCAGGACGCGGGCTGCATGGTGATCGGCCTCGCCGCCGACGGTGACGTGTCGCTGCCGTCGCTCGACCTGGCCGACGGGCCGCTGGTCGTCGTGGTCGGCTCCGAGGGCAAGGGGCTGTCCCGGCTGGTGGGCGAGACCTGCGACCAGATCGTCTCGATCCCGATGGTCAGCTCGCTGGAGTCGTTGAACGCCGGGGTGGCTGCTTCGGTCACGCTGTACGCGATCGCCGAGAAGCGCGGCACCTTCCCCCGTTGACACGCGCCCTTTTCCCTATCGACACGCGCCATTTTCCCCGTTGAGGCGTGGAGTTTTCGCCGTTGAGGCGTGAGGTTTTCCCCGTCGAGACGTGGAGTTCTCGCCGGTGAGACCGGCCTAGTTCCCGCCCGCCGCGGCGCTCCAAGCCAGTTTTCATCCACAACCGCGGCTGACCGGTCGTCTGTCCCCAGCCCCAGAAGCGGGACCGCGCACCGCCCGCCTGCCTCGCAACAGTGGCGGCATGATGCTTCCACCCGAGATACCAGACAGGCCGTTCACCTGGGCACAGGCGGAGCAGGCCGGAATGTCGCGACGCACGCTCGATGATCTGGTGCGCAACCACAAGGTCCGACGCGTCCTCCAGGGCGTCTACGTTCGCGCCGACCTGGCCGACGACCAGGACGTCCGGGTCCAGGCCGCCGCGCTGGCGCTTCGTCCGTTCGTGGTCGTGTGCGACCGCACAGCGGCATGGATCCACGGTGTCGAGACGTTCAGCTACCGCGAGCTCGACGTACTTCCTCCCTTGGAGACCTATGCGCTTCGCGGCCGATGTCGGACGACGCGCAAGCAATGCGTCGGTGGGACGCGAGACCTCTCCGACGAGGACATCATGGCGATCGCCGGTGTCCTGGTGACCACGCCGCTGCGGACCGCGCTCGACCTCGGCTGCAAGCTGTCCCGCCACGAGGCGATCGCGGCGCTCGACTGGTTCATGCGCGTGCACGGCATCACCCGCCAGGAGCTAGAAGCGCAGCTGCCGCGGTACTTCCGCCGGCGTGGCGTTCTGCAGCTCCGCCAGCTCATCCCACTGGCGGACCCGCGCGCGGAGTCGACCGGAGAGTCGTGGACCCGGCTGGAGATCCGCGATGCCGGTCTGCCCGTTCCGCAACTGCAGTACTGGGTCGTCCACGAGGGACGCGAGCTGTTCCGGCTCGACCTGGCCTATCCCCACGCCCGGGTCGCGATCGAGTACGACGGACAGGAGTTCCACACCAGTGAGGAGCAGCGCGAACACGACCGGGCCCGCCGCCAGTGGCTGCGCGACCACGGGTGGACGGTCATCGTCGTGAACAAGGATTCCTTCACCTTCGAGGCGCTCGCGGCCTGGCTTCGCGAGCTGCGGGTGGCCCTTCGACTCGCGGCGTGAGGACGGTACGTCGTACGGCGGCGGCTGTGGCTCGCACGACCGGGCAACCCTGTCCTTGCGACGGAAACCCTCGGCGTCTGATCCGCAAAAACTCCACGCCTCGAGCGCGAAAACCGCGCGCCTCAACGGCGAAAACTGCACGTCTCAACGGGGGAGGGGGGAGGGTGGGGGGTTGGGGTCAGTCGGGGGGAGGGGTGCGGGGGAGGAGCTGGTCGGGGTCGTCGCCGGCGGTGATGACCTCCTCGGGCCGCTTCGAGAGAACCGTGTCGATGTAGGAGCGCGCGGTGTCGCGGATGTCGATCTCGCGGCCGGCCTTCTCCGAGAGGAACCAGCGGTGCTCGAGGATCTCGTGGAAGATCTCCGCCGGCTCGAGCTTGCCGCGCAGCTCCTCGGGGACCATTTTGGTGACCGGCTCGTAGACGGTGTTCAGCCACCGGTGCGCGACGATCGTCCGGTCCTCGCCGCCGAGGCCGAAGTGCGCGGTGAAGCTGGCGATGTCGTTGAGCAGCCGCCGCGCCTGGTTGTCCTCGACGTCGAGGCCGGTGAGACCCTGCAGCTCCCGCGAGTGGTGCCCGGCCTCGACCACCCTCGGTTGCAGCCGCACCGTGGACCCGTCCCAGTCGGTGACGATGTCGAGCTCGTCCACGTCGAAGCCGAGGTCGTTGAGCCGTTCGACACGCTGCTCGATCCGCCACATCTCGTGGGCCCCGAACTCCTCGCTCCCGGTCAGCTCCTGCCACAGCGCGTCGTACCGGCCACGGACCAGCTCGACGATCTCCTCGGGGTCCACGGTGTCGTCGAGCAGGTCGCCGGCCTGGAGGTCGAGGAGCTCGCCGTACAGGTTCTCGTAGGCGACCGTCAGGTCGTAGTTGCGCTGCCCCTCGGACAGCTCGGGGTGCAGCTCACCGGTCTCGGCGTCGACCAGGTACGCCGCGAACTCACCGGCGCTGCGCCGGAACAACACGTTCGACAACGACACGTCGCCCCAGAAGAACCCGGCCAGGTGCAGCCGGACCAGGAGCACCACCAGAGCGTCGATCAGCCGGGGCAGGCTGTCCGCGCGCAGGCCGTGGGAGAACAGTGACCGGTAGGGCAGGGAGTACTGCAGATGTCGGGTCAGCAGCGCCGGCTCGATCTCCTGTCCGTCAGCGGACTGCCGCCCGCACACGACACCGACCGGGTCGACGGTGGGCAGCCCGAGCCGGCTGAGGTCGCGCAGCATCCGGTACTCCCGGAACGCGATCGGCTCCCGGGTCTCCTTGACCGCGTAGACGTCCTGGCCGAGACGCACGATCCGCACGACGTGGCGGGAGAGCCCCCGAGGGAGCTGGACGACGAACTCGTCGTCCCACTCCTCGAGCGGGGTGTTCCACGGCAACGTCACCAGCGCCGGGTTCGGCCGGGTCGCCACGATCCGCAACGGCATGAGCCTCACCCTAGTGCGCGCGACCCGGCACGCCCGCGCACCGCCGACCCTTGCAAAAGGTAGTACCTACACGGCAGTGTGAAGCGTCACGAGCCCGGACCGACCGGGCGGACACAGCTCGGAGGGTGCGTTCGTGGAAGCCATCGAACCGCAGTACGGCACGACCGTGCTGCTGCTGATCGCGGCGGGCGCGGTAGCCCTGCTGCTGTTCCTGATCATGGGTGTGAAGCTGCACGCCTTCGTGTCCCTGGTGCTGGTCAGCGTGATCACCGCGATCGCGGTGGGATTCCCGCTGGGCGACATCCCGGACGCGTTGATGTTCGGGTTCGCCGACACGATCGGCTCGGTAGCCTTGCTGGTCGCCTTCGGTGTGATGCTCGGCCGGCTGCTGGAGGTCACCGGCGGTGCGCAGGTCCTCGCGGACACGCTGATCGGCCGGTTCGGGGCGAAACGGGCGCCGCTCGCGCTCGGCATCGCCGCGCTGATCTTCGGCTTCCCGATCTTCTTCGACGCTGGCCTCGTGGTGTTCCTGCCGATCATCATGACCGTGGCCCGCCGCTTCGGCGGGAACCTGCTGCTCTACGCCCTGCCCGCGGCCGGTGCGTTCGCCGCCATGCACGCGATCGTCCCGCCGCACCCCGGCCCCGTGGCCGCCGCCACGATCATCGGCGGCAGCGTCGGCCTCACCCTCCTGGTCGGCATCCCGATCGCGGTTCTCTCGTGGTACGTCGGCGTCATGCTGGTGTCGCGGTTCCTGGCCGCCCGGGTGCACGTGTCCTTGCCCGACGTGATCTTCGGTGAGGTCGCGGACGCCACCGGCGATCCGACCGAGGACGGCAGGGACGACACCCGGCTCGGGGCGCGGCCGCCGTCGTTCGGCACCGTCATCCTGCTGCTGCTGATCCCGCTGGTCCTGATCTCCTTCAACACGGTGCTCACCACGCTGGTCGACTCCGGGACGCTGGAGGAGGGGCAGGCCTGGGTCGAGTTCCTGATGCTGATGGGTATCACGCCGGTGGCCCTGCTGATCACCGTGCTGGCCGCGATCCTCGTCCTGGGCAGGCCGAACGCCTCGATGGCAACAGTCACCAAGATCATGGACGACGCCCTCGGGCCGGTCTGCGCGATCATCCTGATCACCGGCGCGGGCGGCATGTTCGGCGGGGTGCTCGAGCTGAGCGGCATCGGCGCCGCGCTGAGCTCCAGCCTGTCCGATCTCGGCATGTCGCTGATCCTGCAGGCGTTCGTGATCGCCACCCTGCTCCGGGTCGCGCAAGGTTCAGCCACGGTCGCGTTGACCACGGCGGCCGGTCTGATCGCGCCGGCGGTGCAGGCCGCCGACCTCAGCGACATCCAGCTGACCCTGCTCGTGGTGGCGATCGCCGCCGGAGCGACCGTGCTCTCGCACGTGAACGACTCGGGCTTCTGGCTGGTCAGCCGGTTCTTCGGGATGGACGAGAAGACGACGCTGAAGACGTGGACAGTGATGGAGACGACGCTGGGACTGTCGGCGTTCGTGATCGCGGCCGTGCTCTGGGTGATCGTCTAGCGTCGAAGGCTCAGGTGGTCGTCGGCAGCCGGCCCATCGCGGCGACCACCTCGGCGCAGATCGCGGTCATCGCGGCCTGCGCCACCTCCGGCTCGCGGCCCGCCACCGCCTCGGCGACCACGGCGTGCAGCCGCCGTGCCTCCGGCTTGGGGTGCGGCGGCATCAGGTCGTGGTCGGTGCGACCGCGCAGCACCTCCTCGACCACGTAGGCCAGCCCCAGGAACATGCTGTTGCCCGACGACTCGAGCAGCAGCCGGTGGAAAAGCACGTCGTGCTCGAGGAAGGTCCGCAGGTCACCCGCGGCGCCGGTCGTCTCCAGCGCGTCCGCGACCTCGACGATCCGTCGGCGCGAGCCGTCGTCGGCGTTCAGCGCGGCCAGCGCGGCGGCCGGTGGCTCGATGGCCGCCCGCAGCTGGGAGAGCTGG
>DATFGA010000135.1:0-10290 GCA_035249775.1 Nocardioidaceae bacterium | reverse complement strand
GAGGCCGGCGGGACGGCCGCGTGCGCCCCGGTGACACCGAGGGCCCGGTCGATCTCGTCCTGGTCGAGCACCGTGGTCGGCTCGGGGCCGACCTGCAGGCCGGCGGGGTCCCCGATGAAGTCGCTGAGCGCCGCGCAGATCTCGTGGGCGGTCTCGATCGGCATCGCGTCCTGGTGCGCCTCGGCGTTGAGGACGCGGTCGCAGATCGCGTCGAGCGGGCGGGGTACGCCGGCCCGGACCTGCCGTGGCCGCAGCGCCCGCCCGTGCTCGAACGGTGCGACAGGAAGGCTGGACCCGGCCGAACCGGGCCACCTGCCGACCAGCGTGGCGTAGAGCAGGGCGGCGAGGTTCACCACGTCAGACTCGTGCTCGCTGAGCGGCGGCGCACCCTCGTGGTCCGGCTGGTGGCGGCCGTTGAGGACCGCGTCCACGACGAAGCCGATCAGCTTCACCGAGCCGGCCTCGGTGACCATCACGTTCTCCGGCAGCAGCCGACCGTGGGCGATGCCGTGCTGGTGCGCGGTGGTGATCGCCTCGGCGACCTCCTTGACGAGCCAGGCGGCGCGGCGGGCCGGCAGTGGGCCCTCGGCGAGCATGTGGTCCAGGGAGATGCCGGTGCCCCACTCGTTGACGACGTAGACGAAGCCGTCCTCCCTCGCGGCGTCGAGCACGCGCAGGAAGTGGCCGTCGGTCACGGTGGCGGAGGTGCGGGCGGCGACGAGCAGGGCCTCGGCGCGGGGGTCGTCGGCGTCGACCACGTTGACGGCCACGTTGCGGGCCAGGGTCCGGTCGGTGGCCCGCCAGAACTTGGCGCCGGCGGTCTCGTTGACGAGGTCCTCGAGCCGGAAGCGCCCGGCCAGGACGGTCCCCGGTCCCATCGACTGCTCGGTCACGGCCCTCCTCGCTCGGTGTCTGGGTGGCCTCTTCGAAGAAAACTACATGCTATGGGTTGGCCGACCTGCGCAAACGGCCAGGCAGCCGGGCGGTGACCAGGTCCAGCACGCTGGTCACCTCGGTGATCCGCATCAATCTGGCCAGCACCAGGAACACCACGACGTCCAGGCCCGCGACGAGGAGGAGCATCACGACCGACTGCAGCTTGGTGTCGTCCACGGGCCACAGCTGCTGCACGCCGTACTGCACCGCCCACGCGACGCCGGTCGCGATCCCGGCGGCGATCAGCAGCCGGACCAGGAACCGGACCAGCACCGGGGTCTGCAGCCCGCCGAGCAGCGACCGCAGCAACAGGTAGGACACGACCGCGCCGACCGCGTAGGCCCCGCCGTAGGCCAGGACCAGGGCCGAGGCGGTGTGGTCGGCCGACATCACGGAGGTCAGCGTGATGGCCAGCGCGATGTTGCCGGCCGCGATCACGCACTGCACCCAGAACACGGTGCGGGTGCGCTCCAGGGAGTAGTAGCCGCGCAGCATCAGGTAGTGGACGGTGAAGAACACCAGGCCGATCCCGAACAGCGACAGCGGCAGCGCGTAGTCGGGGAAGGCCTCGGAGGCGGCCAACCAGCCGAAGACCACGTTCGCGAGGTCGTAGGCGATCAGCGGCAGCAGCAGCGCGAACGGGATGATCAGCGTCAGCGTGGTCCGCAGCGTCGACGAGACGCCGCGAGCGACCCCTGCGAGGTCGTGGTCGGCGGCGTAGGCGGAGAGCCGGGGCAGCACGGCGGTGGCCAGGGAGACGGTCGCGATCGCGTGCGGCACCATCACCAGCAAGAAGGTCTGGGAGTAGATGGTGTAGCCGGTGCCCGGGTCCTCCCCGCCGAGACCGGAGGCCGCGCCGTCGGAAGCCAGGCGTACGACGACCGTGTAGGCGACCTGGTTCACGACGACGAACAGCACCGTCCACAGGCCGAGCCGCAGGGTGTGGCCGAGCCCGGTGCCACGGAAGTCGAACCGGGGGCGGTACCGGAACCCGGCCGCCTTCAGGTACGGCAGCAGCACCAGCAGCTGCAGCACGATGCCGAGCGTGGAGCCGAGTCCGAGCAGCTGCTCCTGTCCGGTGGTGTAGGCGCTGGTGTCGTCCGGGGAGGCCGGGCCGAACACGACGAGGTAGACGACGAGTACGGCGACCGACACCACGTTGTTCGCGATCGGGGCCCACATCATCGGCCCGAACCGGCCGCGGGCGTTCAGCACCTGGCCGACCAGGACGAACATCCCGTAGAAGAAGACCTGCGGCAGGCAGTAGC
This sequence comes from Nocardioidaceae bacterium, assembly GCA_035249775.1. GTDB lineage: Bacteria > Actinomycetota > Actinomycetes > Propionibacteriales > Nocardioidaceae > Nocardioides_C. Next base: position 8,086 of record DATFGA010000135.1, on the reverse strand, counting down.
GGGCGAAGTCGATGATCGACTCACGCTGCTCGGCAAGCTCGGGTGTGAAGTAGTCGGGGGAGAGGAAGACCCGCATCAGCCAGGGCGCCGTCAGCACCAGCACCGCGGTCACCCCTGCCAGGAAGAGGCCGGCCAGGGTGATGATCCGGTTGGTGTACGCCTCGCCGCCGTCCGCGTCGTTCTTCATCGCCCGGACCAGCTGGGGCACCAGGACCGCGTTGAAGATGCCGCCGGCGAGCAGGATGTAGACCATGTTCGGGATCGTGTTCGCGATGTTGAACAGGTCCGCGTGCAGGTAGGCGCCGAGGGCGGCCGCGAGCAGGGCGCTGCGGATGAACCCGCTCATCCGGGAGACGACCGTGCCGGCCGCCATCACCGCGCTCGAGCTGAGGATGCTCCGGTTCTCCGCGGCCTCGCCCGCTGTCTCCTGGCTCATCGGGAGGAGTCCTCCAACAACGGGCCAGGCGTGGCCTTGCGCTCGCGGACCCGGCTGAAGATCCGCATCCCGGCGGTGCCGAAGAGCACGGCCGCGCCGACACCCATGATCACCCAGATCACCAGGCCGACCTGGCTGCTGCGGACCGCGAACTTGGTGGTGTTCCCGAGCGGCTGGCCGTCGGAGTTGGTGGGGACGAGCGTCACCGCGTGCACACCGATGTCCTCCGCGGTGGCCCGCAACCGCACCGATGCTCGCTGCCCGGGACCGAGCGAGACGGGATCGGGCGGGAAGATCTCCAGGTCGGGGCTGCTGGTCCGGGCGTCGATGCCGACGGTGACCGGCTCCTGGAGACCGTTGACCACGGTCACCTGGAACGTGCCCTCCTCACTGGACATCGTCACGAACGACGGGCCGTCGATCGAGATCTGCTCCATCCGGGCCCGGATCGTCTTCGTGATCTCCCGGGTCCGCGTCGCCGCCGCGTGCGCGCGCCCCCGCACCCGGTAGGACGAGCCGAGCATCGCCGACTTGGCGAGGTACTCGTCGACCGTGTCGTTGCGGGCGAGCAGGTTGGCGTAGACGTTCCCGGTGCGGACCAGCTCCTCGGTGGCGAGCGGGTTCGCGATCGGCAGCTCAGCGCGTTGCTCGCGCGGCGGGTAGGCCAGCCGCCCGTCGTACCTGGGACTCGCGTCACCGGCGGAGCCGATCACCCGTGCGGTCGGCAGGCTCACCGTGCGCAGCCAGGGCACGTTCAGCCCGGCGAAGAAGTCGGCGCTGCGCCAGTCGCTGCCCGGGTCCCAGAACTGCGGTGTGGTCACCACGAGCGGCTGGTCACCCTGGTCCGACAGCGCGTGCACGGCGGCCTCGCTGAGCAGCCGCTGCCGCATCGCGATCGCCCGGAACCGGGGCGCGGGACCAGGCCCGCCCTCGCCGGCGGAGGTGTCCGCCAGCACGATCTCGTTGCCCTGCGCGGTCTCGATCACGGTGTCGGCGGTCGCCGGGGCGGCGGCATCGGAGAGCATCAGGGGGATCTCGTCGTCGAGCAGCGCCAGGGCCGGGTTCGGCAGGTAGCCGCTGGGCGGGGCGATCACCGGGCCGGCCTCGATGCCGAGGTTCTCCAGGGTGGAGGCGCTGAGGTCGCCCGCCCGCTCCACGGTCTCGGCGAAGTCGCCCCGGGTGAGCGCCGCCACGTCGACGTCGCCGTAAGGAACGGCCAGGACGGCATGCTGATCGGCCTGGCGGCGGAACAGGTCCAGCCAGGTGGCGGCCTCCTCCGCCTGCGGGGACACCAGCGGCGGCTCCTCGGCGTCCGGCTCGTCGGTCAGCGGGGAGGAGGGGGAGGGGCTCTCACCCGGCGCCGGGGTGGCCTCGTCCCCGGCGGCCTCGTCGGTCGGGCCGCTGTCCATCGGCGGGTTGTCCTCGGCGACCGACTGGGCGGCGTCCAGGACAGCCGGGTCCACCACCCAGGTCAGGGACACCTGGTCCGACGTACCGCTCAGCTCCACCAGCCGGGACAGGCGGCCCTCCGGCCCGAGCAGCTCCTGCCAGCCGGGCAGGCCCTTGAGGGTGCCGTCGACGTGACGGCGCACCGGGGCCTTGATCGGGACGACCAGCGACATCGCGGTGCTCGGCCCGCGGCGTTCCATCAAGGGGATGAACGTGCGGGCACGGCCGTCGGCGACCGAGTCCCGCAGCCCCTCGTTGGCGCCGAGGACGTGGACCCCGAGCCAGTAGGCGCCGGCAGCGCCGCTGATCTCGAGCGCGCGGCGCGGCACCGAGAGGATGTAGTTGGTGCTCGACCCGGGGGCGAGGTCGCCGACCTCGGAGTACAGACCGGGGGTGAGCAGCCGGCCGCCGACCTCCAGGGTGGGGTCCGTCTCGCTGGCCGTCTCGAGCTCGTCGGTGCGGGTGAACGGCTCCGGTGAGGTGAGCAGGTAGACGTTGAGGTCGGTCCAGGTCGCGTCCGAGTGGTTGGTGATCTGGCCGGTGACGGTGATCCGGCCCTTCTGCGGGATCGTCGACGGGGACAGCGAGTCGATGGTCACCTGGAGCGGTGCCTTGTCGTCCTCGCCGGCCGAAGCGGGCACGCTCACCGCCGGCAGCACCGTCGCCATCAGACCTGTCGCCAGGCATGCGGCAAGGCGCGTGAGGACGGAGCGGGTCACGCGGACGATGCTAACGGCGAACCGAAGGCCGGCCCGGTGACCCTCCGGTGGTCGGCGGCCCCGTTCCGCGGAACTAGAGTGGTCTCTCGTGTCCGACGAGCCCGAGTCCACCCTGCGGATGAGTGACGTGCAACGCACGGCCGTCCGCGAGCTGCTGCGCATCGCTCCGGTGATCGACGAGCTCGGTGCCCGGTTCGAGGAGGCCGGCGAGCAGATCGCGCTGGTCGGCGGGCCGGTGCGCGACGCGATGCTCGGCCGGCTGCAGAACGACCTGGACTTCACCACCTCCGCGCGGCCCGAGGTCACCGAGAAGCTGCTCAAGGGCTGGGCGGACGCGATCTGGGACATGGGCCGGGCGTTCGGCACGATCGGTTGCCGCAAGGGGCCGTGGCAGGTGGAGATCACCACCTTCCGCTCCGACACGTACGACGCCTCCTCCCGCAAGCCCGAGGTGCAGTACGGCGACTCGCTGGCCGGTGACCTGCACCGGCGGGACTTCACCGTGAACGCGATGGCGGTGACGCTGCCGAGCCGCGACTTCGAGGACCCGTTCGGGGGACTGGTCGACCTGGCGAACCAGGTGCTGCGCACCCCCGGGACGCCGGAGGACTCCTTCTCCGACGACCCGCTGCGGATGATGCGGGCCGCCCGGTTCTCCGCCCAGCTCGGCTTCACCGTGGACCCGGCGGTCAGGGCGGCGATGACCGACATGGCGGCGCGGATCGAGATCGTCTCTCCCGAACGGGTCCGTGACGAGCTGGTGAAGCTGGTCACCGCCCCCTGGCCCCGGCGCGGCCTCGAGCTGCTTGTCGGGACCGGGCTCGCCGACCATGTCATTCCCGAGCTGCCCGCGCTGGCCCTCGAGCGGGACGAGCACCACCGGCACAAGGACGTCTACGAGCACACACTGACCGTGCTCGAGCAGGCGATCGAGCTCGAGGACCGACTCGGCGGCGGACCGGACTTCGTGTCCCGGTTCGCGGCGCTGATGCACGACGTCGGCAAGCCGCGGACCCGCAAGTTCCAGGACGACGGGTCGGTCACCTTCCACCACCACGACGTCGTGGGCGCGAAGATCACCCGGAAGCGGATGAAGGCGCTGCGCTTCTCCAACGAGCAGATCGCCGCGGTCTCCGAGCTCGTCGAGCTGCACCTGCGCTTCCACGGGTACGGCTCGGGGGAGTGGACCGACTCCGCGGTGCGCCGCTACGTCCGCGACGCCGGTGACCAGCTCGAGCGGCTGCACATCCTGACCCGGGCCGACTGCACCACCCGCAACAAGCGGAAGGCGGAACGGCTGCGGCGGACCTACGACGATCTCGAGGCCCGGATCGCGCGGCTGGCCGAGGAGGAGGAGCTGGCCTCGATCCGGCCCGATCTGGACGGCAACCAGATCATGGAGATCCTCGGTATCGGTCCCGGTCGTGAGGTCGGCCGCGCCTACAAGCACCTGATGGAGCTGCGGATGGACCGTGGCCCGATGTCCCAGGAGGAGGCCACCGCCGCCCTCCTCGAGTGGTGGTCCGCCCGCTCATCCTGAGCTCCCGGGTTGCTCGGCTGGCTCAGGGACATGCCGGGCTTCGGGAAGCCCGAACCGCGGACCCGCACGGGAATAGGGTGATCCGCATGAGGTCAGAGCTCTTCGCACAGTCCAACCTCGAGGTCGAGGGCCAGTCCCGGTTCGCGCTGCAGAACAGCCAGCTGCTGCGGGTGGCGTTCGGCGACGACGTGCTCGCCGTCAAGGGTGCGATGGTCGCCTACCAGGGCCAGATCCAGTTCCACCACGAGAAGACCGGCAGCATGGGGAAGCTCCTGAAGAAGGTGCTGACCAGCGAGGACATGCCGCTGATGCGGGTCAGCGGCCAGGGTGAGGTGTTCTTCGCCAACGAAGCCGGCTACGTCTACCTGCTCGACCTCGCCGGCGACGCGATCAGCGTCAACGGTCGCAACCTGCTTGCCTTCGACGCCTCTATGCAGTGGGACATCAACCGGGTCAAGGGCGCCGGGATGATGGCCGGCGGCCTGTTCAACACCACCATCACCGGCACCGGGACGGCCGCACTGTGCACGGTCGGCACCCCGGTCGTCCTCGACTGCTCCCAGCAGCCGACCTTCGTCGACGTGCAGGCCGCCGTCGCCTGGTCCGCCAACCTGGTCCCGCAGGTCGTCTCCAGCCTGAACATGAAGTCGATGCTGCGCGGCGGGTCCGGCGAGGCGTTCCAGTACTCCTTCCACGGACCCGGCTTCGTCGTCGTCCAGCCGCACGAGTGGGTGTCGCCGGCCCAGCAGTCCGGCGGCGGCACGGGCGGCGGGCTCGGGGACCTGTTCAACGGCTGAGCGTCACCGCCGGGTTCAGCGGCCTCGGGCGAGGATCGAGCCACCACGCAGCGTCCGGTCCCGGGTCAGCCACGCGTAGACCAGCGCGGTGCCGACGTAGCCGAGCGCGACCGCGGCCAGCACCGGATAGGACTTCCCGTTCGGCGGGAGTACGACGGCGGCGACGGCTGCGGCTGCGACGAACGCCACGTTGAAGATCACGTCGTACAACGAGAACACCCGGCCGCGGTAGGCGTCGTCGACATAGGCCTGCACGAACGTGTCGACACAGATCTTGATCCCCTGCGACGCGAGCCCGAGCACGAACGACGCGACCAGCAGCGCCGGCACCGTGTAGAGCGCGCCGGGGAAGAGCTGGGTCGCCGCAGCCACGCCGAGCAGCAGCAGGATCCAGGTGCGCGAGCTGACCCGGTCGGTGACCAGCGGGGTGACCACCGCCGCGGACACGAACCCGGCGCCGCTGACCAGCACCGCGATCGACAGGCCGTTGAACGCGGCGTCCACGTCGTCGGGGTAGAAGTAGTTGCGGTAGAGCAGGATCAGCGACACTGTCGAGATCCCGTAGAAGAACCGGTGCGCGCCGATCGCGATCAGTCCGTGCGCAGCCGGTCCGCGCCGGCGCAGGTGGCGCAGCCCCTCCACCATCCCGCGGAGCACGTTGCGGACCGCCTCGCGCACGGCCGGCCGGGCCGGGTCGAAGTCCGGTCCGAGCAGGTCCCTCGGGATGCGGAGCGCGAGCGCACCCGCGACGGCGTACAGCCCCGCCGCCGTGACCAGCACGCCGACGTCCCCGTCGACCTCGAGCAGCTCCCACAGGATCCGCAGCGCCGTACCCGAGGCCAGGCCGAGGATGAACGCCAGCGTCCCCCCGGTCGGTGTCAGCGCGTTGGCGACGATCAGCTCGTCGCGGCGCACGACGTGTGGCAGCGCTGCGCTCAGGCCGGCCAGCAGGAACCGGTTCACCGACAGGCACACCAGGATCAGCAGGAACAACCACGGCCCTCGCAGGTCGGAGGCGACGCCGGCGGCGAGCAGGAGCAGCAGGCCCACCCGGACGAAGTTGGCCAGTGCGAGCACCTGTCGCCGCGACCACCGGTCGAGGAGCACGCCGGCGAACGGGCCGAGCACGCTGAACGGCAGCAGCACGGTGGCCAGCGCGGCGGCGATCGCGGTCGGCGACGGCTGCTGCTGGGGAGAGAAGATCACGTACGACGCGAGCGCCACCTGGAACACGCCGTCGGTGAACTGGCTCGCCACCCGGACCGCGAACAGCCGGCGGAACCACTGGCCGCGCAACAGGTGCATCAGCTGGCGGGCGGCGCGCAATGGGGTCTCGCTTTTGTCGGTCGGGGCGGTCTCCACGACACTAGCCGGGGCCTCGAGACGATGTGGAGAACCGATGGAGCAGTACGTCGACCCGCGCGACGCGTTCGACCTGGCACCGGGAACCGTGCACCTCAACCACGGGTCGTTCGGGGCGGTGCCTCGGGTAGCGGCGGCCCGGCAGGACGAGATCGCCCGGGAGCAACGGTGCAACTTCCACCGGTTCTACGACCGCGTCCTGTTCCCCCTGCAGGAGCGCGCACGGAGCGAGGTCGCCGACTGGCTGGGGGTGGACCGGGACGGGTTCGTGTTCAGCACGAACGCCACGACGGCGATGACCACGGCATTGAGCTGCCTCGACCTGCGGCCGGGGGACCAGGTGCTCACCACCGACGTCGAGTACCCGTCGACCTACGCCAACCTGCGCCGCGCCTGTCACGCGAGCGGTGCAGAGCTGGTCGTCGTCGAGGTCGACGGCCTCGACGATGCCGCCCTGCTCGACCGGATGACCGCCGCGGTCGGGCCGACGACGGCGGCGGTGGTGGTCAGCTGGGTGACCTCACCGTGGTCCACGATCCTGCCGGTGCGTGAGCTGCACGACGCCCTGTCCGGCTCGCGGGCGGTGCTCGTGGTCGACGCCGCACACGTGCCGGGTCTGCTCGCGGTGGACCTGGCCGGGCTGGTCTCCGCCTTCGTCTGCCTCACCCTGCACAAGTGGGCGTGCTTCCCGCGGGGGACCGGCGGCCTGTTCGTCCCGGCGACCCACCGGGACCGCGCCCGTCCGCTCGTGGACGCCGTGTTCGCGGACTCTCCGGTGATGACCGAGCGGTTCGCCTGGTCCGGCACCGACGACCGCAGCGGCTTCCTGGTGGCGGGTGAGGTGCTCGAGGTGCACCGCCGGGCCGACGAGCTGGGCTGGACCCGGGCCGCGGAGGCGGTCGCGGACCACGCCCGGCAACGGTTCGCCGACGTCTGGCCCGAGGCAGTGGCCGTCAGCGACCCGCGGGTACGGCGGATGCTCACGTGGCGACTGCTTCAGACCCGGGAGGACGAGCTCCGGGCCTTCCTCCGGGACCGGGACGTGTGGACCTGGCTCGGGGAGGTCGACGGCGAGACACACTTGCGGCTCAGTGCCGCCTGGTACAACACCGTGGACGACGTCGAGAGGCTGGTCGACCTGCTCGGGCGGTTCCGCACGGCGGGCTGACGCTGCGCCGTACGGCCCGGTCACTCCCCATGGAGAACTGCCGCTCCCCATGGAGTTCAAGCCATGGGGAGCGGGAGATCGGCTGCATACCGTGGTAATCAGCCGGGGTGACGCGGGGTCAGCGGTCGACCTCGCCGCGGATGAAGGCCTCGACGCGTTCGCGGCCGAGGTCGTCGGCCATCTGCACGGGTGGGGATTTCATGAGGTAGGTGGAGGCGGACAGGATCGGGCCGCCGATGCCGCGGTCGAGGGCGATCTTGGCGGCGCGGATGGCGTCGATGATGATGCCGGCGGAGTTGGGGGAGTCCCAGACCTCGAGCTTGTACTCCAGGTTCAGGGGGGCGTCGCCGAAGGCGCGGCCTTCGAGGCGGACGTAGGCCCATTTGCGGTCGTCGAGCCATTCGACGTAGTCGGAGGGGCCGATGTGGACGTTGCGGGCGCCGAGGTCGTGGGTCAGGTTGGAGGTGACCGACTGGGTCTTGGAGATCTTCTTCGACTCGAGGCGGTCGCGTTCGAGCATGTTCTTGAAGTCCATGTTGCCGCCGACGTTGAGCTGGTAGGTCCGGTCGAGGGTGACCCCGCGGTCCTCGAACAGCTTGGCCAGCACCCGGTGGG
>DATFGA010000134.1:0-7639 GCA_035249775.1 Nocardioidaceae bacterium | reverse complement strand
TCGACATCGGCCGGCGCCGCGAAGGACAGCTCGGTGCGCCCTTCGCCCAGGTAGCTCATCGCATTGCGGGGCACGTCGGACCCGCCCACCGTCACGGTCCCCTGAACGGTGAGCACGCCGTACTCGAACTCCGGATCCAGCGGGACCGTCCCCGAAGCACCGGGCTGGAGGTTGACCTCCGCGCCGACCAGGGGAGTGTACGCCGGCGCGGTCGACGTCTCTCCGGCCAACGAGCCCATGAACACGCGCAGGGTCATCCCGCGCTCGTGGGAGGTCGGCAGGTCGGCGAGGTGGGTGAAGTCGGCGGGCGCGGTGTCGCGGACCCGGTCCGGCAGGCAGGTCGACAGCTGTACGCCGTGCAGCAGGGTCGGCGCGTCCTCCGGCGAGACCTCCGCGTGGCAGATGCCGTGGCCCGCGGTCATCACGTTGAGCTGGCCGGGCAGGATCCTTTGGTGGGAGCCGAGGCTGTCGGTGTGCAGCCCCTCCCCCTCGAACAGCCACGTCACGGTCTGCAGCCCCGTGTGCGGGTGCGGCGGCACCCACATCCCGCCGGTCTGCTTGATGTCGTCGGGGCCGTAGTGGTCCAGGAAGCACCACGCGCCGATCATCCGCCGGTTCTTGTTCGGCAGGATCCGGCGCACGTGCGTGGTGCGGCCGAGCAGGACGTCACGCGCCTCGAGCGGCTCGTGCGTGGTCGCGAACGTACTCATCCGTGCAGTCTCGCGCCGATGCCCCGGGCCCACAACCAGGCCGGTGCCGCAAGATCAGTCGCCAGGTGCTGAACCTCCCGACCGGGTCTAGGGTCGGGTCATGGGTCCGCTGCTCGCCCGCGGCGTGCTGCCGTGCGTGGCGCTCCTGCTCGCCACGGGGTGCACGGACACGACCGTGCCCAGCCCCGACGACCTGCCCTCGTCGCGCGCGCCGGCGACGGACACCGGACCGATCCGTCCCGACCCGAACTTCAGCCGGCCGGAGCTGGCCGACGCCGACGCGCGGGCCGCCTTTCCGACGGCGGACGATCTCGGGCCCGGCTGGGACCACGACCGGGTTGTCTCGGACGAGCACGACTACGGTCGGGGTGGCGCGCACGAGTCGGACCTGGTGCCGGCGTACGACCAGGACGTCGACGACGTGCTGGACTCCGCGGTCCCGGACGAGTGCCTGCAGCTCAACCCGATGCCGATCCCGAGCACGGCGGTCGAGGTGCGGTACACCTTCGACGAGATCCCGGTGACGGTGTCCGAGGTGGGGTTCGGGTCCCCGGCCGTGGCCGGGGCGTTCTTCTCGCTGCTGGTGGCGAACCGGGAGGACTGCACGCAGGAGTCCGGCTCGGAAGGCCGCACCCTGGTCGGCCAGGTGGTGATGCTCGGGGAGGGTGTGGCGCTCTCGGACCGCTACCCCGGCCACCCGACGGAGCGACGCAGCGACCTCGCTGTGCGCACCGACACCACAGTGATCATGCTGCAGGCACCGGTGGAGCTCGGGACCGAGCCGTTCACCTCGGCGCGAGCGCTGACGATCGCCCGGGCGTTCCGGCGGGCGATGACCGGCTGAGCCGCTCCGGTCAGCTGCGCCTGCGGGCCTTCACGCAGCACAGCCCCGGCTCCGGGTCGAGCACCGCCTCGAGACCGTGGCAGTGCATCCCCTCGAGGACCCCGTCGATCAGCGACAGGTTCATCCCGCAGACCAGCTCGGTGTGCTCGCGCGCGAGACTGTCGAAGGGACAGTTCGCCAGGCTGATCACGTCGTCCGAGGTCCGCGGCTCGTAGCCGTGCGCAGCCAGCACGGTCGACGTACGCTCCAGCTCGTCGTCCGGCCCCACCGCCTCCGCCTCCGCCGCGATCCGGTGCCCCTCCTGCTGCGCCGCCTCGGCGATCGCGTCGCTCAACGCCACGTCGTCGCGCAGCGCGCGGTCGATCGCGGCGGCGAGGACCTCGCCGGCCAGGTCGTAGCGCCGGTCCGGCAGCGAGACGGTCACCTGTCGGGAGGACCGGCGGTAGAGCTTCGACGGGCGCCCGGCGCCGGGTCCGGTCCGGCCGGAGAGCCGGCGGAACTCGACCTCGAGCAGGCCCTCGTCGACGAGCCGGTCGAGGTGGAACTTCACCGAGTGCAGCGGCAGGTCACAGCCGTCGGCCGCCTGTTCCCGGCTGACGGCCTCGGGCTGGGCCGCCACGTAGAGGTACAGCGCACGGCGAGCCGGCTCGGCCAGCGCGCCGACACCGGAGACCTGTGCTGCGAACTCGTCGCCCACGCTCGTCCTTCCGTTGCGATCTCTAAAGGATAGATCCATTGACGAAACCTCGCCAGAGTCCTAAAGTCAAAAACATACTCCTTTAGAGGCTGGAGGCCCCAGATGACCAACACCCATTTCCGCAAGCCGCACTTCGGGTCCGCTACCCCCTCCCGCGACGGTGCGCACGATGCCTTTCTGATGCTCCGCACCGTGTTCACCGTCGCCCCGATCCTGTTCGGGCTCGACAAGTTCGCCGGCCTGCTCACCGACTGGGAGCAGTACCTCGCCCCCTGGATCAACGACATCGTCCCCGGCAGCGCGCACCAGGCGATGCTGATGGTGGGCGTGATCGAGATCGTCGCCGGCATCCTGGTCGCGGTGCGGCCCCAGATCGGCGGCTACGTGGTCGCCCTCTGGCTGGCCGGCATCATCGTCAACCTGGTCACGATGGGCGAGTTCTACGACGTCGCACTGCGTGACTTCGGCCTGTTCGTCGCCGCGCTGGCCCTGGCCCGTCTGGCCTCCACGCACGGCACCGCCCGCGCCACTGCCACCGGTGCCGGCGCTGCCGAGGTGGGCCAGTGAGCCACGCGGCGGCGGACGCCCTGGCCCGGTGGCGCCCACGGGTGTCGCATGACCAGGAGCCGGCGGACCTGAGGGCGGCTGAGAAGGCGGCCGCTGACCTGCTCACCGCCCTCGGGCTCGCCATCGACACCGACGAGATGGTCGAGACGCCGCGCCGGATGGCCCATGCCTACGCCGAGATGCTGACTGTGCCCGCGTTCGACTGCACCACCTTCGCCAACACCGAGAACTACGACGAGCTGGTGCTGGTCCAGGACATCCCCGTCCGGTCGCTGTGCGAGCACCACATGCTGCCGTTCGTCGGCGTGGCCCACGTGGGCTACCTGCCCGGTGACCGGATCCTCGGGCTGTCGAAGTTCGCCCGGATGGTCGACTTCTTCGCGCAGCGTCCGCAGACCCAGGAACGACTCACCAAGCAGATCGCCGAGCACCTCGAGCAGCAGCTGTCCCCGGTCGGGGTTGGCGTGGTCGTCGAGGCGGAGCACACTTGCATGAGCCTGCGGGGCGTGCGCGCCGCCGGCGCCCGAACGGTCACGTCCGCGCTGTTCGGCACCCTGCGCGAGGACGCGTCCGCACGCGCCGAGTTCCTCTCGTTGACCCGCGGACGCAAGGAGGCACGATGAGCAACCCCTTCGTCGTCGTCGGCGCCGGACTGGCCGCCGCCAAGGCGGTCCAGGCCCTGCGTGAGAACGGGTACGACGGGCAGCTGATCGTCTACGGCGACGAGCGGCACCTCCCCTACGAGCGGCCGCCGTTGTCCAAGGACTACCTGCTCGGCAACGCCGACCTCGAGTCCGCCACGGTGAACCCCAGCGAGTGGTACGACGAGCAGGGTGTCGAGCTTCGGCTGGGCACCACGGTCACCGAGCTGGATCTCGCGGGGCACCGGGTCGTCGCGGACGGCACCGCCCAGCCCTACGACAAGCTGTTGCTGGTCACCGGTTCGTCACCGCGGCACCTGGCGATGGCCGACGAGAGCGGGGCTCCGGTCGCCTACCTGCGCACCATGGAGGACAGCGAGCGGATCAGGTCGTCGTTCCATCCCGAGGGCCGGATCGCGATCATCGGCGGCGGCTGGATCGGGCTCGAGGTGGCTTCCGCGGCCCGGGCCGCCGGCACCGACGTCACCGTCATCGAGACCCTCGATCTTCCCCTGCTCCGCGTGCTCGGGCCGGAGGTCGCCGAGGCGTTCGCCGACCTGCACCGCGCTCACGGCGTGGACCTCCGGCTCGGCGCCAAGGTGGCCGGTCTGGAGAAGGTCGATGACCGCGCCGTCGTACACCTGGGCGACGGGTCCCTCATCGACGCCGACCTGGTGGTGATCGGGGTCGGCATCACGCCCAACATCGGCCTCGCCGAGAACGCCGGCCTGAAGACCGACAACGGCATCGTCGTCGACGAGCACCTGCGCACGTCCGACCCCGACGTGTTCGCCGCCGGCGACGTGGCCAACGCGCAGCATCCACTGCTCGGCCGGTCCGTGCGCGTCGAGCACTGGGACAACGCGATCGAGCAGGGCTCGGTGGCCGCGCGCAACATGCTCGGCCAACAGGTGGCCTACGAACGGATGCCGTACTTCTTCACCGACCAGTACGACCTGGGCATGGAGTACGTCGGCCACGTCGGCCCGGACGGGTACGACGAGGTCGTCGTGCGCGGTGACACCACCGGGGACCGGGTGTTCGCGGCGTTCTGGATCCGGGACGGGAAGGTGCTCGCCGGGATGCACGCCAACGACTGGGACGCGATCGACCCGATCCGGGCGATCGTCGGCTCCTCGGTGGACCCGGCGCGGCTCCGTGACGAGTCGGTGCCGCTGACCGAGATCGCGGCGGGCCTCGAGTAACCCTCGGACCACTACCGCGCACAGGCGTTCGGGTTGTCGGATCACACGATCCGGCAACCCGATCCGTTTCCGGGGCTCCTCCGGCTGTCACAGTCGGCGCAATTCCGGACAGGCCCGCGCGGACTGCACCGGCGCCCGGACCGGCGTTGCGAAATCGACACGCAAATCCATGCGCGTGGGCTATTCCGCGACTCCCGTCCATAGGTCATGCTTCGTCCATCATCGTTGTCACACGGGGGTGACAACGTTTCAGAGACAGGAACACGCCATGACCACAGTCGGCGCCAGTCCGCTCCTCAGGAGCGGACTTTTTCGTTATCGGGTGCGCGCGGCCGGCACCGCCGTGGCGATCACCGCCCTCACCGTCGCCGGTCTCGGCGCGGTCGCACCGGCCAGCTCGGCGCCGGACCAGTCGTGCCCGTCGGCCTTCCCGGTCGGGCAGCTTGCCCGTGGCCAGGCCGTGCACGGCCTCACGGTCAGCCAGGGCACGACGCCCGAGTCGTTCACCGGTCAGGTGATCGGCGTGATCGACGACGGGATCGCCCTCGACCTCGACATGATCATGGTGCGGCTGAGCTCCGCGGAGATCGACCGGGTCGGCGGGATCTGGTCGGGCATGTCCGGGTCGCCGGTGTACGCCGCGGACGGCCGGCTGATCGGCGCGGTCGCCTACGGCCTCGCGTTCGGCGCCTCACCGGTCGCCGGGGTCACGCCGGCCGCCGACATGCAGGAGCTCCTGTCCGTTGCCGCCACCGACAGCCAGGCGCGCAGCACGCTGCGGGCCGCCGCCCAGGCAGACGACGTGGACATCCCACGCGCCATCGAACGCAGGCTGGTCTCCACGGGCGCGGCCAGACCGGCCGAGGTCGACGGCGGGATGAGCAGGTTGCCGTTGCCGCTCGGCATCTCCGGCATGGTCGGCAAGGACCGACTGAACCGGGCCGCGAAGGCGCTCGACCTCGACGACGTCAAGGTGTTCCGCGCCGGCGCGGTCTCCGCGGACGCGCCCGCACCCGATGCGACCGCGGCCGGCATCGTGGCAGGCGGGAACCTCGCCGCATCTCTGTCCTACGGCGACCTCACCGCGATGGCCGTCGGGACGGTCACTGCCGTCTGCGGCGACGAGGTGCTCGCGTTCGGGCACCCGATGAGCTTCACCGGCCCCAGCACGCTGACCATGCACTCCGCCGACGCAGTGTTCATCCAGGAGGAGTCGCTCGGCGCCCCGTTCAAGGTCGCCAACCCCGGTCCCCCCGTCGGCGGCATCGAGCAGGACCGCCTGGCCGGCCTGCTCGGCACGACCGGACAGGCAGCCGTCCCGGACACGACGGACGTGGTGTCACAGGTGGCGGTCGTCGGCGGCAAGTCGCGGCACGGCGAGACGCACATCAGCGTCCCGGCTGCCGTGCCGGACCTCGCGGCGTTCCACCTGCTCGCCAACCAGGACCGAGTCTTCGACGGGATCACGGGTGGTTCCTCGGAGGTGTCCTGGACGGTCTCGGGCACGAGGGCTGACGGGTCCCCGTTCTCCTACAGCCGCGACGACCGCTACGCCGACCGCTTCGACGCCTCCTTCGCTCCGACGTTCGACCTGTTCGACCAGCTGTGGCAGCTGCAGAACAACGGCGTCGAGGAGATCCGGTTCACCACGATCGACGAGCGGTCCCTGATGAGCAGGGACTTCACGGCCTTCACGCTCGCCAAGGTCCAGATCCGGACCGCCGGGAAGTGGCGGCCGCTGCGGACCGACCGGGTCCTGACGCTGCGCGCCGGGAGCATCCAACGCTTCCGGGTCACGCTGACCTCGGCCCAGCTGGCGAACCAGAAGCTCCGGCTCGATCTCCGGGTGCCTCGTAGTGCCGCGCGCAAGTTCGGGTTCCTCGAGATCCTCGGCGGCAACTCGTTCTTCGGCGGCGGCGGGTTCGAGGAAGGTCCGGCGCCCACGGCCACCGACTTCGACAAGCTGCTGCGCCGGCTGGAACGGGCTCCTCGCAACGACGACGTGCTGGCCAACCTCAACCTGTTCCGCCGGAACGGTTCGCTGATCAGGCAGTCGGTCCGCAAGCCGGCCGCTGCGGTGGTCGACGGCGGTGTCACGGTGGAGGTGCGGGTCCGCCGCGCCCGCTAGCCTGATCCGGGTGGCGCATGTTCGGGTCGGCATCTCGGGGTGGACCTACGCCGGTTGGCGGGGTGACTTCTACCCGCGCGGACTGGTGCAGAAGAAGGAGCTGGCCTACGCCTCGGAACGGTTGACCTCCATCGAGATCAACGGCTCGTTCTACTCGCTGCAGCGACCGACCAGCTATGCGGCCTGGCGCGAGCAGACGCCCGACGACTTCGTGTTCGCGGTCAAGGGTGGCCGGTTCATCACGCACCTGAAGAAGCTCGCCGGCGTCGAGACGGCGCTCGCGAACTTCTTCGCCTCCGGCGTGCTCGCTCTCGGTTCAAAGCTCGGCCCGGTCCTCTGGCAGCTGCCACCGAACCTCGGCTTCGACGCGGCACGGCTGGGTGCGTTCTTCGACCTGCTCCCCCGCACCACGCTGGACGCGGCGGCACTCGCCAAGGAGCACGACGCGAAGGTCCCCGACGACCGCGCACTGACCGTGGCCGAGGTCGACCTGCCGATCCGGCATGCGCTCGAGGTCCGGCACCACAGCTTCTCCACGCCGGAGACCGTCGACCTTCTCCGCGAGCACGACATAGCCTTCGTCGTCGCGGACACGGCCGGACGGTGGCCGCTGGTCGAGCAGGTGACCAGTGACTTCATGTACGTCCGGCTGCACGGTGACGTGGAGCTCTACACCAGCGGCTACGGACCCGAGGCGCTGGACAGGTGGGCAGGAAAGATCCGGGCCTGGTCGGACGCCGGACAGGACGTGTTCGTGTACTTCGACAACGACGTCAAGGGGTACGCCCCGCACGACGCGATGGCGTTGCTCTCCAGAGTCTGAGCTCGGCCTGACGTGGCAGCCGTC
>DATFGA010000133.1:0-6041 GCA_035249775.1 Nocardioidaceae bacterium | reverse complement strand
CTACCTGCCCTACTCGACGCCCGAGCGGCAACGTCCCTACGAGGTGGAGCAACTGCTCGACACGGTCGGCCTCACCGACCTGGGCGACCACAAGATCGCCACACTCTCCGGCGGGCAGCGGCGTCGTCTCGACGTGGCCATCGGCATCGTCGGCCGCCCCGAGCTGCTGTTCCTCGACGAGCCCACCGCCGGATTCGACCCGCAGGCCCGCCGCGAGTTCCACCACCTGGTCCACCGGCTCTCCGACCTCGAGCACACCACGATCCTGCTGACCACTCATGACCTGGACGAGGCGGAGAAGCTGGCCCACCGGGTGCTGATCCTGGCTGGCGGCCGGATCGTCGCCGACGACAGCGCGGAGAGTCTGGCCCGCCGGGTCGCCGGCGAGGCGCAGGTGAAGTGGACCCGCGACGGTGAGCGATTCGCCCAGACCACCCCGGACGCGACCGCGTTCGCCCGTGAGCTGTTCGCGCAGTACGGCGACGAGGTCGAGGACCTGGAGATCCGCAGGGGCAACCTCGAGGACGCCTACATCGCGCTGGTACAGCAGCACGAGGCCGGCCGGGCGGATGTCGCGGCACAGGCCTTCACGGAAGTCACGCGATGAACCCTCGTGTGCACGCGATCCGGCTGGGTCTGCGCCGCGGGTGGACGGAGTTCCTCCAGAGCATCCGGAGCACCCAGGACCAGGGCTTCTACCTGTTCACCGCCTGCATGGTGGTCGGCTATCTGTTCCTGCGCCGCGACACGGCGGTCGAGGGAAGCGACCTGCTGCTGCCATCGGTGGCGCTCCCGAGCATCCTCGGTGCTCTTGTGGCGTTCGGCGTGGTGATCGGGCCGGCGTACAGCCTGGCGATGGAGAAGGAGGACGGCACCCTCCTGCGGCACAAGGCGGTCCCGCACGGTCTGGTCGGCTACTTCTCCGGCCATCTGCTTTTCCAGTCGCTGAACCTGGTTCCGCAGATGCTCGTGATCCTCGTCCCAAGCTTCCTGCTCTTCGACGACTTGATGGCCGACGGATCTGGTTGGTTCACCGTCGCCTGGGTGCTCGGGCTCGGGCTGCTGGCCACGCTCCCGATCGGGATGGTGATCGGCGC
This sequence comes from Nocardioidaceae bacterium, assembly GCA_035249775.1. GTDB lineage: Bacteria > Actinomycetota > Actinomycetes > Propionibacteriales > Nocardioidaceae > Nocardioides_C. Next base: position 4,944 of record DATFGA010000133.1, on the reverse strand, counting down.
ACTGGTCCCCAGCATGCAGAAGGTCGGCACCTGGGGGATGCTCCCCATTCTCGTCCTCGGCGGGATCTCCGGCATCTTCTACCCGATCCAGCAGCTGTGGGGCTGGGTGCAGGTAGTCGCGCAGGTGTTCCCGATGTACTGGCTCGGCCTCGGCATGCGCTCTGCGTTCCTGCCCGACGCCGCTGCGGCCCTCGAGGTCGGCGGGAGCTGGCGCACCTTGGAAACCGTTCTCGTGCTCGGCGCATGGGCGGTGGCCGGGATCCTGGTCACGCCGTTGGTGCTCGGACGGATGGCCCGCCGGTCGACCGGTTCGCAGGTCGAGGCTGCCCGTGAGGCAGCGGTGCAGTGGGTGCGATGAGCAGGGCCGGACGGGCCGAGGCTACGCCAGCGAGATGAGGTCCGCGTAGTCCGCGTTCCAGAGGTCCTCGACACCGTCGGGCAGGATCAGCACCCGGTCCGGTTCGAGGGCCGCCACCGCTCCCTCGTCGTGGGTGACCAGGATGATCGCTCCCTGGTAGGAGCGGATCGCGCCCAGCACCTCCTCGCGGGAGGCCGGGTCGAGGTTGTTCGTGGGCTCGTCGAGCAGCAGCACGTTGGCACTGGAGACGACCAGGATCGCCAGCGCCAGCCGCGTCTTCTCGCCACCGGAGAGAACGCCGGCCGGCTTGGTCGCATCGTCGCCGCTGAACAGGAATGACCCGAGCACGCTGCGCGCCTCTGTGTCGGTCAGCTGCGGCGCGGCGGTGCGCATGTTCTCCAGCACCGTGCGCGAGGTGTCGAGCGTCTCGTGCTCCTGCGCGTAGTAGCCGAGCTTGAGCCCGTGACCGGCATGCACCTCGCCCGTGTCCGGCTCGTCCACACCACCGAGGATCCGCAGCAGCGTGGTCTTCCCCGCACCGTTGAGGCCCAGGATCACCACCCGACTGCCCTTGTCGATGGCGAGGTCCACGTCGGTGAACACCTCGAGCGAGCCGTAGGACTTGGACAGCTCCGACGCCGTGAGAGGTGTCTTCCCGCACGGCGCGGGAGCCGGGAACTTGATCTTGGCGACCCGGTCGGCCCGGCGCTCCCCCTCGATGCCGGCCATCAGCTTCTCGGCGCGCTTGAGCATCGACTGCGCCGCCTGCGCCTTGCTGGCCTTGGCCCGCATCCGGTTCGCCTGGTCGGTGAGCGTGTTCGCCTTGCGCTCGGCGTTCGAGCGCTCCCGCTTGCGGCGTCGCTCGTCCGTCTCGCGCTGCGCGAGGTAGGCCCGCCAGCCCATGTTGTAGACGTCTATCTCGGCCCGGTTCGCGTCGAGGTGCAGCACCTTGTTCACACACGCCTCGAGCAGGCCGACATCGTGGCTGATCACGATCAGGCCACCCTTGTGCGACTTCAAGAAGTCCCGCAGCCACACGATCGAGTCGGCGTCGAGGTGGTTGGTCGGCTCGTCGAGCAGCAGCGTCTCGGCGCCCGAGAACAGGATCCGGGCGAGCTCGACACGGCGCCGCTGGCCGCCGGACAGCGTGCTCAGCGGCTGCTGCAGGATGCGCTCCTCGATGCCGAGGCTGGAGGCGATCTGCGCAGCCTCCGACTCGGCGGCGTAGCCACCGTTCGCGTGCAGCTCCGCATCCGCACGCTCGTAGCGCTTCATGGCCTTCTCGCGGCGATCCGGGTCGTCGGAACCCATCTCGCGCTCGGCCGCCCGCAGCCGGCGTACGACGTCGTCGAGACCACGCGCGGACAGGATCCGGTCGCGGGCCAGGGTGTCGAGGTCACCGGTCCGTGGGTCCTGCGGCAGGTAACCGACCTCACCGGTGGTCGTCACCTTGCCCGAGGCCGGCAGTGCCTCACCGGAGAGGATCTTGGTCAGCGTGGTCTTGCCGGCGCCGTTGCGGCCGACGAGACCGACCTTGTCCCCCGCGGCGACCCGGAAGCTCACGTTCTCCATCAGCAGGCGTGCGCCCGCGCGGACCTCGAGCTGGTGTGCGGTGATCATGTGAAGTGGGAATCCTTGGTCGAGCGGACTGCGGTGGGCGAGACGTCGATGCGTCGGTTAGTCCGTCGTGACCAGCATGGACACCAGTCTACGGGGCGACGCCTCGCCGATTGAACGTGCCTGCGGTTGGGTAACCTCCCCTCGCCCGTGACAGGAGAAGGAGCAGCATGCGCTTCAACCCGAAGGCCCGGCTCGACCGGAGCCAGATCCAGAACCGACGCGGCAGCGGCGGGGGTGGTGGCGGCACCGGCTTCCCGGTGGGCGGGAGCGGACGGGGCCTCGGTGTCGGCGGTGGCATCGGCGGGCTGATCGTGCTGGTGATCATCCTCGTCCTGCAGAGCGGCATCTTCTCCGGCGGTGGAGGTCAGGGGCTCGGGCCGCAGACCGGCGGTCCGGTCAACACCGGCAGCGGCGAGCTGTCGCACTGCCGGTCCGGTGCGGACGCCAACAGCGACCCCGACTGCGCGCGGTTGGCGGTCGTCAACTCGATCCAGTCGTTCTGGTCCGAGGCGCTCCCCCAGCAGGCCGGGCAGCAGTACCAACCCTCGGACACGATCATCTTCTCCGGCCAGGTGAACACCGACTGCGGTGCGGCGAGCTCGCAGGTCGGACCGTTCTACTGTCCCGTCGACGACCAGGTCTACCTCGACACCACCTTCTTCGAGGACATGCTGGAAGGCCAGCTCGGTGGCTCCGGCGGCGACTTCGCGGAGGCCTACGTGCTCGCGCACGAGTACGGTCACCACATCCAGGACCTGCTCGGCACGATGGGCAGGGTCCGCACACAGCAGGGCGCCGACAGCGACGCGGTCCGCCTCGAGCTGCAGGCCGACTGCTACGCAGGGATGTGGACCCGGTTCGCCACCCAGGCCGAGGACGCAAACGGCGAGGTGCTGATCCAGGCGCTCACCCAGGAAGACATCAACGAGGCGCTCGACGCGGCCCGCGCGGTCGGCGACGACCGGATCCAGCAACAGACCTCCGGGCGGGTGGACCCGGACTCCTGGACGCACGGGTCGGCCGAGCAGCGGATGCGCTGGTTCATGATCGGCAAGGAGAAGGGCACGCTGCGCGCCTGCGACACGTTCTCGACCCGGCAGCTCTGAGTCCCCGACCGTCGGCCTAGACTCGGCCGGTGCCCACCTCGTCATCCGGACGCAGCTCCGCGCGCGACCTCGCCCTGATCGCGATCTTCGCCGGGATCGTGGCCGCGCTCGGTCTGATCCCCGCGCTCTACCCGTTCGGGGCTGCCGTGCCGATCACCGCCCAGTCGCTGGGTGTGATGCTCGCGGGCGCCGTCCTCGGTGCGCGCCGCGGAGCTCTTGCCCTGCTGGTCCTGCTCGCGCTGGTCGCCGTGGGGCTCCCGTTGCTGGCCGGCGGGCGCGGCGGCCTCGGAGTGTTCTTCACCCCGACCGTCGGCTACCTCGTCGGCTTCCCGGTCGCGGCGTTCGTGGTCGGCTGGCTGACCGAGAAGGGCGGCGCGCCGTACCGGCTGTCCTGGGGCATCGCCGCGAACATCGTCGGCGGCATCGTGGTGATGAGTGTCCTCGGCATCGCGGGGCTGGCGCTGGTGGCCGACCTGTCGATCTGGGCCGCGACCGTGGCCGCGCTGGTCTATGTCCCCGGTGACCTGGTCAAGGCGGTGCTGGCGGCGGTGGTCGCCCGCGGGGTGCACGCGTCGTACCCGGGCCTGCTGTCCATGCGCAGCCGGATCCGGGAGACCTCGGCTGTCTGAGCGGGTCCGCGACGTCCTCGCGGCTCCGGACCCGGTGCAGGCGGTTCTGGACGCCCACGCGGACGGCGACCTGATCGCGCTGACGACCTCCGGGTCGACCGGTACGCCCCGGCGGGTCGTGCGTACGACGGACTCGTGGGTGTCCTCGTTCGGGCACGTCGCGGAGCTGACCGGCCTCGACAACCGCTCCCGGCTCTGGCTGCCGGGGCCGCTGACGTCGACGATGAACCTGTTCGCGGCCGCGCACGCTGCCTTCGTCGGCGCCACGACCACGACATCGCCGGAGGGGATGACGCACGCCCAGCTGACTCCCGCGGCACTCGGGCGCTGCCTCGACCACGGCACCGAGCTGGGCGGTGTCCACGTGGTCGTCGCCGGGGACCGGCTCGAGCCGGCGCTCTTCGAACGCGCGACCGGCGCCGGGGCGCGCGTCAGCCACTACTACGGCGCCGCCGAGCTGTCCTTCGTGGCCTGGGGTTCCCACGCGGACAACCTTCAACCTTTCCCTGAGGTCGAGACTTTCAGTCGTGATGAGGTGCTGTGGGTGCGCTCGCCCTACCTGTGCCACGGGTACGACGGAGCGTCCGGTCCGTTCCGCACGGGCCCCGACGGGTTCGCCACGGTGGGTGACCGGGGCGCGGTGATCGACGGGATCGTCCGGGTCTGGGGACGCGGCGACGCGGCTGTGACCACGGCCGGGACGACGGTGCTCGTCGCCGACGTGGAACGGGTCCTCCGGCCGGCGGTAGCCGGGGAGGTGGTGGTGGTCGGACTGCCGCACCCGGAGCTGGGACAGGTGGTGGCCGCGGTCCTCACCGACGCCACGTCGTTCAACGCCGCCCGGTCAGCCGCCCGCTCCGAGCTCGCCGACACACACCGACCCCGACGCTGGTTCCTCGTCACCGACCTGCCGCTGAGTCCGGCGGGAAAGGTCGACCGCGCCGCACTCGTCACCCTGCTCGTCTCACCGGACCGGGCCGCGCGCCGGCTCGTCTGAGCAGCGCCGCTAGCGTTGACCTGCCATGAGCCCCGCCACCGACCCCGCCCCCGACAGTCGCCCGGTCATCGTCGACGCACGGCGTACCCCGATCGGGACGGCGGGACGGTCGCTGGCGGCGCTCACCGCGGTCGACCTGGCTGCTCCCGTGCTGGCCGCGCTCGCCGAGGGGCTCGACCCGACCGGACTGCCGGTCGCGGAGCTGGGCGACGTGGTGCTCGGCAACTGCATGGG
>DATFGA010000132.1:0-5520 GCA_035249775.1 Nocardioidaceae bacterium | reverse complement strand
CCGTCCAGCTTGGTCAGCACGATGCCGGTGACGTCGACGACCTCGCGGAAGACCCGGGCCTGGATCATCCCGTTCTGCCCGGTGGTGGCGTCCAGCACCAGGAGCACCTCGGTCACCGGGGCCTGCTTCTCCACGACCCGCTTGACCTTGCCGAGCTCGTCCATCAGGCCGGCCTTGTTCTGGAGCCGGCCGGCGGTGTCGATGAGCACCGTGTCGGCCTCCTGCTCCACTCCCGCCTTCACCGCCTCGTAGGCGACGCTGGCCGGATCGCTTCCCTCGGGTCCGCGCACGGCGGGTACCCCGACCCGCTCGCCCCAGGTGGTCAGCTGTTCCGCGGCGGCAGCACGGAACGTGTCCGCCGCGCCCAGGACGACCTGCTTGTCCTCGGCCACGAGCACCCGGGCGAGCTTGCCCACGGTGGTGGTCTTCCCGGTCCCGTTCACGCCGACGACCAGCGCCACACCGGGGACGCCGTTGCTCCGCTCGACGTGCAGCGACCGGTCCATGCCGGGGTCGATGAGGGCCAGCAGCTCCTCGCGGAGTACGGCGTGCGCGGAGGCACTCGTCGTACCCTCCACCCGCATCCTGGTCCGCAGCCGCTCCACCAGCTCCTGCGTCGGGGCCACGCCCACGTCCGCGGTGAGCAGCGTGTCCTCGATGTCCTCCCAGGTGTCCTCGTCGATCCGGTCCCGGGAGAGCAGCGCGAGCAGTCCGCGGCCGATGCCGCCCTGCGAACGGGAAAGGCGCAGCCGCAGCCGGACCAGCCGGCTAGCCGCGGACTCGGGACGCTCCAGCGTCGGGGTCGGGGCGACCTCGGGAAGATCGGTGTCCTCGATGGTGCGGGTGGGCGTGTCCCGCGGGGTCTCCGCGTCCTCGCCCACCGTCGGCTCGGCGGGCGGCGCGATGACGTCCGTGCCCCGCTCCGCCCGGCGCCCACCGCGGGACCGGGTGGTCACCAGTCCGACGACGGTCGCGACGAAGAGGACGGCGAGGGCGATGATCAGGTAGAGATACTGGTCCACGCGCACCATCCAACCAGACCTGCACAAGCGTTCCGACGGCCGTGGGGATGCCCCGTCGGTGGCGGTCGACCCGCGGTCAGAGGTCCTGGCGCTCGCGCTGGTTGTCCAGCGTCGGCAACCGCTCGACGCCCCGCTTCATCGCATCGCCGACCCACGGCGTGTGCGGCATCTCCTCACCGCGGTGCGGGAAGGCCACATAGAGCACCACCAGACCGGCAAGCACCATGATCACCAGCATTGCCAAGACGATAGGAACCACCGAGCACCACTTTCCCGAGAACTGCGAGTCGAGCTGCAGGGGTCATATCTCCCCAAACGGACAATCTAAACCCGCATCTCAGGATGCGGGTGCGACGAGCCGCTCCACGACAGCGCGGATCTCGTCCGGGAGCGGTCGCACCGCTCGGTTGCCCGGACCGGTTGAGTTGTCGACGTACACGTGCACGAAGCGGCCCTCGGCCGCGGCCTCGTCGGAGTCGCCCTGGAACAGGCCGATCCGGTAGATCACCGAGGAGCTGCCGACCCGTTCCACCACCAGCCCGATGTCGACCGGCTCCGGGAACCCGATCTCACGGAAGTAGCGGCACGACGTCTCCGCGACCACGCCGATCGCCGGGAGATGCCGGACGTTGACACCGGTCGCCTCGAACAGGTGCGCGTTCACGGCCGTGTCGAACAGCTCGTAGTAGGTCGCGTTGTTCATGTGCCCGTAGGCGTCGTCGTCGGCCCAGCGCGTGGTGGCCCGCCGCCACACCACGTAGCTCGCACGCGACGGCCGGTCGGGCCGTCCGCTCACGCCGACTCCGCCTCGCGCAGCCGCTGGCTGATCACCGCCGAGACGCCGTCGCCGCGCATGGTCACGCCGTAGAGCGCGTCCCCGACCTCCATCGTCCGCTTCTGGTGGGTGATCACGAGCAGCTGGCTGTTCTCCCGCAGCTCCTCGTAGATCTCCAGCAGCCGGCCGAGGTTCGTGTCGTCGAGCGCCGCCTCCACCTCGTCGAGGATGTAGAACGGCGACGGCCGCGCCTTGAACAGCGAGACCAGGAACGCGACCGCGACCAGCGAGCGCTCGCCACCCGACAGCAGCGAGAGCCGCTTGACCTTCTTGCCGGCCGGCCGCGCCTCGACCTCGATCCCGGTGTTGAGCATGTCCGACGGGTCGGTGAGCACGAGCTTGCCCTCGCCGCCGGGGAACAGCCGCTTGAAGACGTGGTCGAAAGCCTCGTTCACGTCGTTCCAGGCCTCGGTGAACACCTGTTCCACCCGCTCGTCGACCTCGCGGACGATGTCCATCAGGTCGCGGCGGGTCTTCTTCAGGTCCTCGAGCTGCTCAGTGAGGAACTTGTGCCGCTCCTCGAGCGCGGAGAACTCCTCCAGGGCCAGCGGGTTGACCTTGCCGAGCATGGACAGCGCCCGCTCGGCGGCACGGAGCCGCTTCTGCTGCTCCTCGCGCACGTAGGGCACCGGGTCGGGCTCGACCTCACGCTCCTCACCGGGCGCTGCCAGGGACGGCGGCACGAGGTTCTCCGGCCCGTAGTCGGCGACCAGGCTCTCCACGTCGAACCCGAGCTCCTCGGAGGCCCGCTCCTCGAGCTGCTCGATCCGCATCCGCTGCTGGGTTCGGGCCATCTCGTCGCGGTGCACGGTGTTGACCAGCTCGTCGTGCTCCTTGGCGAGGTCACGCAGCCGGGCCCGGACCGCCATCAGGTCCTCCTCGCGCCCACGACGTGCCTCCTCCACCGCCGTACGTTCGGCGGCGGCAGCGGCGATGGACGTCTCCAGGCGGGCGAGTACGACGGACGTGGCGCGCCCGACTGCCTCCGCCACCTGTCCCTCGCGGACCAACCGCTCACGACGGGCAGCCGCCTTCGCCCGGGCGTCCCGCTCTGCCTGGGCCGCCCGCGTCAACGAGTCGGCCCGACCGGCCAGGGCACGGGCCCGTTCCTCGGCGGTGCGCAACGCGAGCCGGGAGTCCATCTCCTGCTGACGGGCCGCCCGGGCCAGCTCCGCGAGCCGCTCCCGCTCGGTGGTGTCGGGCTCCTCCTCCGGTGACTCCTCGGCGGCGGCCAGCCGCTGCTCGAGGTCGGCGAGCCCGGCGAGGTCCTTGTCGCGGGCGGTCACCGCGGCCTCGATGGCCTTCGCGACGCGGTCCGCCTCACCCTTGGCCGAGCGCGCCAGGGAGCCGTACTGGCCGAGCTCCTCGGCGACCGCGGCCAGCGTGGCATCGGACTCGTGCAGCTTGGCCAGGGCGACGTCGACGCGCTGCTGCGCGTGGGCGCGCTCCTCCTCGAGCCGGGCCAGGTCGAAGGTGAGCCGCTCACAGGTGTGGGCTGCCTCGGCGAGCATCGAGGTGGCCTCGTCGACGGCGGCCTGCACCTCGATCAGGCTGGGCTGCGACGTCGACCCGCCGGAGGCGAAGTGGGCGCCGAGCAGGTCCCCGTCGCGGGTGACGGCGGTGACGTCCGCCACGTCGCGGACCAGGTTGGTGGCGGCGTCGAGGTCGTCGACCACGGCGACCTTGAACAGCAGCCGGCTCAGCGCCGGGCGCAATGTCTCCGGGCAGTCGACCACGTCCATCGCGTAGACCGCGCCGCCGGGCAGACCGGGCCACGCTGTGTCGTCGATCACCGCGCCGCCGAGCAGGATCCCGGCCCGGCCGAGGTCGTCGGACTTGAGGTGGGAGATCGCGCCGAGTGCCGCGTCGACGTGCTCGACGGCGACCGCGTCGGCGGCGCTGCCGAGGGCGCCGGCGATGGCCGCCTCGTAGCCGTTGCGGACCGAGAGCAGCGCGGCCACCGAGCCGAGCAGCCCGGAGACCGACTCGTTGGCGGCGAGCAGCGCGCCGGCACCGTCCTTGCGGTTCAGGCCGAGCTCGAGCGCCTCCTTGCGGGCGGCGAGGGCACCGCGTTCACGGTCGGCGGTCTGCGCCTCCTCGCGGGTCTTGGCCAGCCGGTCCTCGATGTCGGACAGGGCCGAGGCGGCGCCCTCGTGCTCTGCGTCCAGCCCCTCCTCGCCGGCGTCGAGACCCGCGATCCTGCTCTCCAGGGCGGTGAAGTCGCGTTGCGCACGCTCGGCGCGGGCGACCGCCTCGTCGCGGGCGGCGGTCAGCCGGCTCAGCTCGTCGTCGGCAGCGGCCGCGCGGCTCTTCAGCGCGTTGACCTGGCCGTGCAGCCGGGCCAGCCCCTCGCGGCGGTCGGCGGCGGCACGTTGCAGGCCGGCGACCCGACGGTCCTCCTCGACGTGGGCCGCCTCTGCCTCCTGGCGCGCGGTCAGCGCCTCGTCCAGGCTGGCGCGGTGCCGTTCGACCTCGGTGTTGATCTGGGTCTCCTGTGCACGGACGCGTTCGGCCTCCGCGAGCAGCTCCTCGGGATCGCGGCCGGAGCCGGTGGCCGGGTCGGCGGCACTCTCCTGGGCGTTGCGGACCCGTTCGGCGGCCAGGCCGGCGGTGCCCTTGAGGCGTTCGCGCAGCCCGGACAGCGCGAACCAGTTCTCCTGGGCCTCGGCCAGCGCGGGCAGGTCCTCGCGCAGCGCGGCCTCGAGCGCGGCCTCGCTCTCCCGTGCCCGCGCGATCGCCCCTTCCACCTCCGCACGCCGCTCGATGAGCACGGACTCGTCCGCGAGCTCCTGCTCGAGGGCGGTGCGGGCGGTCACGAGGTCGTCGGCGAGCAACCGTGCCCGCGCGTCGCGGACGTCGGCCTGCACCACCGCGGCCCGGCGGGCGACCTCGGCCTGCCGACCGAGCGGCTTGAGCTGCCGGCGGATCTCGCTGAGCAGGTCGTTGAGCCGGGTCAGGTTGCCCTCGGTGGAGTCCAGCTTGCGGAGCGCCTTCTCCTTGCGCTTGCGGTGCTTGAGCACACCCGCGGCCTCCTCGATGAACCCGCGCCGGTCCTCCGGGGTGGCGTGCAGGATCGAGTCGAGCTGGCCCTGGCCGACGATGACGTGCATCTCCCGGCCGATGCCGGAGTCGGAGAGCAGCTCCTGGACGTCGAGCAGCCGGCATGAGCTGCCGTTGATGGCGTACTCCGAGCCGCCGTTGCGGAACATGGTCCGGCTGATCGTCACCTCGGCGTACTCGATCGGCAGCGCGCCGTCGGCGTTGTCGATGGTCAGCGCCACCTCGGCGCGGCCCAGCGGCGGCCGGCCGGAGGTGCCGGCGAAGATCACGTCCTCCATCTTCCCGCCGCGCAGCGACTTGGCGCCCTGCTCACCCATCACCCAGGCGAGCGCGTCGACCACGTTGGACTTGCCGGAGCCGTTGGGGCCGACGACGCAGGTGATGCCGGGCTCGAGCTGCAGCGTGGTCGAGGAGGCGAAGGACTTGAACCCCTTGAGGGTCAGGCTCTTCAGGTACAACGCGGGCTCCTCACCGGTGGCAAACAGGCACTGAAACGTTGGGGAAGCTCAGCGGTCCACACCTTACCCGCGGGAAGGGCGCAGTTGGCGGAGGCGGTCGATGCTCCTGTCCGCGGGTCGGCTGCCCGGTCGCGACGCGTCTGGG
>DATFGA010000131.1:0-7009 GCA_035249775.1 Nocardioidaceae bacterium | reverse complement strand
CGCAACCTCTGCGGGACGGAACAGCTCCAACAGCCAGCGCACGTAGTACACCAACCCGATCGCCACGTTGACCGCCATCACCACGGCCAACCAGGTCGCCGGGCCCGCGGCGGCGTCGAACACCACCACCTTCGCGACCAGCCCGACCACGCCCGGAGGCAGACCGGCCAACGCCACCAGCGCGAACGCCAGCGCCCAGCCCGCGGCCGGTTCCTCGCGGATCAGGCCGCGGTAGTCCGTGAGCCGTTGCCGCGGGTACCGCGTCCCGACCACGGCGGCCACCGCGAACGCGCCGAGGTTGATGAACGCGTAGATCGCCAGATAGCCGAGCGACGCCCCCAGCGCAGATGAGGCCGAGCCGGCCGCCGCGAACGGCACCAGGATGTAACCCGCCTGCGCCACCGACGACCACGCCAGCAGTCGGACCGCGTGCTGCTGCCACAGCGCGAGCACGTTGCCGATCGTCATCGTCAGCGCCGCGAGCACCCCGACCAGCGGCGCCCACACCGACGCCAGCGACGGCATCCCGAACGACAGCACCAGCATCAGGCCGACGAACCCGGCCGCCTTGGACACCACCGACAGGTAGGCGGCCACCGCGACCGGTGCTCCGACATAGGTGTCGGGCACCCACATGTGGAACGGCACCGCCGCGACCTTGAACGCCAGCCCGACGATGGTCAGCAGGGTCCCGGCGACCGCCACCGAGCGAGGTCCGGCGTCCGCCGCGAGCGCGGTGTTGATCTGGTCCAGGAACACCGACCCGGTCACGCCGTACACCAACGAGACACCCATCAGCATCACCGCGGTGGAGATCACCGAGACCAGGAAGAACTTCACCGACGCCTCGGCCGCCTTCGGGTCGCCACGGCGCAGCCCGACCATCGCGAACGCCGGCAGCGAGACCACCTCGAGCGCGACCACCAGCGTGATCAGGTCCCGCGATGCGGCGATCGCCATCGCCCCGGTCGCCGAGCACAGCAGCAGGAAGTTCCACTCCCCCTGCGGCGTCCGGCCGTCGGCCACCTCGGCAGTTCCCAGCAGGGCGACCACCGCCGTACCGAACAGCACCACGCCCCAGAACACCAACGTGAACGGGTCCACCACGAACGAGCACGGCGCCACCCCTCCGAGCGGCTCGACGATGCAGAACGTAGCTCGCCGCTCGCCCCACAACAGCGCGGCCGGCACGGTGGCGCCGGCGATCCCGAGCACGGTCAGGGTGGCCGGGACCAGCGCCTGCGCGCGCGAACGCGGCGGGCCGGCAAACGCGTCGGCGAGGAGTACGACGACCGCGGTGCATGCCATGACCACGGTCGGGGAGATCGCGAACCAGTCGATGGACTGGACCGTGTTGTCGAGCATCACAGCCCCCCGAAGAACGCGAGGGCGGCGTCACCGACCGGTGTGAGCAGCAGGCCGGGCGCGACGCCGAACACCACGGTGAGCACGATCAGCGGCGACCAGACCACCCACTCCATCGGGTGCATGTCGGCGATCACCACCGAGCCGGGATCGACCTCCTCGGACTTCAGCTCCACCGACGGTGCTCCCGGGTTGACCGGCCGCACCTCGGCCGGGGTGCCCTGCAGCATGCCGCGCATCAGCGCGATGAAGTAGGCGGTGGTGAGGATGACCCCGAGCGCCGCGATCACCGCGAGCGTCACGAACGTGCCAGAAGGCAGCACCGCGGCGTGGTCGACCGCGGACCGGATCGCCAGCATCTCCCCCCAGAACCCGGCGAGCCCGGGCAGACCCAGCGAGGCCATCGCCGCGAACGCGAAGACCCCGGCCAGCCTAGGGATCCGGCCGTAGAGGACTCGCAGCTCGGCGAGGTCGGCGGTGCCGTACCGGTCCTTGATCGCGCCGGCGAGAAAGAACAGCAGCCCGGTGATCAGCCCGTGCGCGACCGACGCGTACACCGCCGCTTGCACCCCGCCGATCGTGAACGTCGCGGCGCCCAGGACCACGAAACCCATGTGCCCGACGCTGGAGTAGGCGATCAGCCGCTTCAGGTCGGTCTGCACGAGGCAGGCCAGGGCGGCGTAGATGATGCCGACCACGGCCAGCGCCGCGACGAACGGCACCAGCAGGTCCCAGGACGGGTCGGTCACCGGCATCCAGAACCGCAGGAAGCCGTAGGTGCCGAGCTTGAGCAGCACCGCGGCCAGCAGCACCGACCCGACCGTCGGCGCCTTCGAGTGCGCGTCGGGCAGCCAGATGTGCAACGGCCACAACGGTGTCTTCACGGCGAGGCCGAGCCCGACGAGCAGCGACGCCGCGACGGCGGTCGCCCCCGAGGGTGAGTAGGACGCGGCGATCTGCACGATGTCGAAGGTGCCGGTCGCCGACTTCACCAGGATGAAGCCGACCAGCATCAGCGCGGACCCGAGGACGGTGAAGATCAGGAACCGGGTCGCGGCGCGGTGCCGACCGGCCTCGTCGTGCTCGTCGCCCCAGGTGTTGATCACGAACCACATCGGGATCAGCGCGACCTCGAAGAACACGAAGAACAGCACCATGTCCAGCGCCAGGAAGCAGCCCAGGCAACCGGCCTCGATCACCAGCAGCAGGATCGCCAGGTTCACGCGGCCGCCGCAGGCCGGTGGGTGCTTGACCAGTGACAGCAGGCAGCAGGCCGCGATCAGGGTGGTCATCAGGATCAGCGGCGTGGAGATCCCGTCGACGCCGAGGTGCCAGGCGACGTCCATGCTCGCGATCCAGGCGACGTCGACGTCCATTCCGCCGAGAGCGGCCGAGGAGGCCAGCGCGACCCACACCGACCAGCCCAAGGTCACGAAGGACCCGAGCACGGCCAGCCCGAGCGCGAGACGGTCGGAGGTACGTCGTACCGCCAACCCGGCCAGCGCAGCGAAGAGGACGGGGATCGCGACCAGCCCGTTCAGGGCGACCGCATCGAGGCTCACGCCATCACCCCCGCCGCGAGCGCGAGGGCGGCGGCACCGACCACGACCACCATCAGGTAGCCCTGCACGTTGCCGTTCTGGGTCAGCCGCAGCAACCAGCCGATCCCGCGGGCGGATGCACCGGCACCGTTGGCGTAGGCGTCGATCACGTCGCGGTCGCCGGCGCGGACGAGGATCGCGAGCCGGTTGACCGGGCGGACCACGCCGATGTCGTAGAGCTGGTCCACCGGCGGGTGCGGGAACCGGTAGGGAGGCCACGGGTCCGTGCGTCCGGCGCGCCGCCACAGTGCGAACACCGCCGCCGCGGTGAGTGCGACCAGCACGGTCATCACGATGGACAGCTCGACGTGCAGCAGGTGCAGGTCACCGGTGCCGAAGATCGCTTCCGGATAGACCACGAGCAGGCCGCCGGCCGCGGTCGGCACCGTGAGCAGGTAGAGCGGGATCCGCATGCTCCACGGCGGCTCGTGCGGTTCGACCGACTCGGGAGCCGGGTCACCGAAGAACACCAGCAGCCACGCGCGCACGGAGTAGGCCACGGTGATCACGGCGGTGAGCACCATCGCGGCGAACAGCGCCCAGGCGACCCACGGCCAGACCAGCCGGCCGTCGGCGGCGTCGAGGGCCGCGCCGATCACGGCGTCCTTGGTGAAGAACCCGACCAGCGGCACGACCCCGGCCAGCGCCCCGAAGCCGATCGTCATCGTGAGGAACGTGTCGGGGAGCTTGTCGCGCAGCGCGCCCATCGCGGTCATCGACGTGGAGCCACCGACCGCGTGCACCACTGACCCGGCGGCGAGGAACAGCAGCGCCTTGAACGCGCCGTGCGCGAGCAGGTGCAGCACCGCCGCGGAGTAGGCACCGACCGCGAGCGCACCGAACATGTAGGCCAGCTGGCTGACCGTCGACCAGGCCAGCACCCGTTTCAGGTCGGCGGTGAACATCGCGTGCACCGCGGCGACCAGCATGGTGACCGCGGCGACGATCGCGAGCAGGTTCAGCGCCGCGGGAGCGGAGAGGAACAGCGGGTAGGTCCGCGCGACCAGGAACACGCCGGCCGCGACCATCGTGGCCGCGTGGATCAGAGCGGAGATCGGGGTCGGACCGGGCATCGCGTCGGGGAGCCAGGTGTGCAACGGGACCTGCGCCGACTTGCCGATCACCGCGGCAGCAAGCAGCATCGCCGGCAGCCACAGCTCGTCGCGCGGGAAGCCGCCGGTGCTGATCTCGGTCATGATCGTGCTGATCCGGTAGGAGTCGAACCGGATCCCGAGCACGATGATCCCGAACAGCAGGCCGAGGTCCGCCAGCCGCGTCATCAGGAACGCCTTCACCGCGCCCGCGCGGGCCTCCGGCAGCTCCCAGTGGTGCGAGATCAGGAAGTAGGAACAGGCGCCCATCAGCTCCCAGCCGATCAGCAGCACCCACAGGTCGTCGGCCATCACCACCAGCGTCATCGAGCCGGTGAAGATCGAGACCAGCGCGGCGTACGACGGGTAGCGGGGGTCGTGGGCGAGGTACCCCAGGGAGTACACCTGCACGAGACAGGCCACCGTGTGCGCGAGGAGCAGCATCACCGCGGTGAGCGGGTCGACGTACACCGACAGCTCGATCGCGGGCGCTCCGGCGGCGGTGCTCGCGAAGACGTGGCCCAGCGGGGCGGCGTCACCGAGCTGCGGGAACGCGACCACGGCGGCCACCGCGAGCCCGAGCAGCGACCCGCCGACGGAGATCCCCTTGCCGACGGCGTCGCTGGTGTGGCCGACCCACAGGGTCAGGCCGGCGGAGGCGAACGGCAGCACGACCAGCAGCAGGAGGACCCAGCTCACCGGCCCACCTCCACCGACTTGTCAGACTCCTGGGTCGCTATAGCGCCCTCAGCGTCTGACAACTCGGGGGGCTCGTCGCGGTCGGCCAGCGATCGGAGCTCGTCGACGTCGATGTGGCCGTGACTGCGGAAGACCATCAGCACGATCGCCAGGGCCAGCCCGACCTCGGCGGCGGCGATCACGATGATGAACAGTGCGAAGGTCTGCCCGCCATGGAGCACGTCGCGGAAGTGGGTGTCGAACGCGACCAGGTTGAGGTTCACCGCGTTCAGCATCAGCTCGACGCCCATCAGCACGAGCACCGCATTGCGGCGGACCAGCACGCCGTACACGCCGATCGCGAACAGCAGGCTGGCCAGCAGCAACGGCCACCACAGCGGCATCAGCCCTCCCCCTCCGAGTTGTCAGGGTGTGCGTGCGCCCCGGGGGACGCAGGGCCTGACAAGTCGGCGCGGGGTGAGTCGGCGCGGAGGCGGGAGAGGACGATCGCGCCGACCAGGGCGGCGAGCAGCAGCACGCTGAGCACCTCGAACGGCAGCACCCACTGCTTGAAGATGGTTGCGCCAGTGAGCTCGGCCGAGCCGACCACGGCGTCGTCGAGGTCGATGCGTACTCCGGAGAAGCCGGCCACGACGGTGGTGCCGAGCAGTCCCGCGACGAGCAGCGCCACCAACGCGGCGGGGAGCACCCGTCCTACGTTGAGGTCCGGCTGCGCGCCGGTGGGTGCGCGGGTGAGCATGAGCGCGAAGAGGAGGAGTACGACGACCGCGCCCACGTAGATCAGGATCTGGACCCAGGCCACGAACTCCGCCGCGAGCACGAGGTAGCAGCCGGCGATCGAGCCGAGGGTGACCACCAGCCACAACGCCGCGTGCACCATGTTGCGGGTGGTCACGACCAGCAGCGCCGAGCCGACCGCGACCAGGCTCAGCAGCAGGAAGATCACCTCGACGACGCTCATGCATCCCCCGACTTGTCAGGGGGTGCGTCCCCTAGAGGGGCACTACGCGCTGACAACTCGGCGGCTTTGGCGGCGGCCTTCTCGGCGGTGGTGATCTCCTTGGCGGGTTCGGCTCCCTCGTCCAGGGCAACCGGTGCCGGGACCGTCCACATCCAGTCCCGCAGCCGGTCCTTCTCATGGGTCAGCTCGCGAATGTCGAGCTCGGCGTACTCGAACTCAGGGCTCCAGTGCAGCGCGTCGAACGGGCACACCTCGACGCAGATCGAGCAGTACATGCAGATCGAGAAGTCGATCGCGAACCGGTCCAGCACGTTGCGGCTCTTGTCCTTGCCGCCCTCGGTGGTCGCCGGGATCGTGTCCTTGTGGGAGTCGATGTAGATGCACCACGCCGGGCACTCGCGCGCGCACAGCATGCAGACCGTGCAGTTCTCCTCGATCAGTGCGATCACGCCGCGCGAGCGCGGGGGCAGCTCGGGCAGGGCGTCGGGATACTGCGCAGTCACCGAGCGCCGGGTCATGTTCCGCATCGTGACCGCGAGGCCCTTGATCAGGCCCCGGCCAGGGAAGCTCTCGAGGATCGTCATTGCGTCATCACCACACCTACTGCTGTGATCGCGAGCTGGAAGAGGACGAGCGGGACCAGGCCCTGCCAGGCGAGCCGCTGCAGCTGGTCCTCGCGCAGCCGCGGGTAGGCCACCCGGACCCAGATCACCACGAACGCGACCAGGAAGATCTTGGTCAGCGTCCACAGCCAGCCGAGCTGGTCCTCGAACGGTCCGTGCCAGCCGCCCAGGAACAGCACCGTGGTCAGCGCGGAGAGGACCACGATGCCGGCGTACTCGGCGAGGATGAACAGCGCGAACCGCAGCCCGCCGTACTCGGTGTAGGGGCCGAACACCAGCTCGGCGTCGGCGACCGGCATGTCGAACGGCGGCCGCTGCAGCTCGGCGAGCCCGGCGACGAAGAACACGATCGCGGCCGGCGCCTGCCACAGCAGCCACCACGGGTTCCACGCCATCACGATCCCGGTCAGCGACAGGGTTCCCGCCGCCATCGCGACCGACGCGGCGGCGAGCACGAACGGCAGCTCATAGGCGACCAGCTGGGCGGCGACCCGGATCCCGCCGAGCAGGCTGAACTTGTTCGCGCTCGACCAGCCGCCCATCAGCGTGCCGATCACGCCGACGCCCATCACCGCGAGCACGAAGAACAGGCCGAGGTCGAGGTCCTGGCCGACCAGCCCCGGTCCGAGCGGGATCGCGATCATCGCGATCAGGTAGGGCAGCAGCGCG
>DATFGA010000130.1:0-10586 GCA_035249775.1 Nocardioidaceae bacterium | reverse complement strand
CACCATCAACGACGTACCGATCGACGGCGACGCCTACCTGCGCGACGGGGAGGAGGCCTCCCAACAGCCGTTCGACGTGGTGGTGCCGGAGGACCGGATCTGGGTGATGGGCGACAACCGCTCCAACAGCCAGGACTCCCGTGCCCACCAACGGCTACCCGGGAACGGAACCGTGCCGGTCGAGGAGGTGGTCGGCAAGGTGTGGGGGATCGTGTGGCCGCTCGACCGGGCCACCGTGCTCGACGACCCGGAGACCTTCGACAACCCCGCCCTCACCGACGCCCCCTGACCCCCCTTGACCCCCCGTTGAGACCCCCGTTGAGACGCGCCTTTCTCCCCGTTGAGACGCGCCTTTCTCCCCGTCGAGACGCGGAGTTATCGCCGTCGAGACGTGCTTTTCTTCCCGTTGAAGAGTGGGGTTTTCGCCTCGTGACGTGTGGGAAAGCCACTCCGCACCGAGATGACGTTCCGACGCCAGCGCGTACGCCGGGATGAGGTTCGGCGCGACTCCTCCACAGGCTCGAACGCGAATCTTGCACGCCTCAACGGCGAAAAGTCCACGCCTCAACGGCGAAAACTGCACGCCTCAACGGGGAGGTAGGGAGGCGGGGGGTGTGTCAGGCGATGGCCCGGGCCCGGCCGACGGTCTCCCACCCGGTCGCACCGAGGGTGACGACGGCCACCGGAAAGATGCCGAGGTTCTCCTTGTCGATGTGCTCGGAGAGGTGCTCGAGCAGCTCCTCGACCCGGGCCTCGAAGCTTGGTGCGGACGGGTCGAGCCCGGCCAGGGCCACATCGAAGTCGGTGTGCTCCTCCTCGAGCATCCGCACGTCCTCAGCGAAGTCACCTTGGTTCTTCAGCGCGGTGAACACACCGGCCTCCTCGCGACGTACGTGCGAATCGAGATTGCGGCCGAGTCGGGCCAGCGCGTTGACCGCCGCGGCCCGGTCGTTCTCGGCCAGGGCACGGCGAACCACCCCGCTGAGGTCGAGCAGAGCGAGGTGCTCGTCCATCAGCTCGGCGATCGGCTCCACGCCGCGGCATCCGCAGTGCTCGCACATGTCGTCCCCCGTTCAGGCTGTCCTGCGATCCAGCATCCCCCGACGCGGCCGGCCGGAGCAGGTGCGCAGGTCACCTCCGCGCGGGACCTAGGTCCCGGATCGCTCGGATCGTCCGATGCCGGGCTCGTGCAGCGCCGGTCCCTCCCGCCGCCACCAGGCGGCCGAGTGCCGTACCCACTCGGCGACCCCGGGGTCCCGTCCGAGCTCGAGCAGGCACGGGTCGCCGGTCATCCCGGCGCAGTACATCGCCCGTCGGGCGAGCTCCTCGTCGTCCCCGGTGAGCAGCGGCATCAGCTCGGGGCGCTGGTCGAGCTGCGCCTGCGAGGGCGGCAGGTGGGCGACCGCGACCAGCGCCGACCCGCGCAGCTGGTCCGGCCCCTCCTCGATCACCCGGTTCAGCAGGGGGCGTTGCTGCTCGCGGCCGACGAAGGTGAGCATCGCCATCACCCGCTCGGCGAGCACCGGCGGAAGGACCGCGACACCGCGCAGATGCTGGTCGATCAGCGAACCGCACGTGGCACCGAGTCGATCCCGGTGCGGGGAGAAGGTGACCGTCAGGCACGCCTGGAAGCGACGCTCGGTGTCGGGATGGAACACCGCCTCCTCCAGCAGCCGCTCGAGCAGCGGGTCGTCGTCGGCGTCGCCGATCTCCGCGAGGGAACCGCTGATCCGACGTACCTCTGACCGGTCCCACGGGGTGACCGGCTCCGATCGCGGTGCCGGTGCGTCCTCGCCGGCCAGGACGGTGGTCAGCCGGCGTCGGGAGTCGTCGGGGAGGACCGCGACCAGGTCGCTGAGCCGGTTGAAGAGGCCGCCGGCGTGCAGGCCGACGCGTTCCACGATCCCGGCCACCGCCCGCTCCAGCCGACGCAGCTGGTCGCCATCGAAGTGGCCGCGGGTGGCCTTGGCGGATGCTGCCCACATCGCCCCGTTCAAGGTCGGTCCGGGCGGCTGCTGCTCCAGCAGGCGGAGGACCAGGTCGCCGGCCGGTGGGTCGGTCAGGTCGGTGAGCAGCGACAAGGCGTCGACGACCAGCAGTGACTCCGGATGGATCACGTTCTCGCCGATCGACCGGACCAGGGCCTGCTTGGCTCGCGGGTGCTCATGCAGCAGCACGGCTGCCTCGATCCGGGTGATGTAGGCCTCCGCGACCGAGAGGCCCAGCTCTTTCACCAGCGTCGCGGTCAAGCCCTGCCACACCGACATGGGCAGCGTCACCTGCTCCGGTCGGCTCGCCACCAGGAGTGCCAGCTCGAACCAGTCGGATCCGGTGGGCGCGCCGTCGACGACCACGTCGAGGACCCGCTCGAGGTCGGCCACGGAGAACTGGTGCACCGGGAGA
Organism: Nocardioidaceae bacterium; assembly: GCA_035249775.1. Lineage (GTDB taxonomy): Bacteria > Actinomycetota > Actinomycetes > Propionibacteriales > Nocardioidaceae > Nocardioides_C. The sequence goes on along the minus strand of DATFGA010000130.1, from coordinate 8,183 downwards.
CCGACGACGTCGTCAGGGGCCGAGGGCAGCCGTCGCATCCCGACGGCGATCGCGGCCAGCGCCCCGGGCACCACGTCGAGGGCGCGTTCATAGGCCGCGACGACGTCGAGCGGCACCGGAAGCTGGCCAGTCTCCCACCGGCTGACCCGGCTGGCGTCGGCGGACCGGCCGAGCTCGGTCAGCGTCTGCGCGAACGTCCGTGCGCTGCTCTCGGGCCGGACGGCGAGTCGCCAGCTGCGCAGCAACCAGCCGATGCGGACCTCACTGTGAAAGGTGGCACCGTCCGGGGGCGTCGGGTCGACCAGCCGACCGGGCGGTCTGCCGCGACGGGTTGAGGTCATGTGCGGACTTCTACCTGGTCGGGGACGCGTCGTGGGCCTGCCACGCCGCGTCCCCGACACACGGTCGCCCCCCGGCTGTCCGTGACCATTCGCCCGTGGCCGCCATCGGCGGCTGAGCCCATCCCCGAACGTGAACCTAGCAACCCGGTGCTCTCCATGGGCCAAATTGTTGACTGTTCACTCATCAGCAACAACTCAGTGACCTCCCTCGGAGATCCGTCCGAGCAGCGACTCCGCGAACTGGTCCAGCAGGCCCGCCGGGTCGTCGTAGACCTCCGCCGCGCCGGCCTCGAGCAGCTCAGCCCGGGAGATCCCGCCGCAGGTGAGCGCGATGCACGGCAGCTGCGCCCGGCGCGCGGACTCGACGTCCCACACGGTGTCGCCCACGACCACGGTTCTCGCCGGCGAGAGGCCGTGCTCGGCCATCGCGGCCGAGAGCAGGTCCGGAGCCGGCTTCGCCTGGTCGACCGCCGAGGATGTGGTGGCCCCGCCGATGCTGCTCTCCGCGCCGACGGCCGGGACCATCCACTCCAGGTCGGCCTCCTTGCCGCTGGTGGCGAGCACCACGGTGAGCCCGTGCTTCGCACACGCCTCGACCAGCTCGGCGGTCCTGGGAAAGGCGACCACCTGGTCGCGCAGCGCCTCGTAGCGTCGGGTGTGCGCCTCCACCGCGGCGTCGTCGGGCCGACCGACCAGGTGCTCGACCAGACCTTCGCTGGCGATCCCGATGGCCCGGTGGATGCTCGCCATGGTCACCTCGTCATGACCGGTGTCCCGGAACGCCCGCCACCAGGCCAGGACGTGCAGGTAGTTCGTGTCGAGCAGGGTCCCGTCCACGTCGAAGAGCACACCGGCCGCGTCCGTCGTACTTGCTGTGTCAGCCACGCGCCATCGGTTCCCGCGTAAGCGCGGGCCAAACCAGCGCGGGCTACCGGTTGCCGGGTCCGCGCCAGGCCACCCAGGCGAGCGCCACGCCCAGCCCGGCGACGATCGGGCCGACCACCGCCCAGACGGACTCGTCGGTCATCGGACTGCCGCCGACGTAGCCGAGGCCCTGGAACGTCCACAGCGCACCCACCACGGCGAGCAGCAGGCCCACCACCACCAGAGTCGTCCTCACGGTCACCAGGCTGCCACACCGCGTATCGACCGGGAGGACTACGGTCCCGGGGACGCGAAAGCCGGACGGCCTGGTCGACCGTCCGGCTCGTGCTGGATTCCCAGCCACACGTGCGCGAGGGGGGAGTTGAACCCCCACGCCCTTTCGGGCACACGGACCTGAACCGTGCGCGTCTGCCTATTCCGCCACTCGCGCGTGAAGCCCGCTCAGGTTATCCCACGAGGTCGACCCTCCCCAAACCGACGCCGATCCGACATGGGGCAGCCCGATACGATGCGATTGAGTCGGATAACCCCCCGGCGTCGCCGTCATGCACAATTACGGGTTCACCCCCGGGCAACCGGAAGCGAACGACAGGCAGGAAGGAGGCGACATGGGAATGTTCCAGCGGTTCGAGAACCGCCTCGAAACGCTCGTCTCCGGCGCCTTCGCCAAGGCCTTCCGCAGCGCCGTCCAGCCGGTCGAGGTCGCGGCCGCCCTGCAGCGGGAGGTCGACAACTCCGCCCAGATCCTGTCCCGCAACCGGCGGCTGGTGCCGAACAGCTTCCACGTCGAGCTCTCCGCCGCGGACCACGAGCGGCTCGCGCCGTACGGCTCCACGCTGGCCGAGGAGCTCACCGACATGCTCCGCGAGCACGCCCACGAGCAGAGCTACGTGTTCACCGGCCCGGTCTCCATCAGCTTCGACAAGGTCGACGAGCTCGGCACCGGCCGGTTCCGGGTGCGCAGCGCCGCGCTGGCCAAGGTGACCCCCGCCGCCGAGCGGAGCGTCAGCGACACGGCGGTACGCCGGGCCACGGTGATGCTCGAGGTGAACGGCATGAAGCACCCGCTCGAACCTCCGGGCCTGGTCATCGGCCGCGGCACCGAGGCGGACCTGCGCATCAACGACCCCGGCGTCTCCCGCCGACACGCCGAGATCCGGGTCTTCCCGAACGAGACCGCCCCGCAGGTCAGTGTGGTCGACCTGGGCTCCACCAACGGGATCCACGTCAACGGCCGGCGCGTGGAGCAGGCCAGCCTCGACGACGGTTCGACCCTGAAGATCGGCAACACCACGATGACGATCCACTTCGTCGCGCGGCGAGAAGGTGGCGATGTCTGAGCTCACCCTGGTGCTGATCCGATTCGCCTACCTGGCGATCCTGTGGATCTTCGTGCTCTCCGCGATCTCCGTCGTCCGCTCGGACATGTTCGGGGCCCGGATCGAGTCGACCCCACGGGCGGAGCGGCGCGCGCAGCGGCAGGCGGCGAAGAACCGGCCCAAGCCCGCGCGGCGGCCCCGGGGCGCCCCGACCCACGTCGCGATCATCGACGGCGCGAACGCCGGTGAGCAGATCTCGCTCGACGAGGCGCCGCTGCTGATCGGCCGGGGCAGCGACGCCGCGATCCGGCTCGACGACGACTACGTGTCCACCCGGCACGCCCGGATCGCCTCCTCCGGCGACCAGTGGTTCGTCGAGGACCTCGGCTCCACCAACGGCACCTACATCGGCACCCAACGGCTCACCCAGCCGACCACGCTTCAGCTGGGATCGCAGGTTCGCATCGGCAAGACCACTCTCGAGCTGAGGAAGTAGGTCCTCCTCGATGAGCCTGAGCCTGCGGTACGCCGCGCTGTCCGACGTGGGTCGGGTGCGCAAGGACAACCAGGACTCCGGATTCGCGAGCGAGCGCCTGCTGGTCATCGCCGACGGCGTCGGGGGCGCCGCGCGCGGTGACATCGCGAGCAGCACCGCCGTACAGATCCTGCGTCGTCTCGACGCACCGCCGCCCGAGGACCTGCTCGAGGCGCTCGCCGGCGCCATCCACCGGGCGCACGACCGGATCGCCGAGCTGGTCGACGACGACCCGGAGCTGGAGGGCACCAGTACGACGGTCACCGCGGCCCTGTTCGACGGGAACCGGATCGGCGTCGGCCACATCGGCGACAGCCGCGGCTACCTGCTGCGGGACGGCGAGCTCAGCCAGCTCACCAAGGACCACACCTTCGTGCAGGGCCTCATCGACGAGGGCCGGATCACCGAGGACGAGGCGCGCGTGCACCCGCACCGCAACCTGATCCTGCGCGCGGTCGACGGGGTGCACGAGACCGACCCGGACCTGTTCCTGCTCGAGCTCGCCCCCGGTGACCGGGTGTTGCTGTGCAGCGACGGCTGCTCGGGGGTGCTCGACAACGACCGGCTGACCGACATCCTGAGCACCGGCACCGTCGACTACGCCGTCGTCGAGCTGATCCGGGCCTCGCTGGAGGCAGGCAGCAGCGACAACATCACCTGTGTGGTCGCCGACGTGGTGGAGGCGGACGCCGCCGTCGACGAGGAGACGGTCGCGGCGGCCGCGACCGGGCCGATGCTGGTCGGCGCGGCGGCCGAACAGCCACGCAAGGCAGGGGCCACCTCCAAGAGCTTCTTCCGCGGCCACCGCTCCGGGGACACCGGTGAGCTGGAGCCGGTGCCGGGCAGCGACCCGGACTCGATCGACCCCGAGGAGCTGCGCTACGCACCGCGACCGCCTCGGCGCTTCGTGTGGCTGCGCCGGCTCGCGGTGCTGGTGGTGCTCGGCCTGGTCGTGTGGCTGCTGGCGGCGATGGCCTACAACTGGACCCAGGACCAGTACTACGTGGCCGCCGACGGCGAGAACGTCGCGATCTACCAGGGCGTCCAGGCGGACCTGCCAGGGATCACACTGACCTCGGTCTACGAGACGACCGAGATCGAGCTGGACACCCTTCCCGACTTCCGCGCGGACCAGGTCCGTGGCGGGATCAGCGCCGACGGCCGCGAGGACGCCGAGGGCATCGTGGAACGGCTGCAGGGCTTCGTGCGGATCTGCCCCGAGCCCGAGCCCACACCGACCCCCACGCCGACACCGACCGCGACCGAGCGCCCGCGCGGCGACCGGCCCGGGGACGACCGGCCCCGCGGGAACCGGACCCAACGGCCCGCCGCGACCCCGTCTCCCAGCCCCAGCCCGACCCCGAGTCCGACGCCGACGGAGGCGCCCGAGAACTGCGTCGAGGCGACACCATGAGCGCCCCCAGCCCGCTGATGGGCTTCGTCCACCGCCGCCGGCGTGGGGCCGAGCTGTTCCTGCTCGTGCTCAGCCTGATGGTCGGTGTCGGCGCCTACGCCGCGGTCGGACTCGGCGTCGAGGGCACCATCCCCGCGAACATGGTCGCGTACGCCGGCTGGCTGGCCGCGCTGTGCATCGCCTGCCACATCGTGGTGCGGATCTTCGCGCCGTACGCCGATCCCGTCCTGCTGCCGGTCGTGGCGGCACTGAACGGACTCGGCCTGGCGATGATCCACCGGATCGACCTGGCGAACCTGGCGGCGAACGAGGAGGCGAACACGTTCGCCCGCGACCAGCTGATCTGGATGACGCTCGGCGTGGTCTTGTTCGGGGCGGTGCTGATCCTGCTCCGCGACCACCGACGGCTCCAGGCGTTCACCTACACCTCCGGGTTCGCCGCCCTGGTGCTGCTGGTGATGCCGCTGCTGCCGGTGCTCGGCACCACGATCAACGGCGCCCGGATCTGGATCAACGTCGGTCCGCTGAGCTTCCAGCCCGGTGAGGTCGCCAAGGTCCTCCTGGTGATCTTCTTCGCCGGCTACCTGGTGCTGCACCGGGACGCGCTGGCCCTGGCCGGCCGCCGGTTCGCCGGGATCGACTTCCCGCGCGGCCGCGACCTCGGACCGATCCTGGCGATGTGGCTGGTCAGCCTCGGCGTCCTCGTCTTCCAGAAGGACCTCGGCTCGTCGCTGCTGTTCTTCGGCCTGTTCCTGGTGATGCTCTACGTGGCCACCGAGCGGCCCGGCTGGCTGGTGGTGGGCGGCACCCTGTTCGCGATCGGGTCCTACGTCGGCTTCCTGGCTTTCAGCCACGTCCAGTCCCGGGTCGACTCCTGGATCAACCCGTTCCCCAGCGACGCCGGCAGCTACCAGATCGTGCAGGGGATGTACGGCATGGCCTGGGGTGGACTGGTCGGCCGCGGGCTCGGGCAGGGCGACCCCACCCTGATCCCGTTCTCCTACTCCGACTTCATCATCGCCGCGATGGGCGAGGAGCTCGGTCTCACCGGGGTGATGGCGATCATCGTGCTCTACGGGCTGATCGTCGAACGCGGCCTGCGCACGGCACTCGTCTGCCGCGACGCGTTCGGGAAGCTCGTCGCCACCGGCCTCGCGGTGACCTTCGCGCTCCAGGTCTTCGTCGTCATCGGCGGCGTCACCAAGCTGATCCCGCTGACCGGCCTGACCACCCCGTTCATGTCCTACGGCGGCTCGTCGCTGGTCGCGAACTGGGCGATCATCGCGCTGCTGCTGCGGATCTCCGACCAGGCCCGCCGACCCTTACCCGACCTGTCGCGGCCCACCGACGACGACGCCACCCAGGTGGTGATCACCCGGTGAACAAGCCGATCCGCACGATGTCCATCTTCTGCATGGCGCTGTTCATGGCGCTGCTGCTCAACGCCACCTACCTGCAGTACCTCCAGGCCGACGAGCTCAACTCCCGCAACGACAACAAGCGGGTCCGGGACGCGGAGTTCTCCCGGGAGCGGGGCGCGATCCTGGTCAGCGGAACCTCGATCGCACGCAGCGAGCCGGTCGACGACCAGTTCGAGTTCCAGCGGGTCTACCCGCAGCCGCAGAAGTACGCCCACCTGAGCGGCTACTACTCCTACACCTACGGCCGCAACGCCGTCGAGCTCACCCACAACGAGATCCTGTCCGGCTCCGACCCGCGGCTGTTCGTCAACCGGGTCGTCGACCTGTTCGGCAACAGCGAGCCGGAGGGCGGTGACGTCACCCTCACCATCGACCCGCAGGCACAGAATGCGGCGTACGACGGCCTGCGTGCCCTGGGCAACAACGTCGAGGGCGCGGTGGTCGCGATCGACCCCTCCACGGGCGGCATCCTGGCGATGGTCTCCTCACCCTCCTACGACCCGAACCGGCTCGCCTCGCACAACCTCGGCAAGGTGCAGGACGCCTGGGAGCAGCTGCAGAGCAACCCCGAGGAGCCGCTGCTGAACCGGGCGATCCAGGAGGTCTACCCGCCAGGCTCGACGTTCAAGCTGGTCACCGCCGCGGCCGCGCTCTCCAGCGGGCAGTACACACCGGAGTCGACGGTGCCCGGGGGGACCAGCCTGGACCTGCCGCAGACCGACACCGACCTGGTCAACGACAGCGGCGGCGACTGCGGTGGCCGCCGGATCACGCTGACCGAGGCGCTGATGGTGTCCTGCAACGTGTCCTTCGGCTACCTCGGCATGCAGCTCGGCGCGGACACGCTGCGGGAGCAGGCCCAGAAGTTCGGGTTCGGTGAGCGCTACCTGGAGGACCTGAACGGCCAGGTGGCCAGCCGGTTCCCCGAGGACCCCGACGAGCCGCAGACCGCGCTGTCGGCGATCGGCCAGTTCGACGTCGCCTCGACGCCGCTGCAGATGGCGATGGTCACCGCCGGCATCGCCAACGGCGGCACGGTGATGAAGCCCTACCTCGTCGACGAGGTCCGCTCCCCCGACCTCGACCCGCTGGAGAAGACCAACCCGGAGCCGTTCCGCACCGCGGTCAGCGCCGACGTGGCCCGTGACCTGACCCAGATGATGATCGAGGTCGTCGACCGCGGCACCGCCACCCCGGCGCAGATCCCCGGCATCAAGGTCGCCGGCAAGACCGGCACCGCGCAGAGCTCGCCGGACCGGCCGCCGTACGCCTGGTTCGTCTCCTTCGCACCCGCCGACAACCCGGCGGTCGCGGTCGCTGTCCTGGTCGAGGACGCGGGCGTGGAGCGCGACGCGATCTCCGGCAGCGGGCTCGCCGCGCCGATCGCGAAGCGCGTGATGGAGGCGGTGATCAACCCGTGACCGGCATCCCGGGCACCGTCCCGGCGGCGGAGCAGGGGCCGCACGACCGGTACCGCCTCGACACCCGGATCGCGACCGGCGGAATGGGCGAGGTGTGGCGGGCCACGGACCTGGTCCTCGATCGCGAGGTCGCGGTGAAGGTCCTCAAGCACGAGTACGCCGACGACCCCACCTTCGTGGCCCGGTTCGAGGCCGAGGCCCGGCACGCGGCCGCCCTGCACCACCAGAACATCGCCTCCGTGTTCGATTTCGGCGAGCTGGCCGACGGGTCGGACCGGCCGAGGCCGTTCCTGGTGATGGAGCTCGTCCCCGGCCAGCCGCTGTCGACGTTGCTCGGCGGGGAGCCGATGCCTCCGGCGAACGCCGCGGAGCTGGTCGCCCAGGCCGCCGACGCGATCGGCGCCGCGCACGCGATGGGCATCGTGCACCGCGACGTGAAGCCGGCCAACCTGCTGGTCACCCCCGACGGACAGGTCAAGATCACCGACTTCGGTATCGCCCGGGCTGCGGACGCGGTGCCGCTGACCCAGACCGGGCAGATCGTCGGCACCCCGCACTACATCTCACCGGAACAGGTCGAGGGGCAGCCGGCGACCGCGGCCAGCGACATCTACGCGCTCGGCGTGGTGCTCTACGAGTGCCTGGCCGGACGCCGCCCGTTCGCGGCGGACACGCCGGTCACCACCGCGCTGGCCCACCTGCGTGAGCCGGTCCCGCCGCTGCCGGACACCGTCCCGGAGCACCTCCAGGCCGTGGTCGCCACCGCCCTGGCGAAGGACCCGGCGGACCGGTTCGCCTCGGCGCGCGACCTCGCCGACGCGCTGCGCGGCAGCCCGGTGAACCGGCC
>DATFGA010000129.1:0-2203 GCA_035249775.1 Nocardioidaceae bacterium | reverse complement strand
GAGGCCCGGGCTGGTGCCGCCGGTGAGGTTGTTCTGTCCGGCCGCGAGGACGACGTCGTCGAAGTCCCCGTCGCCGTCGAAGACCACGGTGAACGGCCCGGCGCCGGTGACCGTCACCTCATCGGCGCCGACGTTCGACAGCGCCTCGATGGCGGTGTCGAGGTCGGGGGCCGCCGCGTTGAACTGCAGCGGGGCGGTCTCCTGGGTGTCGTCGCCGAGGGTGGCCTTCAACGTGTAGGTGCCGCCCGTGGGATCGCCGAGCACCGCGACGGTGAACGTGGGGTCGGCCGGTGGCGCGGCGGCCGCGCCGCTGCCCGAGCCGGCGTTGTCGGCGGCCACGGCCTCGTCGTCGTGGACCTTCGACGGGACCAGCACCGACAGGAGCAGGATCATCAGCGCGAACACGGCCAGCGGGCCGTAGCCCCGCAGCAGCCGCTGCCACACGCCGAAGTGGCCGCGCGGCGGGTTTGCCTCGAGGGTCGACATCAGGCCTCCTGGAAGATCTCGCGTTGGGCCCGGCGCATCTTGCGGCGATCGGCCTCGGCGGTGAGCAGAAGCAGTGCGAGGCCGCCGCCGGCCACGCCGAGCAGGATCCCGCCCCGCTCGCCGTCCTCGTCTGCGATGGGCTGGGTCGCGGTGCCTCCGGTGCCGGGCGCGCTGCTGCCACCGAGGTTCGCGGGGGCGTTGCCGAGGTTCGGGGTGAGGTTGCCGAGCGGGGGCACGGCCGGGGTGAGCGACGGGAGGGCCGGCGCGCCCGGGGCCTGCCCGAACGCGAACCCGGAGATGTCCGAGGTGGTCGCGGTCACGCCCCCCAGCTCGAGGGTGAGCGCCCCGGCGCCGCTGACGGTGCCGAGGGCGAGGTCGAAGACCGTGATCAGCGTCTTGCCGTTGTTGCCGAGGATGTCGGCGCTGCCGTTGCAGCCGAGCTGGGCCAGCAGGGCCGTGAACTGCTCACGGACGTCCTGCACACCGCCGAGGATGAGGTTGACGAGGTTGTCCCGCGCCGCGGAGGGCACGATCCCGATGCGCATCGGGTCGACGAACATGATCCCCTGGCTGAAGCGGCTGGACGGCGCCGTGATCGTGATCCCGAGGGCGCCGAGGACGTCCTTCAGCGACGAGAGCTGGGCCAGCGGGTCGTTCGGCAGGGGGATGTTGGTGCCGGCCACGTTGATCGACCCGAGGCTGAACGACCCGGTGTTCGTCGTGGTGACACCGGTGGTCTGGACCGCCTCCCACCGCAGGTTCTGCAGCTTCACGAGGCCGCCCAGGAGGTTGACGTTCGCGATCTCGCTGACCGCCCGGGCCTCGCGGATGCCCGCCTTCAGCACGCCGGAGCTGGCGGTGGTGCGGCCGCCGGAGATCTCCAGGGCGTTCGGCACGCCCACCGGCGCGATCGAGGTGACCGCCTCCGCGAAGGGCTGTGGCGTGGCCCGGGAGGACATCGTGATGGCGCCCTCTCCGAGCGAGTCGGTGCGCCCTTCCGCCGCGCCCGGCTCGTCCGAGCGGACGATGACCGGCTGCGGCTGCTGCTCGGCCGGGAGCGTGGGATCGTCGCCGTTGCAGCCCTCGCCGGCCAGCGTGACGCCGATGACGCCGAGGTTGATGGCCTTGCTCTGGGCGGTGGCGCCGGTGTTCTGGTGGCCGGCGACCGACTCGCCGACCGTGATGCCGAAGCTCAGGTTCCCGAAGATCGGGTTCACCTTGTAGGCCAGCGCCACGGCGGTGCCGGTGCCGGCCCCGAACGGCTTGTCCTGCGTGCCGCCGGGAGACGTGACGGCGAAGGTCAGGGTGGCTGCCGCGGCGACGCCGACGGCCACGCGAGCCGTGCGCCGGTAGCCCACTCGACGCGTCCCCCTCATACGAACCATGCCCCCCTTTCGGATCCGCCGACCGAGCCCCGTGTGGCCTTCGACCGTACACAAAGTTCGCCTCTCGCTGTGATCGGGGTCACAACCGGGCGATCCCGGAAGCCCGAGAAACCGGGGGGTTGGGGTGCCCCGAAGGCCCTTTGCTAGGGTCGCTGCCTCACGCGGACGTGGCTCAGCTGGTAGAGCACAACCTTGCCAAGGTTGGGGTCGCGGGTTCGAATCCCGTCGTCCGCTCCACTCACGGGTCACCCAGCTGGGAGCAACGCAGGTCGACCCACCAGCCCTCCGGGGCGACCGGCACGTCGATCTCGGTGTCTGGCGCGGCCGTCGCG
>DATFGA010000128.1:0-14237 GCA_035249775.1 Nocardioidaceae bacterium | reverse complement strand
GAGCCGACCACCGCGCTCGACGTACTCGTGGAGGCGCAGATCATCCGGATCCTGCACGACCTGCGTCGCGAGTTCGACACCTCGCTGCTGCTGATCACCCACAACCTCGGCATCATCGCCGAGGCGTGCGACCGGGTCGCGGTGATGTACGCCGGGGAGATCGTCGAGATCGGCGACGCGCGCGACGTGTTCGCGGAGCCGCAGCACCCCTACACCCGGGAGCTGCTGCGCTCCACGATCTCGCTGGCCTCGACCGGGCTGAACTTCATCCCCGGCGCGCCACCGGACCTGGTGGACCCGCCTCCGGGCTGCCACTTCCACCCCCGCTGCCCCGACGCGATGAACGTGTGCGCCACCACGCACCCGATCCAGCGGGAGATGAAGAACGGGAGCCGCACCCAGTGCTGGGCGGCCGATCTCCGGAACGGCTACGCCCAGGACCTGACCCCCGAGCAGACCACGCCGCTGAGCCGCGAGGAGATCTCCGTTGCAGACGAAGCCTGAGCCCGCCGTGGTGGGCGACGCCCTGATCGAGATGTCCGAGCTCGAGGTGCACTACGAGCTGCGGGGCGGCACCTTGTCCCGGCTGCTCGGGCTGGGCGCCGGCACGGTGAAGGCCGTCGACGGGGTGAACGTCACGCTGCGCAGGGGAGAGGTGCTCGGTGTCGTCGGCGAGTCCGGCAGCGGCAAGACCACGCTCGGCCGGGCACTGCTCGGCCTCGCGAGGTCGACGCACGGCACGATCACCTACCGCAAGCCCCGCGCCGGCGGTGAGCACCACGAGCAGGTGGTCTCGAAGATGTCGTCCCGCGAGCTGCGTGAGCTGCGCACCGACCTGCAGATGGTGTTCCAGGACCCGCACGCGGCGCTGAACCCCTCGATGAGCATCGAGACCGCGGTCGGTCACCCGCTGAAGATCCACGGCATCGCCTCTGGCGCGGAGCTGCGCGAGCGGGTCGCCGCGGCCCTGGAGCGGGTCGGGCTCTCGCCGGCCGAGCAGTTCATGCGCAAGTACCCCTCCGACCTCTCCGGCGGCCAGAAGCAGAGGGCGGTGATCGCCCGGGCGATCATCCTCGACCCCGAGGTGCTCGTCGCCGACGAGCCGGTGTCGATGCTCGATGCGAGCGTGCGCGCGAAGATCCTGCAGCTCATGCTGGACCTGAAGACCGACCTGGGCCTGACCTACGTCTACATCACGCACGACCTGGCGACCGCGAAGTTCTTCTGCGACCGGGTCGCGATCATGTACCTCGGCCGGATCGTCGAGATCGGCCCGACCGACGAGATCTTCGCCGACCCCAAGCACCCCTACACCAAGGCGCTGCTCAAGGCGATCCCGGAGCCGGACCCGCACAAGGTTGTGCCGCGCGACCTGCCGCGCGGCGAGATCCCCGATGCAGCCAGCCCGCCGCTCGGCTGCTCGTTCCACCCGCGCTGTCCCGAGGCCGTCGCCGAGTGCGGATGGGAGTCACGCGACCTCCGCAACCTGCTCGAGGAGCACTGGACCCGGCAGGACCCGTCGGTCTACGAGGCCGAGCAGGGCCTGGTGGGCGACCTCGACGTGCTCGACAAGCCGCAGAAGCGGGTGACGATCGGCAAGGGAGCCGACTCGGCACGCGTCCGCCAGCTGCTCGACCGCGCCCGCGCCGAGAACCCGTCGGAACCGCTGTGGCACGGCGTGGACGAGGTGCGGGAGACCGGGGACGGGGTCGAGGTGGTCTTCCACAAGGGCTACGACCCCTTGCTGCGGCCATCCGGTGGCGTCGAGGTGGCCTGCGTGCTCTATCCGGAGCCGGTCACGCCGGGGCCGGCGCGGCCGGAGGACGACCGCCACGGGTCGTAGTACCTCCGGACAATTGTGACTCGCCCCGGCCAGGACGGACGCTGTTCTCCTCAGACCCCCTCTAGAGGAGCAAAGCAATGAAGGTGCGAACCATCGCAGGCGCCGGCGCAGCCCTCGCCATGACCGTCGCCTTGGTCGGCACGCCGGCGGTCGCCAACGACGACGACGTGATCCGGACCGGCTCGTGCAGTGGCAAGTCGGACTGGAAGGTCAAGGCCAGTCCCGAGGACAACGGCATCGAGCTCGAGGGCGAGGTGGACAGCAACAAGAACGGCCAGAAGTGGCGGTGGCGGATGAAGCACAACGGCGACCGCACCGCCCGCGGGGTCGCGACCACCCGCCCGCCCAGCGGTTCGTTCGACGTGGAGCGTTACATGTCGGACATGTCCGGGACCGATCACTTCGTGTTCCGTGCGCGGAACCCGCGTACCGGCGAGGTATGTCGCGGAACCGTGAAGTTCTGAGCTCTCCGGGCGTCATACTGATGCCCCCGGGCTTGGAGGACCGTCGTGCGACTGATCAGGAACCCTGTGGCGCAGTTTCTCGCCGCAGGGTTCTTGGTGCTCGCAGCGATCACGGTGGGAACCGGAGAGCTCAGCGAACGCGCCGCCAAAGATGAGGCGATCGCGGACGCCCTCGCGACCACCGAGCTGCTCGCCGGATCGGTGGCCGAACCAGCCGTGACCCGAGGGCTCGTCGAGGGCGATGTGGGTGCGATCGACCGGTTCAGTCGAAGGATCAAGGACAGGCTGGAGGTCGGTGACGTGAAACGGGTCAAGATCTGGAACCGCGACGGACGGATCGTCTACTCCGACCAGGGCGAGCTGATCAACGAGACGTTCGAGCTCGGTGAGAAAGAGCTCCGGGTGCTGAACGAGGGCGACACGGCAGCGGGAATCGCCGACCCGAACCGCCTGGAGAACCGGCTGGAGAACCGCTACGAGTTCACCACCGACGGTGGTTTGCTCGAGGTCTACGACCGGATCGAGTCGCCGGAGGGCGAGCCGCTCCTGTTCGAGGTGTACTACTCCGCCGAGAAGGTGGGTCAACGACAGGAGACGATCTTCGCCGCGTTCCGGCCGATCACGCTCGGTGGGCTGCTGCTGCTGCTCGCGCTGACCACCCCGTTGCTGTGGATTCTCACCAGGCGGCTGAAGACCTCCGCCGACGACCGGGAGCGGCTGCTACGCGCCGCCGTGGACGCCTCCGACTCGGAGCGGCGGCGGATCGCCCGGGATCTCCACGACGGCGTGGTCCAGGACCTGGTCGGTACGTCGTACGCACTGACCGCCACCGGTGAGGCGCTGCGGTCGGAACGGCCGGAGACCGCATCGGACCTGGAGCGGATGAGTGGCTCGCTGCGGACCAGCCTGCGCTCACTGCGGTCGTTGCTGGTGGAGATCTACCCGCCCGAGCTGCACACCGGTGGGCTGGCGGCGTCCCTGGAGGACCTGGTCGCACCCGCACACGGTGCCGGCGTGGAGGCGACGGTGGAGGTCACGGACATCGATGGGGTGAAGGAAGACGTGGTCGCACTGGTGTGGCGGGTGGCCCAGGAAGCGGTGCGCAACGCACTGCGGCACGGACAGCCGGACACCCTGGCCGTGAACGTGAACGCCAGCAACGGTGCAGTGGTGCTGGAGGTGACCGACGACGGTCGCGGCTTCGAACCGGGACGGGTCGAGTCCGGAGATCATTTCGGGCTGCGCGGGATGCGGGACCTGATCCGCGACGCAGGCGGGCGGCTCGACGTCCGTTCGAGCCCGGGCACAGGAACCACGGTGCGACTGGAGGTGAAGCGCGGATGATCAGAGTCGTTCTCGTCGACGACCACGCGGTGGTGCGCAACGGGCTGGCCCAGCTGCTCGCCGCGGCCGACGACATCGAGGTCGTGGGCACCGCCGGCGACGGCGCCGAGGCGTTCGAGGTGGTGACCAGGATGGAGCCCGACGTCGTGCTGATGGACCTGCAGATGCCGGTCGTCGACGGGGTGTCCGCGACCCGCTCGATCGTCGCGTCGAACAGTCCGACCCAGGTGGTCGTGCTCACGTCGTACTCCGACAGCGAGCGGATCGTCGCCGCGCTCGACGCAGGGGCGGTGGGCTACCTGCTCAAGGACGCCGAACCGACCGACCTCTTCGACGGGATCCGGGCAGTCTCACGGGGCGAGTCACCGATCCACCCGAAGGCTGCCCGGCAGCTGCTCGCCGCGCGGTCGCAGACTGCCACCAAGGTGACGGTGGACCTGACGCCGCGCGAGGCGGAGGTGCTGAAGCTGGTGCGGATGGGGCTGGCCAACAAGCAGATCGGCCGGCGGTTGGGGATCAGCGAGCGCACCGTCAAGGCGCACCTGACCTCGACGTTCCAGCGGATCGGTGTCTCGGACCGGACCCAGGCCGCGCTCTGGGCAGAGCGCAACGACGTCTGAGCTCCGCGCTCAGCCGGCGGCGGGCTCAACCTGCAGGACGGGAAGCGGGGGCGGCGTGCCGCCGAACTCCGGGCACAGCGACTGGTGTGCGCACCAGCCGCAGAGCGGGCTGCGCCGGGGCCGCCAGTCGCCGGACTCCTGCGCGCGGGAGATCGCCTTCCAGATCGCCTCGACCTTGCGCTCGGTCGCGAGCAGGTCGCGCTCGTCGGGGCAGTAGCGCAGCAGCTCGCCGCTGCCGAGGTAGATCAGCTGCAGCATCGCGGGGACGACGCCGCGAGTGCGCCACAGCACCAGCGCGTAGAACTTCATCTGGAACAGCGCCTTGGCCTCGAACGCCTCGCGCGGGGCCTTGCCGGTCTTGTAGTCGACGACCCGGATCTCCCCCGTCGGGGCGACGTCGACCCGGTCGATGAAGCCACGGAGCAGCAGCTTGGTGTCCAGCAGCGTCTCGACGTAGAGCTCCCGCTCGGCCGGTTCGAGCCGGGTCGGGTCCTCGAGAGCGAAGTAGCGGTCCAGAGACTCCCGGCAGGACGCGAGCCAGGCACCGATCTCAGGCCCCTCCGCACCGAACATCTCCGCGATCTCCGGCTCCTGCTCGATGATCGCCTCCCACGCCGGGGCCAACAGGTCACCGGCGCGACCGGGTGTCCGGTCCGGGGCGGGCAGGTCGAAGAGGTCCTCGAGCACCTTGTGCACGACGGTGCCGCGCACGGCGTCGGGGGAGTAGGGCTCGGGCAGCTTGTCGATCGTGCGGAAGCGGTAGAGCAGCGGGCAGGTCATGAAGTCGCCGGCGCGGCTGGGCGACAGCGACCCGACGACGTCCACGCCGTCGACCTGGGTGCGCTCCGCTACGTCCTGAGTCATGGCAGAAACCCTAGGTCACCCCACCGACAGGATCGCGAAGGACGGACCGTCGCGGTGGATCGGATAGCGTTGAGTCGTGAACCAGCCGACAGCCGAACCGGGTACCCCCGCGCCCCGACGTGAGCGCGGCACGCTCCGGATCGGACAGATCGGCGGCGTCGACGTACTGGTGCGGTCCTCGTGGCTGCTGGTGGCCGGACTGATCGCCGTGCTGCTGGCGCCGCGGATCGAGGAGGTCGAGCCGGGACTGGGCGGCTGGCGGTACGTCGCCGGGGTCGCCTTCGCGGTGCTGCTCTACCTGTCCGTGCTGGTCCACGAGATGTCGCACGCGCTGATGGCCAAGAGGTACGGGCTGCCGGTCCGCTCGATCACCCTGCACTTCCTCGGCGGCGTGACCGAGATCGACGGCGAACCCGACACCCCGCGCCGGGAGTTCGGGGTCTCGGTGGTCGGCCCGCTGACCTCGGTCGCGGTCGGCCTCGCCTTCCTCGCCCTGAACTTCGTGATCACCGACGGTGTGCTCGGCCTCGCCGTGGACGGCCTCGCAGGCGCGAACCTGATCGTGGGGGTGCTCAACCTGGTGCCCGGACTGCCGCTGGACGGTGGCCGGGTGCTGCGCGCCGCCGTGTGGCAGGTCACCGGGAACCCGCACAAGGGCACGATCGTGGCCGGGTGGGGCGGCCGGGTCACCGCGCTGCTCGCGCTGGCCTGGCCCCTCGTGCAGGAACCGCTGCTGGGCGTCCCCGCCACGATCGTGGACTACCTGATCGCGTTCGTCATCGCGTCCTTCCTGTGGACCGGGGCGACCGGTGCCATGGTCTCGGCCCGGCTGCGCAGGAAGCTCCCGGCTTTGCAGGCGCGTGGCCTGGCACGACGTACGCTCGCGGTCCCGCACGACCTCCCGCTGGCCGAGGCGGTACGCCGCGCACAGGAGGACCAGGCCGGCAGCATCGTCGTCCTCGACTCCGACGGCAGCCCCAGCGGGATCGTCAACGAGGCCGCGCTGCTGGCCACCCCCGACGACCGCCGGCCGTGGCTGCCCACCAGCGCGGTGTCGCGCACCATCGAGCCAGGGCTGATCTTCTCCGCCGACATCTCCGGCGAGACCCTGGTGCTGGCCATGCAACGCACCCCGGCCACCGAGTACCTCCTGCTCGAGCGCGACGGCAGCGTGTTCGGGGTGCTGACCACCGAGGACGTCGACCGGGCCTTCGCTGCCGCCTTGTAGGGTGCGCGCATGCCCACTGACGACGCACCCGAGACGTGGTCCGGGGTTCACCGGGGACCGCTCCGAGCAGGTGAGTGGGTGCGGCTGACCGACACCAAGGGCCGCCGGCACAACATCTGCCTCGAGCAGGGGCGCCGGTTCTTCACCAACCGCGGTTCGATCGACCACGACGACCTGATCGGCCGCCCGGAAGGGTTCTCGGTCACCTCGTCGGCGGGAGGCGAGTACCTCGTCTTCCGGCCGCTGCTCAGCGAGTTCGTCGTCTCGATGCCGCGCGGCGCCGCCGTGGTCTACCCGAAGGACGCGGCCCAGATCGTCGCGATGGCGGACATCTTCCCGGGCGCGCGTGTGGTCGAGGCCGGTGTGGGCTCCGGAGCATTGACGTGCTCGCTCCTGCGCGCGGTCGGCCCGCACGGCCTGGTGTCGTCGTACGAGCGCCGTCCCGAGTTCGCCGAGGTGGCCCGGCAGAACGTCGACCAGTTCTTCGACGGCCGGCACCCGGCGTGGAAGCTCACCGTCGGTGACCTCGTCGAGTCGCTCGGCCGGACCGACGACGACGGGGACATCGACCGGGTGATCCTGGACATGCTCGCGCCGTGGGAGTGTGTGGACGCGGTGGCCGAGGCGCTCACGCCGGGCGGCATCGTCTGCGCGTACGTCGCCACCACCACCCAGCTCGGAAGGACCGTGGAGACGATCCGGGCACACGGCGGGTTCACCGAGCCGCAGCCGTGGGAGACGCTGGTGCGCGACTGGCACGTCGAGGGCCTCGCGATCCGGCCCGGCCACAAGATGATCGGGCACACCGGCTTCCTGGTCACTGCCCGCCGGATGGCGCCGGGGGAGACCGTTCCGGCCAAGAAACGGCGGCCGGCGCCCGGCGCCTACGGCGTCGACTACCAGGGTCCGCGACCGGCCGGGCTACCGCCGACCATCGCCGAGGAGCCGTTCGACGTCTGAACGGGCCATGCGCAGGAGGCCCATCTGGATCGTTTCTCATCCGATACCGACACACATGGCATAACTCCTTCACTTCTCCGGGTACACAGGTAGGGTCGATTTCACAGCAATGCTGCGGAGGTGACTTTCGTGCCAGCATCAGAGAGTGGATCGGGCCGGTCGGGTTCTCGCACGCCCGCGGAGCTACAGAGCCAGCTCGGCTTCCTCGAGGAAGAAGTCACGGACCTGCGCCGCCGGCTCGCGGACGGCCCGGTGCACTCCCGTGCGCTCGAGCAGCGGCTCACCGAGACGCAGCGTTCCCTCGCGGCGGTCACCGCCCAGAACGAGCGCCTCGCGCAGACGTTGCGGGAGGCCCGCGACCAGATCATGACCCTCAAGGAGGAGGTCGACCGGCTCGCCCAGCCGCCGGCCGGCTTCGGCACGTTCCTGTGCCGCAACGAGGACGACTCGATCGACGTGTTCACCGGCGGCCGCAAGCTGCGGGTCAACGTCAGTCCCTCGGTCGACCTCGACGAGCTCGTTCCCGGCCAGGAGGTCATGCTCAACGAGGCGCTGAACGTCGTCGCCGCGCTCGACTTCGAGAAGGTCGGCGAGGTCGTGATGCTCAAGGAGTTCCTCGCGGACGGCGATCGCGTGCTGGTCATCGCGAACGCCGACGAGGAGCGCGTCGTACGCCTCGCCGAGCCGCTGCGCAACGAGCCGATCCGGGCGGGGGACTCGCTGCTGCTCGACGTCCGGTCCGGCTACGCCTACGAGCGGGTCCCGAAGTCCGAGGTCGAGGAGCTGGTGCTCGAAGAGGTCCCGGACATCGACTACAGCAAGATCGGCGGCCTGATCAGGCAGATCGACCAGATCCGCGACGCGATCGAGCTGCCCTACCTGCACCCCGACATGTTCAAGGAGCACGAGCTCAAGCCGCCCAAGGGCGTCCTGCTCTACGGCCCTCCGGGCTGCGGCAAGACCCTGATCGCGAAGGCGGTCGCGAACTCGCTGGCGAAGAAGGTCGCGGCCAAGACCGGCGGCGAGGGGTCAGCGGGGAAGTCCTACTTCCTGAACATCAAGGGCCCGGAGCTGCTGAACAAGTACGTCGGAGAGACCGAACGGCACATCCGGCTGGTGTTCCAGCGGGCCCGGGAGAAGGCCAGCAACGGCACCCCGGTGATCGTGTTCTTCGACGAGATGGACTCGCTGTTCCGCACCCGCGGCTCAGGGGTCTCCTCCGACGTGGAGAACACCATCGTCCCGCAGCTGCTCTCCGAGATCGACGGTGTCGAGGGGCTCGAAAACGTGATCGTGATCGGCGCCTCGAACCGGGAGGACATGATCGACCCGGCGATCCTGCGGCCGGGCCGGCTCGACGTGAAGATCAAGATCGAGCGCCCCGACGCCGAGTCCGCGCGCGACATCTTCTCCAAGTACCTCACCGCGAACCTGCCCCTGCACGCCGACGACCTCGCCGAGTTCGGCAACGACCGGGACGCCTGCGTGGCCGGCATGATCCGGGCGACGGTGGAGCGGATGTACACCGAGACCGAGGAGAACCGGTTCCTGGAGGTCACCTACGCCAACGGTGACAAGGAGGTCCTCTACTTCAAGGACTTCAACTCCGGCGCGATGATCCAGAACATCGTCGACCGGGCCAAGAAGATGGCGATCAAGGACCTGCTCGACAACGACCAGAAGGGGCTGCGGGTCAACCACATGCTCCAGGCGTGCGTCGACGAGTTCAAGGAGAACGAGGACCTGCCGAACACCACCAACCCCGACGACTGGGCGCGGATCTCCGGCAAGAAGGGCGAGCGGATCGTGTTCATCCGCACGCTGATCACCGGGAAGCAGGGGACCGAGCCGGGCCGGTCGATCGACACGGTCTCCAACACCGGCCAGTACCTCTAGCCGATGACCGGTTCCGACGACCTCGATCGGTCCGAGATCGAGGCGGTCATCGAGACCCGGCGCGACCTCGGCCCGGAGTACGAACCTGCCCTCGTCGACTCGTTCGTGGAGAAGGTCGAGGCGGCGATCGAGCAGCGGGTCGATGCGAGGCTCGCGGCGCGGCAGCGCTCCCAGGCGATGGAGCGACGGCACAGCGGCCAGCAGCTGGCGCTGGGCATCGTCTCGCTGGTGATGGCCATCCCGATCACGATCGTCCTGGCGGTCAACGACAAGCTCCTGGCGCTGTTGATCGCCTGGGTCGGCATCGCGGTCGTCAACATCGCCTACGCGTGGCAAGGCCGACGCGAGGGGTGACGGTGCGGCGGGTTCGTATCCGCCGCAGATGGGTACCTGTTCAGGACCCGACCGCGTCCCGAGGAGCAGCAATGAAGTGGATCATTCTCATCGTCCTGGTTCTGGCAGTGCTGTTCCTGGTCCAGAAGTTCATGGCCAGTCGGCGCAGCTAGCCCTGCTGAACCGGCTCGGTGACGTCCGCGACGGTGGCGTTCAGTGACGTCACGAGCTCGGTCGCGTCCACGGTGAGGGCCACACCGGGTGCTCCGCCGCCGAGGGACACGGCTCCGGCCATCGCCTGGTCCGCGACGACCGGCCACGCCGTCGTACTCCCGAGCGGGGTGATCGTCCCGCGGACGTAACCGGTCACGGACAGCGCGGTGTCGGCGTCCGGCATCGAGATCCGGTTCACGCCGAGCAGCGCGCGCAGCTTCGGCCAGCTGATCTCCCGGTCACCCGGCACCAGCACGAACCGGTAGTCGTCATCGCTGAGCCGGACCACGATCGTCTTGATCACCGCGGCCTCCGGCACCCCGCGGGCGGCGGCCGCCTCCTGCAACGACCGCACCGGCCCGTGCCTGGTCACGTCGTAGGTCAGGCCGAGCGCGTCCGCGGCGGCGAGGGCGCGGTCAGAGTTGTCGGTCACACGGCGACTCTAGCGACCACTCGGACCGGCAACCTCGCGGCAAGATGTTCGGTTCAGCCCTGTTGCTCCCGGTTGCGGCGGAGAGGTTGCCGGTCGGAGCGGCCGCCGAGGGCCCCGTAGTCGAGCACCCAGTCGGCGGCCAGCCGGGAGAGCAGCTGACGGGTGTCCGGAACGAACCGGCGGCGCGGGTCGCGCAGCCAGCCGTCGAGGTCGGCCAGCGACATCCACGCGCCCCAGACCACCTCGTCGTCGGCGTGGACGACCGGCCCGTCCCAGGTCGCCTCGAAGCAGTGCTCGAAGCAGCGGGTCTCGTCGTCCTCGTAGAGTGACGTGCCGAGCGGGCGGAGCGTCGTACCGGTGATGCCCAGCTCCTCCTCCAGCTCACGCACGGCGGATGCCACCGGGTCCTCGCCCTCCTGGATCACGCCACCGGCCGCGCAGTCGTAGAACCCCGGCGCCCAGTCCTTGTGGTCGGCGCGGCGGTGCACGTAGATCTGGCGGCCGCTGTTGCGCACCAGCACCGCCGTCGCCGCGTGCAGCAGGTTCTCCCGCCGTACGACGGACCGGGCGGCCGTCCCCACGACGGACCCGGCGCGGTCGACCAGCGCGACGATCTCCTCGGACACGGTTCGATTCTGTCAGGCGCGTAGTCTCGGACCATGAGTGTTCGTCGCGTCATGGGCACCGAGACCGAGTTCGGGATCTCGGTGCAGGGCCAGTCGACCGCCAACCCGATGGTCGCCTCGTCGCAGGTGGTCAACGCCTACGCCAGCTCGACGTTGCGCGCCCGTCGTGCCCGGTGGGACTTCGAGGAGGAGTCGCCGTTGCGCGATGCCCGCGGGTTCGACATGTCGCGTGAGGTCGCCGACGCCTCGCAGCTGACCGACGAGGACCTCGGCCTGGCCAACGTGATCCTCACGAACGGGGCGCGGCTCTACGTCGACCACGCGCACCCGGAGTACTCCACGCCCGAGTGCACCAACCCGCGCGACATCGTGAAGTGGGACAAGGCCGGTGAGCAGGTGATGCTCGATGCGTCGCGGCTCGCGGCGACCATCCCGGGTGCGGCGCCGATCCTGCTCTACAAGAACAACACCGACAACAAGGGCGCCTCCTACGGCGCGCACGAGAACTACCTGATGCGGCGCTCCACGCCGTTCGGGGAGATCGTCCGCAACCTGACCCCGTTCTTCGTCAGCCGGCAGGTGGTTACCGGCGCGGGTCGGGTCGGCATCGGCCAGGACGGCCGCGAGCAGGGCTTCCAGATCAGCCAGCGTGCCGACTACTTCGAGGTCGAGGTCGGCCTGGAGACGACGCTGAAGCGGCCGATCATCAACACCCGCGACGAGCCGCACGCCGACCCGGAGAAGTACCGCCGGCTGCACGTGATCATCGGTGACGCCAACCTCGCCGAGGTCTCCACCTACCTCAAGGTCGGTACGACGTCGCTGGTGCTCGCGATGATCGAGGACCGGTTCATCAGCCGTGACCTGACCGTGGACCAGCCGGTCCGCTCGCTGCGCGCGGTCTCCCACGACCCGACGCTGAAGCACCTGCTGAAGATGTCGGACGGCAGGGAGCTGACCGCCGTCCAGCTGCAGATGGAGTACCTCGACCTCGCCAAGAAGTACGTCGAGGACCGGCTCGGCGCCGACGTCGACGTGCAGACCGCCGATGTGCTCGCGCGATGGGAGTCGGTGCTCGGCCGGCTCGAGACCGACCCCATGCTGTGCGCCCGGGAGCTGGACTGGATCGCCAAGCTCAAGCTGCTCAACCAGTACCGCGACCGGGACAACCTGGAGTGGGACGACGCGAAGCTGCACCTGATCGACCTGCAGTACTCCGACATCCGCCCCGACAAGGGGCTCTACCACAAGCTCGTCGGGATGGGCCGGATCGAGCGGCTGCTCGAGGACGACGAGGTCGCCGACGCGATGCACGTGCCGCCGGTGGACACCCGGGCCTACTTCCGGGGCCGCTGCCTCGAGCAGTACGCCGACCAGATCGCGGCCGCCTCCTGGGACTCGGTGATCTTCGACCTGCCCGGCCACGAGTCGCTGCAGCGGGTGCCGACGATCGACCCACTACGGGGCAGTCGGGCCCACGTCGGCGAATTGCTCGACCGATGTGACACCGCCGAGGCCTTGTTTGCCGCGCTGACTCGGTAGGGTCGGGTTAACCGCGGTCGCGCCAGGCGCGACCACCGGTAGCGCACACGAGGAGGCGTCTGATGGCACAGGAGCACAAGCAGCCGAAGAAGGGCTCGGAGACCGAGGAGGTCCCCGAGGTTGCCCCCGAGGACTCGGTAGCCGAGCGCAAGGAGCAGCTCGACGAGGACATCGACGCGATCCTCGATGAGATCGATGACGTGCTCGAGTCGAACGCAGAGGACTTCGTGAAGTCGTTCATCCAGAAGGGCGGGGAGTAGCCGCGTATGACAGACCCGCGACAGGTTGACGCTCGCCTGCCCTCCGCCTACCTGGTCCCCGGATCATCCTCGTTCGCCGAGTTCCTCTCCCAGCAGTCGCCCGAGCTGCTGCCCTCACGGCGGTCACTGCCGGCCGGCAGCGCCGCGGACCTCGCCCCGCACGGCACGACCATCGTCGCGGCCACCTTCCCGGGCGGCGTAGTGATGGCCGGTGACCGGCGGGCGACGATGGGCAACATCATCGCCCAGCGCGACATCGAGAAGGTCTTCCCGGCCGACGAGTACTCCTGCGTGGGCATCGCCGGCACGGCCGGGCTCGCGGTGGAGATGGTCCGGCTGTTCCAGACCGAGCTCGAGCACTACGAGAAGATCGAGGGCACCACGCTGTCGATGGACGGCAAGGCGAACCGGCTCGCGGCGTTGATCCGCTCCAACCTCGGCATGGCGATGCAGGGGCTGGCCGTCGTACCCCTGTTCGCCGGCTACGACCTGCTCTCCGACCAGGGCCGGATCTTCTCCTACGACGTGACCGGCGGCCGCTACGAGGAGACCGCGTTCCACTCGGTCGGCTCCGGGTCGCTGTTCGCCCGCGGCTCGCTGAAGAAGCTCTACCGCGACGACCTGTCCGCCGACGAGTGCGTGACCGCCACGATCCAGGCGTTGTACGACGCCGCCGACGACGACTCGGCCACCGGCGGACCGGACCTCACCCGACGGATCTTCCCCGTGGTCGGCGTGATCACCTCCGACGGCTACCGCCGGATGTCCGACACCGAGGTGGCCCAGGTCGCCGACCGGGTGATCGATGCCCGGATGCAGCGCCCCGACGGCCCGGCCGCGTCCCTGACCTGATGATCTCGATCACCGAGGAGTCCCCGACAGCATGAGTATGCCGTTCTACGTCTCGCCCGAGCAGCTGATGAAGGACCGGGCGGACTTCGCGCGGAAGGGGATCGCCCGCGGCCGCAGCGTCGTCGTCGTGCAGTACGCCGACGGCATCGTCTTCGTCTCGGAGAACCCGTCCCAGGCGCTGCACAAGATCAGCGAGATCTACGACCGGATCGCGTTCGCCGCCGTCGGCCGCTACAACGAGTTCGAGAACCTCCGGATCGCCGGAGTCCGGCTGGCCGACATGCGCGGTTACGCCTACGACCGGCGCGACGTGACCGGTCGCGGCCTGGCAAACGCCTACGCGCAGACCCTCGGCACGATCTTCTCCAGTGGCGGCGAGAAGCCCTACGAGGTGGAGATCTTCGTCGCCGAGGTCGGTGACACCGCCGCGGACGACCAGATCTACCGGTTGACCTACGACGGTCAGATCGTCGACGAGCACGGGTTCGCGGTGATGGGCGGGTCCGCAGACACCGTCGCGGCCTACCTCAAGGAGCACTACACGGCCGGCGCGACGCTGGAGGAGGCCGTCCGCTCGGCGGTCGAGGGCCTCGAGCACAGCGAGAGCACGCCGCGGGTCGTCGCGCCCGAGGACCTCGAGGTGGCTGTGCTCGACCGGTCCCGCAGCCAACAGCGGAAGTTCAAGCGGCTCTCCGCTGCGCGCCTGGTCACGGTTCTCGGCGACCGGAAGAAGGCCGGTGCCGCGGAGTCGTCGGAAGG
>DATFGA010000127.1:0-3347 GCA_035249775.1 Nocardioidaceae bacterium | reverse complement strand
GGCGGGCCGGGTCGGTGCCACCGTCGACCGGGAGTCGCTCGTCGAGGTGGCCGCACCCGTCGTCCTGCCGGCGTCGCTGGTGGCGAGTCTCGGCGGGTGGCCGGACCTGGCGGACGTGCCTGCGCTGGTCGGCCGGCTACGGGGCCGGGCTCTGGTCGACCTCGTGAAGGCGCCGGTCCTGGCCCGTCGGGTCGAGGACGCCTCCGCGGTTCGGGTGCTCGAGGCCTTCGCGGAGCTCCAGCCGCCGATGTGACCCGTGCCTCCGATCCCGCCGTTGTCGAGGGCTGGTCAAGGAGCGCGTCCCATGATTAGATACAAGAAAGTGGGAAATACAGAGGAGGAGCGATGAGGCGACGTTCACGGCAGCTGGTGCCCCAGGAGCTGGTCACCCGGATCGCGGCGGCGCTCGAGCTCGTCGACGCGCGGCACGCCGACCTGGACGCGGCCGTCGCCAGCGGCAAGCCTCTGGAGACCCGTCGCGCCCTCCGCAAGAATCTCCGCGCCGCGTTCGACGAAGCCGACGCGTTGCTGCGCGAGGCGACCACGCGGACCCGCCCCCACGGGTACGGCGAGTGGTCGAAGTGGCGGACCCGGCTGTCCCGGCTCGACATGGCCAAGCAGTTCCTGCTGTTCGAGGAGACCGACGACATCGCGGTCCTCGGGCTCGGCAACGTGCGGGCCGTGGACACCGGGATGGCCGGGCCGAGCATCGGGGAGCTCCAGCACGGACGGTCGAAGCCGCCAGGCACGCCGGCCCGCTACGGCATCGACATGGAGGAGGTCCTGGCCGCACCTCCTCAGATCCGGGTGGTGCCGCGGCCGGTTCCCGCGGCGCAGCCGGACGTGGCGGTGGTGCTCAACCTGCCTGCATCATCGCCACGTTTCCCGGCGGACGCCGCCTGACTCAGCGGCCCCGTCTCTCGGGGGACCGCCCGACGGCCTGCTCGACACGCTCGCGGTCGTCGGACAGCTCAGCCGCTCCAGGCCGACTCCTGGGGCGGCTGTTCTGTGCGGCTACGCCTGCGGCGGCAGGCTGGCGACCAGGTCGGTGTCGACGCCGATCGCCCCGAGCTTCGCCGCCCCGCCAGGTGACCCCAGCGGCTCGTCCCGGCCCGGCAGCGGCGCCTCGAAGAAGGCGGCGTTGTCGGCCAGGTACGGCTCGAGATCCGGCGGCAGGTCATCCTCGTAGTAGATGGCCTCCACCGGGCACACCGGCTCGCACGCGCCACAGTCGACGCACTCGTCCGGGTGGATGTAGAGCGACCGCCCGCCCTCGTAGATGCAGTCGACCGGGCACTCATCCACACAGGCCCGGTCCTTCACATCGACGCACGGTTGGCCGATCACATAGGTCATTCCTCACTCCTCTCGTTGGTCGAGACCTTTGACGAGACCAGTTTTCACCACCTATGCTGTAAAAACAGTGACCCGTGTGCGAGGAGGCAGCACCGATGAGTGAGACCAAGCAGCTGGACGTCCGGAGCGAGGTGCCGGCGCGCCGGCACGAGCTGATCTTCGACACCTACGGCGCACTCGCGTCCGGGGAGGCGTTCGACCTGGTCAACGACCACGACCCCAAGCCGCTGTACTACCAGCTCGCCGCCGAGCACGCCGGTGACTTCACCTGGCAACCGCTCGAGTCCGGGCCGGAGACCTGGCGGGTACGGATCGGCCGTCCGGCGGCGACGTCCTGAACCGCTCCGCGCTCGGCCCCAAGCGGTCGCGGGTGCTCACATTGCTCGAGGACGCCGGCGTCGCGCTGACCGCGAACGAGGTCGCCGA
Organism: Nocardioidaceae bacterium; assembly: GCA_035249775.1. Taxonomy (GTDB): domain Bacteria; phylum Actinomycetota; class Actinomycetes; order Propionibacteriales; family Nocardioidaceae; genus Nocardioides_C. The sequence goes on along the minus strand of DATFGA010000127.1, from coordinate 1,565 downwards.
GCGACTCGGCATCCACGGCAACACCGCGCGGTTCCACCTCGAGGCGCTCGAGGAGAGTGGTCTCGTGGTGCGCTCGATCCAGGGCCGCAGCACGCCCGGCCGTCCCCGGGTGCTGTTCGCCGCGACCGCGGATGCGCCGGCCGATGACCGGCGCAGCTACCCGCTGCTCGCGGAGATGCTCGCCGGCTTCCTGGCCGACCAGCTCCCGGATGCCGCGACCGCCAGTGAGGCGGCCGGCGTCGCGTGGGGCCGCTACCTGGCCGAGCCCACGCCGCCGTTCCAGAAGGTCGACGAGGCCGAGGCCGTCGAGGCGCTGGTCGGCCGGCTGGGTCAGGTCGGGTTCGACTCGCACGCCGCGGAGGACGACGGCGAGCTGCGGCTGGAGATCAACCACTGCCCGTTCCTCGAGGTCGCCAGCCGGCACCGGAACGTGGTCTGCGCGATGCACCTCGGGCTGATCCGGGGCGTGCTCGAGCAGACCCGGGCGCCGCTGACGGCCGACTCGCTGGAGCCGCTGGTCGAGCCGAGCCGCTGCATCGCTCACCTGCGCCGGATGCCCGCCGCCTCCTGACCGTCCAGCAGGCGCTCCGCCAGCGCGACGTCCTCGGGGAAGGTGATCTTCAGGTTCGTCGCCTCGCACGGCACGCAGCGGATCCCGAGGTCGGTGTACTCCTCCACGCAGCTGGCCGTGTCCGTGCCCTCGAACCCGTCCCGGTCCGCGGCCCGGTAGGCCTCGAGCAGCGGTCGTGCCCGGAACGCTTGCGGCGTCTGTACGCCGACCAGCCCGGTCTCGTGGGCGGGTGCGGATGCGGTCTCGGCCACCCGTGCCGAACGCGCCGCCTCGACCGGATCCCGGGCGATCAGCCCGGTCATCGGCCGGACCGGCAGCGCGCCACCGTGCTCGTGCGCTGTCGCGATGACGTCCCGGAACAGGGTGGTGCCGGCCAGGGGGCGGGCCGCGTCATGGATCGCCACCACGTCGAGTGCACCCTCGTCGATCCGGGAGGCCAGTGCCTGCAGGGCGTTCCACTCCGAGCCGTGCCGGTTGCTGCCTCCGACGACCACCGTTGCGGGACGGTCCGGGAAGTGCTCGGTCAGCGTGTCCTCGACGATCCCGCGGTCCTGGTCGCGGATCACGAGCACCACCTGGTCGACGTACTCGAGGTCTTCCAGCCACCGCAGGGACCATCCGAAGACCGGCAGCCCGGCCAGCGGGAGGAGGACCTTGTTGGTGTCGGCGCCGACCCGGCGACCCGCCCCCGCGGCGAGCAGCACGACCGCTGTGCGAGGAGAGGTGGACACCGGTCGAGCGTAGCGAGGCGCTAGGCCCGGGAGTCGACCAGTCGACGGGTCGCAGACGTCGTTCGGTCCGAGGGCCCCGGCCGGCCGGCCGCGGCGTACCCGGCGCCGACCAGCGCGAACAGGCCGAAGAACAGCCCGCCGACGACGACGTAGGCGGTTCCCCACAGCCACCCCGGCACCCCGTCCTTCTCCTCGCGGCGGAGGATCTCCGCCTCCTCCGCCAAGGCGCGCGGGCCGTCGACGGCGGGGTACGCCTCCGCGGG
>DATFGA010000126.1:0-2317 GCA_035249775.1 Nocardioidaceae bacterium | reverse complement strand
CCGCACTGGGTGCAGTGCACGTAGTCGTCGGCCACGTCCTCGATGTCGAGCAGGCCCTGCTCCATGGCGACGATGTTCGCGTGGAAGGCGGTCGGGCTGTGGTTCTCGCTTCGCGTCACCTGCATCACGGGACAGACCTCGCGGCAGAACTTGTGACCGGAGGAGAAGCAGTTGTACCCGTTGTCCCGCCACTTGTCGACGAAGTCGCGCTGTGGTTGCCCGTTCGAACCTTCTGCGGGAGCCGGATCCTCGCTCATCGCGGCCGTCCCCTTTCGCAAGGGGGGTGCCGGTCACATGGCGGCGGCCACCCCCACGGGTGGATTGGCTTGTGAGCGTATGGCTGCGCCCTTGTAACGTCAATGGGTTCTCTTCTACGTTCGAGGTCACCGGAACGACAGGAGAGAGCCATGGCCAACAAGTCACTGCGCAACTTCATCGGCGGCGAGTTCGTCGACGCCGCGAGCGGGCAGACCGCGGACGTGATCAGCCCGGTGACCGGCCAGCCGTACGCCACCGCACCGGTCTCCGACAAGGAGGACGTCGACCGCGCGATGAAGGCGGCGGAAGGCGGGTTCGAGAAGTGGCGGGACGCCACCCCGGCCGACCGGCAGAAGGCGCTGCTCAAGCTCGCCGACGGAATCGAGTCCCGGGCCGAGGAGTTCGTGAAGACGGAGAGCGAGAACACCGGCAAGCCACTGGGCCTCACCATGTCCGAGGAGATGCCGATGGTCCTCGACCAAATCCGGTTCTTCGCTGGTGCGGCGCGGGTGCTCGAGGGCAAGTCCGCCGGCGAGTACATGTCCGGCTACACCTCGTTCATCCGCCGCGAACCGGTCGGTGTCTGCGCGCAGGTGGCGCCCTGGAACTACCCGCTCCTGATGGCGATCTGGAAGCTCGCCCCCGCGCTCGCGGCCGGGAACGCGGTGGTGATGAAGCCCAGCGACACCACACCGGCCTCCACCCTGCTGCTCGCCGACGTCGCCGCGGACCTCTTCCCGCCGGGCGTGCTCAACGTGATCACCGGGGACCGGGACACCGGCCGCGCGATGGTGGAGCACCCGACCCCGCAGATGGTCTCGATCACCGGCTCCGTGCGCGCGGGGATGGAGGTCGCGCAGACCGCCGCGCTCGACCTCAAGCGCACGCACCTCGAGCTCGGCGGAAAGGCGCCTGTCGTGGTCTTCGACGACGCCGACATCGAGGCCGCCTCCTCCGCGATCGCCGAGGGCGGCTTCTTCAACGCCGGCCAGGACTGTACGTCGGCCACCCGGGTCCTTGCGGGACCGGGAATCCACACCGACTTCGTGTCCGCGCTGACCGAGGCCGCGAAGGGCTCCAAGGTCGGCCTGCCCGACGATGACGACGTGTTCTTCGGCCCGCTGAACAACAGCAACCAGCTCGAGCGGGTCTCCGGGTTCATCGACCGGTTGCCCGACCACGCGCAGCTGCAGACCGGTGGGCACCGGGTAGGCGGGGACCTCGCCAGCGGGTACTTCTACGAGCCCACCGTCGTCAGCGGCCTGAAGCAGGACGACGAGGCGATCCAGAACGAGATCTTCGGCCCGGTGATCACCGTGCAGCAGTTCTCCGACGAGGACCAGGCGGCCGCCTGGGCGAACGGCGTGCCCTACGGCCTCGCCTCGTCGGTGTGGACCAAGGACCACGGGCGTGCGATGCGGATGTCGCGCCGCCTCGACTTCGGCTGCGTGTGGATCAACTGCCACATCCCACTGGTGGCCGAGATGCCGCACGGCGGGTTCAAGCACTCAGGCCACGGCAAGGACCTGTCGATGTACGGGCTCGAGGACTACACCCGGATCAAGCACGTGATGACCGACCTCAACGCGTGACGGTGGTACGACGTACCACCGCATCGCCGGACGGAGCGTCGCCATGGTCATAGGGCCGGGCGACGACCATGTAGACCAGACCGACCAGCACCACGAACGCTCCGGACAGCAGCACCAGGTAGTTGTCGTACCACGGCGCATCGGGGGTCCGCGGCCACACCATGTTGAGGATGCCCAGCACGCCCCAGGTGAGCGCGGCGATGTTCACGGCTAGTCCGAACCGACCCAGCGTGAACTTCCCGCTCGGCACCCAGCCAAGCAGCCGCGCGCGGAGAGCCGCGAACACCACCATGTGGAAGCCCATGTAGATGCCCAGCGCGGCGAACGAGATGATCTTCGTCAGCGCATCGGTCGAGGCGATCGAACCGACGATCACCAGAGCGGGAACGACAGCGGCCAGGCCGAGGGCGAACGGCGGGACGTGCCGGGCCTCCCAGAAGTGCGAGAAGACCTGTGAGCCGACGATC
>DATFGA010000125.1:0-11375 GCA_035249775.1 Nocardioidaceae bacterium | reverse complement strand
TCGGTGAACGGCAGTGCGGTGGCGACGAGGACGCCGTGCCACGGCTGGGCGGCGGGCTGCGCGGGGGCTGACATCAGTGCTCTCCTAGGAACAGTCGGTGAGAGTGCAATATTACACAGCACATGGCACCCCGCAAGCCCTGGTTCGGGTGATTGCCACGGTATGCAGCCGATCTCCCGCTTCCCATGGCGTGATCCCCATGGGGAGCGGGCGAATGCCATGGGGAGTGAGGAGCTCGTCGTACGCCGGCGCACGGTCAGGGAGCACCTGGGCCGGCCGTACGGACGGGTGACCTCTCGTCATGGAGCCGCACACGCGATCAAACCGGCCGTACGGACGTGCAGCCTCTGGCCATAAAGGCCGCAACCTCGGTCAAACCGGACAGAATCGGTGAGGGTTGCACGTCCAAATGGCCTCTGGCGACGGGCGACCGGCGTACGGCGTGCCTGGGGCGAGCTCTCGCGGGCGGGTGAGGGGCTGATCGTGGATGACTCGGTTGCAACGGCATCCTTCCGGCGAGAATTTGGTGCCGTTGCGACTGGTTGAACCGTTGACCACGGTCCCGAACTATGCATGGCGGCGCCTGACACTTCGAGGGCCAGCCGCCCAGCTACGACGTGACGAGATGCAGCTTTTCCCGAGCTAGAACATGCTTCTTGTCACGTCGTACCGACCCTGGCGCCGGCCGCGAACGTGCAGCCTCCCGCCGGGAATGCCGCATCCCTACCAACCGGACAGAATCGATGTGGGTCGCACGTCCGAACGGCCTATGGCACCCGCTCGGACCACGAGGATGACCACTGGGACAGGCACTTGACCTGCTGGCCGGCCGCCCAGGCGTACGGCGTGCTCCGGCTCGTCGCGAGTGCCGGTCGGAGTGGCTGTGTCCTGTCCGGGGTGGCCGAGCCGTTATCGATTCTTTGCCGGAGAACGCTTCCGAAGCCAGCGCACCTGTGGTTCAGTACAACATCACACTGTAGTGTCACAGCCCACATCGTTGCCGCGCTGACGCCGTCCGGTCAGCCGAGAAAGTGAGAACCGACGTCATGAGTTCACCCTTCCACCGGCGTCCACGCCGGCTTGCCGCGCTCGCCGGCGCGGCCACCGCCACCCTGCTGCTCGCCGGCTGTGGCGGCGGTCTGCTCGCCGGTGAGGACGAGTCGGACGGCACCGAGGGCCCCATCGTGCTCGGCATGGTCACCCCGCTCTCCGGCAGCAGTGCCGCGATCGGTCCCTACATGGAGAACGGCGCCAAGCTCGCCGTCTCCGAGATCAACGCCGACGGCGGCGTCGACGGTCGGGACCTCGAGCTCATCGTCGAGGACGGCGCCTGCGACGCGAAGACCGCGGCCGCGGCGGCCAACAAGCTGGTCACCCAGGAGATCGTGGTCTCCGTCGGCGGCTACTGCTCCGGCGCGACGCTCCCGACCCTGCCGATCTTCAACAAGGCCGGCGTGCCGATGCTGATCCCGGCCGCGAACTCGACCGAGCTCGTCGACCAGGGCCTCGAGAACGTCTTCCTGATCAACGGCACCGGCACCCAGCAGGCCGACGCAGCGGTCGCCTACATGGAGAAGGCCGGAGCGACCAAGGTCGCGCTGATGGACGACAACACCAGCTACTCGGTCGACATCGCGAACCTGACCGCCGAGCGGCTCAAGGAGAGTGGCGGTCCCGAGCTCGTCGCCCAGGAGTCGGTCACTGCCGGCGAGAGCGACTACAGCGCGAACGTCAACGCGGTGCTCAAGGCCAACCCCGACTTCGTCTACTGGACCGGCTACTACCAGGAGGGCGGCCTGATCATCCGACAGCTCCGCCAGGCCGGCTACGAGGGTGCGATCATGGTCGCCGACGGCAGCGTGGACGTGAAGCTGCTGGAGATCGCCGGCGAGCAGAACGCCGAGGGGATCCTCGCCACGATGACCCAGACCCCGGACACGATCGAGGGCGCCGAGGGCTGGATCAGCGACTACAAGGAGCAGTTCGGCGCCGAGCCGGGCCCCTACTCGACCCAGTCCTACGACGCGGTGCGCGTGGCCGCCGAGGCGATCCGCGAGGCCGGCACCACCGAGACCGACGCGGTCATCGAGGCGCTCGAGGGGATCGACGGCTTCCAGCTGTTCTCCGGCCCGCTGACCTTCACCGAGGACCACACGCTGAGCAGCGGTGGCTTCCAGATCCTGGAGTCCTCGGGTGGCGCGTTCACCCTCAAGGACACGCTTCAGTAGTGACCGTCGGTCCCGCCGTCACGCCCGCCCTCGCACCGGCGGCGTGACGGCGGGACCTCCCCTGAAGGGCCCCTCATGTCCCAACTGATCTGGAACGGCCTGTTCGTCGGCTCGTTCTACGCGCTGGTCGCGCTCGGCTACAGCATGGTGTACGGCATCATCAAGCTGCTGAACTTCGCGCACGGTGACATCTACATGCTCGGCGCGTTCGCCGGGTTCGCGATGCTCACCGTCGCCGGCGGACTGGCCACCTCGGCCGGCTTCGTCGCACTCCTGGTCGTGCTGGTGCTGGCGATGCTGGTCACCGGCACCGCCGGCCTGATCCTGGAACGGGTCGCCTACCGGCCGCTGCGCGGAGCCCCGCGCCTGTCGGTGCTGATCACCGCGGTCGGCGCCTCCTTCGCGCTCGAGTACGGCATGCGGCTGATCGCCGGGCCGAACCCGCAGGTCTACCCGGTGCGCCTGTCCGGTACGACGGTGCACGTGCTCGGTGCGCGGATCACCCTGGAGCAGCTCGCCCTGGTCGGGATCGCGATCGCGCTGATGGCCGGCCTGCAGTACCTCGTGATGGGCACCAGCACGGGTCGCGCGATGCGCGCGATCTCGATGGACCCGAAGGCATCGCTGTTCATGGGCATCAACGTCAACCGGGTCATCTCCCGCACCTTCTTCATCGGCTCGGCGCTCGCCGGTGCGGCCGGCGTCATGGCCGGTGCCTACTACGGCAAGATCGACTTCCTGATGGGCTTCATCATCGGCCTCAAGGCGTTCACCGCCGCGGTGATCGGCGGCATCGGCAACATCAAGGGCGCCATGCTCGGCGGGCTGACCCTGGGCATGCTGGAGTCCTTCGGCACCGCCTGGTTGGGCGGGGAGTGGCGCGACGTGTTCGCGTTCGCGTTCCTCATCCTGTTCCTCACCGTGCGCCCGACCGGGATCCTCGGCGAGCGCGTCACGGAGCGTGTGTGATGGCGGGCAAGCTCAGCTCCTTGATGGAGAGCCGCTACCTCGGCTGGATCGGGCTCGCGATCGCGCTGCTCGCCCCGTTCGTGAGCGCAACCAACTACTCGCTGTCGGTGATGACCTCGGCGCTGCTGTTCGTGATGCTGGCGGTCGGCCTGAACATCGTGGTCGGCTACTGCGGCCTCCTCGACCTCGGCTACGCCGCGTTCTTCGCGATCGGCGCCTACACCAGCGGCGTGCTGGCCACCCGCTACGACTGGTCGCTGCTGGCCACGATCCCGGTCGTCATCCTGGCGGCCGTGGTCGCCGGGGTGGTGATCGGCGGTCCGACGCTGCGACTGCGCAGCGACTACCTGGCGATCGTGACCCTCGGCTTCGGCGAGATCATCCGGATCACCGCCAACAACCTGGAGATCACCGGTGGCCCGTCCGGCATCTTCGGCATCCCGGGCATCACCATCGGTGGCCTGGACCTCAGCGGCCCGGTCGCCTTCTACTACACCTGCGTCGTCGCGGTCGCGCTCGCTGTGCTCGGTGCCGCGCGGCTCGGCCGCAGCCGGCTGGGCCGGGCCTGGCGGTTCGTCCGCGAGGACGAGGACGCCGCCGAGGCGATGGGCATCCACACCTACAAGGTCAAGCTCGCCGCCTACATCGCCGGCGCGATCTGGGGCGGTCTGGCGGGCATCCTGTTCGGTGCGCAGCTGACCGCGATCAGCCCGCAGAGCTTCACGTTCCTGTGGTCGGCCCTGATCCTGATGGCCGTCGTGCTCGGCGGGATGGGATCGACCCCCGGCGTGGTGATCGGCGCGATCTTCGTCAGCGTGCTGCCCGAGCTGCTGCGTGGTGCCGCCGACTACCGCTACTTCATCTTCGGAGTGCTGCTGATCGTGGTGATGATCTTCCGTCCCCAGGGCATGTGGCCCACCCATGCCGTGGAACGGTCGGCGCGCAAACGCCGTACCGGCGACGACAGCACCGTGGAGGTGAACCAGTGAGCGCCCCGCCGCTGCTGCAGGTCGAGGACCTGCGCCTGTCCTTCGGTGGTGTCACTGCCGTCGACGGGCTGTCGTTCACGGTCGACGAGGGAGACATCCTCTCGGTGATCGGACCGAACGGTGCCGGGAAGACCAGTGCCTTCAACTGCATCACCGGCTTCTACAAGCCGACCGGCGGGAAGGTGTCGCTGGACGGTGAGGACATCACCCGGCTCCGGCCGTCCACTGTCGCAGCCAAGGGCGTGTCCCGCACGTTCCAGAACCTGCGGCTGTTCGGCGAGCTGACCGTCCTCGACAACGTCCGGGCCGGGATGCACCTGCGGATCAAGCAGAACGCGTTCGACGCGCTCCTGCACACCCCGCGGTTCCGCAAGTCCGAGCGGATCGCCACCGAAGAGGCGCACAAGTGGCTCGACTTCGTCGGGCTGCGCGGCGACCGGGCCGCCGAGGCGAGGAACCTGCCCTACGGCGAGCAGCGCCGGGTCGAGATCGCCCGGGCGCTGGCCCGCGGTCCACGGCTGCTGCTGCTCGACGAGCCCGCGGCCGGCTTGAACCACGGCGAGAAGAACGAGCTGCTCGACCTGCTCGGCCGGATCCGTGAGCTCGGCGTCGCGCTGGTCCTCATCGAGCACGACATGGGCCTGGTCATGCAGGTCTCGCGTCGCATCGTCGTACTCAACTTCGGCAAGGAGATCGCCGACGGCACTCCCGAGCAGGTCCGCAACGACCCCGCCGTGGTGGAGGCCTACCTCGGCACCGACGACGAGACCCCGGCCGGACCGGAGCACGCAGAGGAGGGGATCTCGTGAACGCGTTGGAGATCAACGGGGTCGACGTCCACTACGGACGGGTCCAGGCGCTGCACGGCATGTCGCTGCGGGTCGGCGAGGGAGAGATCGTCGCGGTCCTCGGCAACAACGGTGCCGGCAAGACCTCGACGCTGTCCGCGGTGTCCGGGGTGGTCCGGCCCAGCGCCGGCACGATCCATGCCCTGGGTGACGACATCACCAGGCACAACCCCTGGGACATCGTCGAACGCGGCGTCGTGCACGTCCCCGAGGGGCGGCGGATCTTCTCGCGGCTGACGATCCACGAGAACCTCCAGCTCGGTGGCTACCTGGTCCGCGACCAGGCCGTGGTCAACGAGCGCATCGACCGGGTCTACGGCCTGCTGCCCCGGTTGAAGGAGCGGCGCGGCCAGCAGGGCGGAACCCTGTCCGGCGGCGAGCAGCAGATGCTCGCGGTCGGCCGCGCGCTGGTCGCCGGACCGAAGCTGCTGATGCTCGACGAACCGTCGATGGGGCTTGCGCCGCTCGTGGTCCGCCAGATCATGGAGCTGATCGCCCAGATCAACAGCGAGGGGACCTCCGTGCTGCTGGTCGAGCAGAACGCCCGCGCGGCACTGAGGATCGCTCACCGCGCCTACGTCGTGGAGAGCGGGGCCACCACCCTCGAGGGACCGGCCAAGGAGCTCGCCGGCGACTCCCGGGTCGTCGACGCCTACCTCGGGGCCTGAACATGACCGAGCTGCCCGGGGACCTGCGCACCGTCGACTACCACACCGGCGGTGAGCCGTTCCGGATCGTGCTCGAGGGCACGCCGGAGATCCCCGGCGACAGCGTCCGGGAGCGTCGCGAGCACGCCCGCTCCAGTGCCGACGTCGACGAGGTGCGCCGGCTGCTCTGCCACGAGCCGCGAGGCCACGCGGACATGTACGGCTGCTTCCTGGTGCCGCCCGACGACGCGGGTGCCGACCTCGGCGTGCTGTTCTGGCACAAGGACGGCTACTCCACCGCATGCGGGCACGGCACGATCGCGCTCGGCGTCTGGGCGGTGCAGTCCGGTCGGGTCGATGCCGCCGCCGACGGTGACACCGACGTGGTGATCGACGTGCCCTCGGGGCGGGTCACCGCGCGGGTCCGGTGCCGCTCCGGCGTCGTGGACTCGGTCGCCTTCCGCAACATCGCGTCGTACGTCATCGGCCGCGACGTGGAGGTGGACCTGCCCGGGTCCGAGCCGGGTCGGGTCACGGTGGACCTCAGCTACGGGGGCGCGATCTACGCCTCGGTGCCCGCCTCGGCCTTCGGGCTCGAGGTGACCCCGGACTGCTACCCGGACCTGATCCTCGCCGGCCGCGCGGTGAAGTGGGCGCTGGAGGGCACGCCGTGGGCGCAGCATCCGAGCGACCCGCGCCTGTCGGGCATCTACGGAACGATCCTGTTCGACGACCTCGGTGAGTGCACCGACGGGCCGCACCAGCGCAACGTGACGGTGTTCGCGGACGGGGAGGTGGACCGGTCCCCGTGCGGCTCCGGTACGTCGGCCCGGGTGGCTCTGCTCGCGGCGGACGGGCGGCTCGGCCCGGGGCGGATCCTCACCCACGACTCGATCGTCGGCACCCGGTTCACCGCGTCGGTGGTCGAGGAGGCCGTGGCAGAAGGCCGGTCCGCGGTCGTTCCCGAAGTGCGCGGAATGGCATACCGTACCGGCGAGCACGTGTTCGTGCGGGACCCCGCCGACCCCGTCGGGACAGGGTTCGTTCTCCGATGACTCGACAAGACAGGTGAACCGATGACCACGTTCGACGGGGGAGCCGACAGCAGGTCGTTGAACCTGCCGCTGTTCCAGGAGCGGCAGAGCCTGCGGCAGCAGGTCGCCCATGCGCTGCGGGCCGCGCTGGTGGCCGGCGAGATGCGGCCCGGGGTCCTCTACTCCGCGCCCGCGCTGGCCGAGAAGTTCGGCGTCTCGGCGACACCGGTCCGTGAGGCGATGCTCGACCTGGCCGGCGAGGGGCTCGTCGAAGCCGTGCGCAACAAGGGCTTCCGGGTCACCGAGCTGTCCGACCGTGAGCTCGACGAGATCACCCAGCTGCGGATGCTGATCGAGGTCCCCACCGTCGGCGAAGTGGCCCGGCTCTGCGACGAGGAGCTGGCTCCGAAGGCCGAGGCGCTGCGCCAGAGCGCCCGGGAGATCGAGGCGCTCGCCGAGGAGCGGGACCTGATCCGCTACGTCGAGGTCGACCGGCAGTTCCACCTGGCGCTGCTGGCGCTCGCGGGCAACCGGCACATCGTCGAGGTGATCGGCAACCTGCGCGCCCGAAGCCGTCTCTACGGCCTGCACCAGCTGGCCGACCGCGGCCAGCTCGCCGCCTCTGCGCGCGAGCACGAGCAGCTGGTCGACCTGATCCTGGCCCGCGACGTCGAGGGTGCCGAGCGGCTGATGGCCCAGCACATCAAGCACGTCCGGGGAGACTGGGCCGACGGACAGCCCGCGACCTGAGCCGGGTCAGGCGACCTGCAGGGACCGCTTGGAGAGCCCCATCCAGTAGCCGTCGATCAGCTGCTGTCCCGGCTCGTCGGCCTTCGTCGCCGCGCCGAGCGTGATGAACAGCGGCGTGTAGTGCTCCACGGTCGGGTGCGCGTAGGGCATGCCGGGCGCCTTCGAGCGGTACGCCGCGAGCTCGTCCACGTCCCCTCGTGCCAGGGCATCCGCCGCCCAGGCGTCGAACTCGGTCGACCAGCCCGGCGCCGCCGCGTCGATCCGGAACTCCTTGAGGAACGGCAGCCCGTGGGTGAGGAAGCCGGACCCGATGATCAGCACGCCCTCGTCGCGCAGGGGAGCGATCCGCCGGCCGAGCTCGAGGAGCTTGTAGGGGTCCTGCGTGGGCAGGGACATCTGCAGCACCGGGATGTCACCGGCGGGGTACATGATCTTCAGCGGCACCCAGGCGCCGTGGTCGAGGCCCCGGCTGGTGTGCTGGTGCACCGGCTCGGTGTCCGGCATCATCGCGGCGACCCGGGCCGCGAACGCGCCGGCGTCCGGGGTTGCGTAGGTCATCTCGTAGTACTTCTGAGCGAAGCCGCCGAAGTCGTAGACCAGCGGGGTGCCGGAGGCGGTCGCGGACAGGCTGACCGGCGCGGACTCCCAGTGCGCGGAGACGATGAGGATCGCCTTCGGTCGGGGCAGGTCGCTCGCCCACTTCCGCAGCTGGGAGCTCCACAGCGGGTCGTCGAGCAGCGGCGGCGCGCCGTGCCCGATGTAGAGCGCCGGCATCCGGGTGGCGTCGTGCGGGGTGGTCTCGGTCATCACTGCTCCCTGCGAAAGTGGTCTGCCAGAAACTGTAGCCCAGCATGGTTGAAGCATCAAGTGTCGTGGCGTACTCTGGACTCATGACGCGATGGTTGACCGACGACGAGCTCCAGGCCTGGCTCAAGCTGACCGGGGTGATGCTGAAGCTCTCCCCGGCGCTGGACTCCCAGCTGGAACGTGACTCGGACCTGACCCACTTCGAGTACCTCTGCCTGGCGATGCTGTCCGAGAACGAGGACCACACCTTGCGGATGAGTCAGCTCGCGGCGAAGGCGAACGCGTCGCTGTCGCGGCTCTCGCACGTGGTCAAGAAGCTCGAGGCGCGCGGTCTGGTCGTGCGCACGCCGTGTGCCGAGAGCCGGCGGGTCACGATGGTCAGCCTCACCGAGGAGGGGTGGCAGGTGCTGGTCGCCGCGGCGCCGGGGCACGTGGAGACCGTCCGCTGCCTGGTCTTCGACGGGCTGAGCGCGGACGAGGTGCACCAGCTGGAGAAGATCGCCGGCCACATCGTCTCCCGGATCGAAGGCGCGAACCTGAGCTCGGTCAGGGGCTGACGCTCGTGTACAGGTCGTGCGCGCCGTCCGGGCGCGCTGCCTCGAAGTAGAACCGGGTGCTGCCGTCGGGCAGCCGCAGGGCGCTGGCGTAGCGGAGACCGCCGTCCGAGTGCGGTGACCGCGCCACCGGTCCGCCCTCGTCGGCGACCAGCATCCCGTTCTTCTCCCGGGCGATCCCGGTCACCTCGTGCCAGTTGTCCTCGGCGGTGGGACGCCCGTCGTACAGCACCACCAACGGGTCGGTGCCGACCACCGTCGTCATCCGCGCGCCGCGCGCGTCCCAGCTTCCCGGCGTCGGGCGGAGCACCTCGCCGTGCCAGTCCCAGCTGAGCCCGTCGGCGCTGGTCGCGTACGCCGTGCTCATCCGGTCCTCCGCGCCGGGCTCGGTCAGCGGGTGGCAGCACAGCCAGGCCTTCCAACCGTCCGCGTCGACGGTGACGATCGGGTCCTTGACGGCCAGGTCGGCGCTGCCCGGGAACACCACGGTCCGGTGGCCGTCGGCGAGGTCCTCCGGGCTGTCCGCGTCGATCGCCTCCACCCACCAGTGCTTCGACTCCGGGGCCGCGCAGCAGACGTAGAGCCGCCAGCCGCCGTCGGGTCGCCGGACCAGCGCCGGCCGTTCCATCGACTGCGCGACGAAGGTGCTGCGGCTGATCATCGCCACGGTCTCGAACCGCTCACCGTCGGCGGAGCGGGCGACGACCGTGGCCACCCCGCGGGTGTCCTCGGGGGCGGCGCCCTCGGAGTGGCGGATCCGGTAGCTGAGCCAGTAGACGCCGTCCACGACGGTCGCGTGCGGCGCGCCCGCCCAGTTGCCGGGGCCCTCGCCGGGGGCGGCGACCACCACGCGTCCGTTCTCCACCGAGGGCAGCGGGATCCCGGTCACCGCGGCTCCTCCGGTACGCCGTGCGCGGTGAGCAGGTCGCTGCGCCGGAAGGCGTAGCCGATCATCCAGGTCGGCCGGACCCGGCAGTAGACGATGTCCGGTCCCCAGGAGCTCGGCGAGCTGTCGTAGTGCGCGACCAGGTGCTCCTCGATAGCCGCGAAGTCCGGGTGCTCCGGGGTCAGGAACTCGACCTGCCCGTGGCAGTAGACCGCCATGTCCTCGCCGTCGATGTAGGCGACGCTGGTGGCTGGGCGGGCCCTCAGGTGGCGCGCCTTCATTGCGCTGCCCGACGTGGTGAACACCCAGCGGGCATGGAGGAAGTGACCGTCCACACCGCTGATCCGGGGCTCGCCGTGGGCGGTGACGGTGCTGACCGCGAGCACCCGCATGCCGGTCATCAGCCCGGCGATCTCCGAGGCGCGCAGCGTCCGGTCCGCGTTGATGATCCCGGTGAGATGCTCACCGGAGCGGGCGTGCGAGTCGTCGAGCAGCTGCTGGAGCGAGTGCAGGTCTGCCTCGGATTCCTTCACGGGAGCCTCCAGTCGACGGGTCTGCCTCCCTGCTGCTCCAACAGCGTATTGACCCGGCTGAACGGGCGCGACCCGAAGAACCCGCGGGAGGCCGACAGCGGGCTCGGGTGCACGGACTCCACCCACGGGATGTTGCCGAGCAGTGGCTTGAGGCTCTGCGCGTCCCGGCCCCACAGGATTGCCGCCAGCGGCCCGCCCCGCTCGGCGAGGGCGGTGATCGCGCGTTCGGTGACCTTCTCCCAGCCGCGGCCGCGGTGTGAACCGGCGCTGCCCGGGCCCACGGTCAGCACCCGGTTCAGCAGCAGCACGCCCTGGTCGGCCCACGGGGTGAGGTCGCCGCAGCTCGGCAGCGTGCAGCCGACGTCGTTCTGCAGCTCCCGGAAGATGTTGGCGAGGCTGCGCGGGACCGGGGTCACGTCCGCGGCCACCGAGAACGAGAGCCCGACCGGGTGCCCCGGTGTCGGGTAGGGGTCCTGGCCGACGATGAGCACGCGTACGTCGGACAGCGGCCTGCTGAAGGCGCGCAGGATGTGGTCGCCGTGGGGAAGGTAGCGGCGGCCGGCCCGCAGCTCGGCGCGGAGGAAGTCGCCCATCGCCTCGATGTCGGCCTCCACCGGCGCGAGCGCCTCGGCCCAGTCGGGCGCGACGTGACCGCGGGCGACCAGTGCTTCGAGAGCGCTCATGCTCACAGCCTAGGGAGTGGCCCGATCGGGCGGTGTTCCGAGCCTCCGCGGCGATTTAACGTGGAGTGTTTCCCCAGTCCCGCACCATCTCGACGCCATCCGGTGCGACACCGGTTGGGGCCCCGGGAGGGCCGATGACAGACATCCAGACCACCTCGCAGATCGACGTTGCCGCGGCCGAGGAGTTCGCCGGCCGGCTGATCGGAATGTTCGACGGCGCGTGCGCCACCCTCATGGTCAGCATCGGGCACCAGACCGGGCTGTTCGACACGTTGGCCACGCTGCCCGCCGCCTCCAGCGCCGGGATCGCCGCGAGCGCCGGGCTCGACGAGCGCTACGTCCGGGAGTGGCTCAAGGCGATGGTGACGGCCAGGATCGTCCAACACGAACCGGAGGCCGACACCTACCAGCTCCCCGCAGCGCACGCGGCGTCGCTCACCCGGGAGG
>DATFGA010000124.1:0-3909 GCA_035249775.1 Nocardioidaceae bacterium | reverse complement strand
CCAGCTCGACCCCGCCCAGGAGGCGTGGGCCGCCGTCGACGAGCTCGAGCGCAAGGGCCGGGGCCGCCGCCGCGCCGGGCTCGCCCTGGCCGGAGCCGGGTCGGTCTCGGCCGCGGTGTTCGGGATCGCCACCCTCGGCGGTGCCGGTCTGGGCATCGGTGGTGCGCCAGCGGGTGCGCTGGCGGCGTCGATGACCGGGTCCACGCCCAGCTCCGCTCCGACCACCGCCGTGATCGCGCCCCGGGTCGCGAGCCACGGCCGGCTCCCGTTGACCCAGGACAGCCAGCGCAGCGTCGTACTCCTCGACCACCGCTGAGGCGGTCCGCGGATTTGCAGGGATAGGACAAAATAGGCTCGTGAGCGAGTACGACGGACCCGGCCGATCTGACGAGCCCCGCGACGAGGAGCCACGTCCCCAGGACCGGGACGAGGACACCCGTCCGTTGTGGGACCGCCCGACGTACTCCCAGCAGCAGGACCAGTGGCAGCACCAGCAGCCCTACGGCGGTCACTACCCGCCCTACGCCGGCCACCAGAACCCGTACGCCCACCAGACCATGCAGATGCCGGCCTACGGCTATCCCCAGCAGCAGGGCGCGGGCAGGGTCCCCGGCTGGGTGTGGCCGGTGGTCGCGGTGACCGCGCTCGTGGTGGGGCTGCTCGGCGGCACCATCGGCGGGGTGGCGGTGTCCTCGTCGCTGAACGACGGTCCGGGGGCGATCTTCACCGGCGACGGTGAGGTCGCTGCTCCGCTGGAGGTAGAGAACGGCAGTGTCGCCGCGGTGGCGGCGCAGCTGCTGCCGAGCACCGTGCAGATCCTGGCCCGCAACGGCGGCGAGAGCGGTGGCGCGACCGGCTCCGGCTTCGTGATCGACCGTAGCGGGCACGTGATCACCAACAACCACGTGGTCGCCGAGGCCGCCGCCTCCGGCCGGATCCAGGTGATCGACCACGAGGGGAAGCCTCATGGTGCCGAGATCGTCGGTCGCAGCCCGGTCTACGACATCGCGGTGCTCAAGATCGAGGACGGCGGCGGCCTCCGGCCGGCGGCGCTCGGCTCGTCGCGGTCGATGAACGTCGGCGAGACCGTGGTCGCGATCGGCTCGCCGCTCGGCCTCGACAGCACGGTGACCTCCGGCATCGTCAGCGCCCTCGACCGACCGGTCACGACCGGCGACGAGGAGGAGTCCTCCTTCATCAACGCCGTGCAGACCGACGCCGCGATCAACCCCGGGAACTCCGGCGGGCCGCTGGTGAACCTGCGTGGAGAGGTGGTCGGCGTGAACTCCGCGATCGCCACCATGGGCGGTGCGTTCACCGGTGAGACCGGCAACATCGGCGTGGGCTTCGCGATCCCGATGGAGCAGGTCCAGATCACCGCCACCCAGATCCTGCGCACCGGCGAGGCGCAGTACCCGGTGATTGGCGCCAACGTGGACACGGGGGCGCAGCGCAACGGCGCGGAGGTGGTCGGCGTGCCCGCCGGCACGCCCGCCGACGCGGCCGGCCTGGAGAAGGGCGACGTGGTGGTGGCGGTCGACGACGTCGCGGTCACCGACGGGATCGGCCTGATCGTCGCGATCCGCGCCCACCAGCCCGGTGACACCGTGGCGCTGCGGGTCAGGCGGGACGGGCGCGAGCTGACCGTGCGGATCGAGCTCGACGGCAAGACCGGCTAGCAGTAACGGCTAGGTCGCGTCGCTGTCGTAGGGCGGCAGCTCGCCGGCCGCCAGCGGACGCTGACCGCGACGCACCGGCACGATGTCCTCCTCGTCGTCGTCCTCCATCGCCTCCAGGATGTGCTTGCGCACGGCCTTGCGGGGGTCGAGGTCGGACAGCTCGAGGTCGGCGAACTCCGGGCCGAGCTCGTTGCGCAGGTCGTCACGGGCGGCCTGGGTGAAGTTCTTCATCTGGCGGAGGAACCGGCCGGCCTGGCGTGCGAAGTCGGGGAGTCGGTCCGGGCCGAAGACCAGGATGGCGACCACGAAGATCACCAGGAACTCTGGCAGGCCGACTCCGAACACGGATCAGAATCTACCGGCTGGGGTGAGTCCTAGCTGCATTCCCGCCAAACCTCGTCCGCGACCCGACAGCGTGGTGGCGACCTTCTCCAGGGCCTGTGCGGACGGTGACCCCGGCGCGGCCTCCACGATCGGCGTGCCACTGTCGCCGCCGGCCCGCAGCTCGAGGTCCAGCGGTATCTCCGCGAGCACCGGCACGTCGTACCCGAACCGGGCCGACAGGGTGGCGGCCACCCGGGCGCCGCCGCCGGCGCCGAACACCTCGAGCCGGTGCTCGGGTCCGCAGTGGGGGCAGGGCAGGAACGACATGTTCTCGACCACGCCGATCACCCGCTGGTGCATCATCGAGGCCATCGTGCCGGCGCGCTCGGCGACCTCGGCAGCCGCCTCCTGCGGCGTGGTGACCACGATGACCTCCGCGTTCGGGAGGTGCTGGCCCAGGGAGATGGCGATGTCACCGGTGCCCGGCGGCAGGTCGAGGAAGAGCGCGTCGAGGTCACCCCAGTAGACGTCGCTGAGCATCTGCACCAGCGCCCGGTCCAGCATCGGGCCACGCCAGGCGACGACCTGGTCGCGGCGCGGCTTCAGCATGCCGATGCTGATCACCGACATCCCGTGCGAGGTGGGGACCGGCATGATCATGTCCTCGACCTGGGTCGGCCGGACGTCGCCGACACCGAGCATGGCCGGTACCGAGTGGCCGTAGATGTCGGCGTCGACGATGCCGACCTTGAGGCCCTGGGCGGCCATCGCGACCGCGAGGTTCACCGTCACCGAGGACTTGCCGACGCCGCCCTTGCCGGACGCCACCGCGTAGACCTTGGTCAGCGAGTCCGGCCGCGAGAACGGGATCTCCTTCTGCGTCTGGCCACCGCGCAGCACCTCCTGCAGGCCGGAGCGCTGCTCGGGCGTCATCACCCCCAGCGTCAGGTCGACCGACGTGACCCCGGGGACCTTCTCCACCGCCGCGGTCACGTCCCGGGTGATCGTGTCCTTGAGCGGGCAGCCCGAGACCGTCAGCAGCACCGTGACCGACACCTTGCCCGCGTCGTCGATCTCGACCGAGTCGACCATGTTCAGCTCGGTGATCGGACGGCGGATCTCGGGGTCGTTGACGGTGGCGAGCGCAGCCTGGATCTGTTCGAGGACCGGGGATGTCATGCTTCAAAGCGTACGTGCCGCACGCCACCCCCGTTATCGCTGGTCGGGATGGTCTTCGTCACCGACGGCCTGGTCGTCGTCCTGCTGGGACCGTTCGTCGAGCTCCTGGAGCAGGCCGCGCAGCTCGGAGCGGACGTAGTCGCGGGTGGCCACCTCGCCCAGGGCCATCCGCAGGGCGGCCATCTCCCGGGCCAGGAACTCCATGTCGGCGTGCGCGCGGGTGTTCGCGTGACGGTCCTGCTCGGTCACCACCCGGTCCCGGTCCTCCTGCCGGTTCTGAGCGAGCAGGATCAGCGGGGCGGCGTACGACGCCTGCAGGCTGAGCATCAGCGTCAGGAAGATGAACGGGTAGGCGTCCCAGGCCAGCTCCTCGGGGGCCACCCAGTTCCAGGCCAGCCAGATGCTGACGAACAGGGTCATGTAGATCAGGAACTTCGCGGTGCCCATGAACCGGGCGAACCGCTCCGCGAAGCTGCCGAACGCATCCGAGTCGTACGTCGGCCGGCGGACCAGCTGCCTGCGGGTGTCGCGGGGCTGGTCGAGCCGGGCGCCCCGCGGCTCCTGACGCGGCTCCTTGCGGGCGGAGCTGCGGATGGTGGTCGGTTGCTTATCCATGCAGGCCCCCGTTCCGGCTCGGCCGGTCCCGCCAGTTCTCCGGCAGCAGGTGGTCCAGCAGGTCGTCGACGGTGACCGCACCGAGCAGCCGGCCGTCCTCGTCGACGACCGG
>DATFGA010000123.1:0-10244 GCA_035249775.1 Nocardioidaceae bacterium | reverse complement strand
GCGCGACCTGAGCGGTCGCCAAGACGATAAGCCGGGCTGGCCATGATCCCCCCAAGGATCTAAGTGGGCGGCCACCCGGCACTGCAGGTCACAGGAGTTTGCACATGCGCGGCTTCGGCAGGACGTCGCGTCCTGCCGAAGCCGGCATGTTGTATCCCCCCACCCATGACCCCGAGGTGGTCGCCCAACCGATGACGGCGTTCCCACCGTTGCCGAGCCCCCGGTGCGATTGGACTAGGCGAGTTCGAGGTCCCCCAAAACCCGAGTGTTGGCTCAAATCCGCCTTGGTGCGTTGGGAGCGACCCAGATTTCCCCACCCGGTCGATCCCCGCGGAACGATCATGACTGATGAAGTAGGTCGCCAACAGCCCAAATGGAGTAAAAACGGGCAATTGACCACAGATGACGCATCCATGCCCCAGGGTCCTGGCCTGAAGTGACTACTAGGGTCGGGTCACAGGTGAGGCGGCTCGATGAGGACGTGCGCACGGCGCGCGCTCTGGGCCAGCACGATCCCGGTCACCACGGCCACTCCGCCGATCAGCGAGATGGTGTCCAGCCGCTCGTAGAACCACAGCCATCCGAGCGCACTGACGCCGACCGGTTCGAGCATCGCCACCATGGTCACGGTGGTGGCGCGCAAGTGACGGAGCGCGAAGAGCTCGATGCCGAAGGGCATGAGGGTTCCGAGCACGATGATCCAGGCAAGCACTAGCCACACGGGCGCGTCGTACCCGTCCAGAACCCCGAGCAGCGATGTCGACTCCGTCAGGAGTCCGGTCGGCAGGTCGGTGATCGGCCAAACAAGGTTCAGCGCAACGGTGGCCACCAGGAACGACCAGAGGATCACCCGGACCGGGTCGAGCAGGCCGACCCCGTGCTCGCCGATCAGGAAGTAGGTCGCAAGGCAGACTCCCGCGCCGAGGCCGGCCGCAATCCCGACAGCGTCGAACGACGCGCCCTTCCAGATGCCGGTCGCCGCGGCCAGGCCCACCATCGCCAGCGCAAGCCCCAGCCACATTCGATGCCGGACCGGCTCCTTCTGCACGAGCCGCGCCCAGAGCGCCACGAGGATCGGCGCCTGGTACTCCAGCAGCAGGGCCATGCCCACCGGCAGCCGGTCGATTGCGACGAAGTACGTCCATTGCAGGAGGGCCACCCCGACAACGCCCAGCGCGACCAGCAGCAGGGCAAGCCGGCCGGTCGGTGGCCGCAGTGCGCCACGGTGGAACACGGCAGCAAACGCCAGCAGTACGACGAACGTGCCTGTGGCCCGGATCGTCGTGAGCGTGGACGGGTCCACGCCCGCACGCAGGGCCACCCGGGAAACTCCGGCATTGACGATGAACAGCAACGCGCCCGTGAGGACGAGCGCGAAGCCGAATGCCGGGTTGCGGGTGACCATCGGAGAAGTGTAAGGGGCCAACCGGTGGCATGCCCCTGTCGCGGCCGGTGCTCGGACGAAGCGCCGGTTCGTTAAGGTGAGCGCCATGACCCCACCACCGACGGGCGGCCCACAGGTGCGCCCCGTCATCGCCGACATCCCCGCCTACGTCCCGGGCAAACCCCCGGCCGCGCGGGAGGGCGTCGAGACCTACAAGCTCTCCTCCAACGAGAACCCCTACCCGCCGCTGACCGGCGTGCTCGAGGCCGCGGCGCAGGCGGCGGCCTCGATGAACCGCTACCCCGACATGGGATGCACCGGGCTCTACCAGGCGCTGAGCGACCACCTCGGTGTGCCGCGCGAGCACCTGGCGGCCGGCGCGGGGTCGGTGGCGGTGCTCTACCACCTCCTGCAGGCGTTCTGCGAGGCCGGCGACGAGGTGGTCTACGCCTGGCGGTCCTTCGAGGCCTACCCGATCGCGGTCGCGGTGACCGGCGCCACCTCGGTGCAGGTGCCGCTGGACGCCGAGGCCCGGCACGATCTCGAGGCGATGGCCGCGGCGATCACCGACCGGACCAAGGTCGTCATCGTGTGCACCCCGAACAACCCGACCGGGCCGGCGGTGGGTCGCGGCGAGCTCGAGGCGTTCCTCGCCAAGGTGCCCTCGCACGTGGTGATCGTGGTGGACGAGGCCTACCGCGAGTTCGTCCGGATCGATGACCCGGTCGACGCCGTCGACCTCTACCGGGACCGGGAGAACGTGGCCGTGATGCGGACCTTCGCGAAGGCCTACGGTCTGGCCGGGTTCCGGGTCGGGTACGTGATCGCCCCCGAGCCGATCGCTTCCGCCGTCCGCGCCTGCGCCCTGCCGTTCGGGGTGTCCTCGGTTGCCCAGGCTGCCGCGGTCGCCTCACTGGAGCGGGAGAAGGAACTGCTCGAGCGGGTCGAAACGCTGGTCGTCGAACGCGGACGAGTGGTCGAGGCGCTGCGGGAGCAGGGATGGGACGTGCCGGACGCCCAGGGCAACTTCGTGTGGCTGGAGCTGGGTGACCGGACGGTGGAGTTCGCCGCCGCGGCCGACGAGGCCGGAGTCATGGTCCGCCCGTTCCCAGGTGACGGTGCGCGGGTCAGCATCGGCGACCCGAAGGGCAACGATATCTTCCTCTCGGTGGCGGCCCGCTTCGTGCGCTGACCACCCGGGGATGTCCGGTTCGCCGGAAAACGGGTTGGGAGTTGTCAGAGGCAGCAGGTAATCTGCTTCTTACAAATCCGCGCGCTGCCGTGATGGACCACAAGTCCGGCCGGCATCCGTTCGACCGAGGGGACCACCACCCAGCCGATGTCGTCGACGCACACGAGTCTCGGACCGACCGATCATCCACCCGCCGGAGTGCACTCGCTCTGGCGGCTCCGCGGTTACCTCAAGCCGCACATCCCGGCGATGGTGATCATGCTGACCACGGCGCTGGCCGGCGTCGGGCTCAGCATCGCCATCCCGCTGGTGACCAAGGCGCTCATCGACGGACCGATCACCGACGGTGACATCGGTCCGGTGCTCCCGCTCGGCTTGCTGGCGCTGGCGCTCGGCATCCTCGAGGCGGTGTTCATCTTCTGGCGCCGCTGGGTCCAGTCCAATGCCGTGCTCGGCGTCGAGACCGCGATCCGGCACGACCTCTACGAGCGGCTCCAGGAGCTGCCGATGGCCTTCCACGGTCACTGGCAGTCCGGCCAGCTGCTGTCACGGGTCACCACCGACCTGTCGGCGATCCGCCGGTTCAGCGGCTTCGGCCTGTTGTTCCTGATCATCAACGTCACCCAGCTCACCGTGGTGACCGGCGTGCTGCTGAACATGTACTGGCCGCTCGGCCTCGTGGTCGCCGCCGCCGCGGTCCCGATCATCTACCTGTCGATGCGTTTCGAGAACGGGTACGTCGTCGTCTCCCGTCGTGTCCAGGACGAACAGGGCGATCTCGCCACCCTGGCGGAGGAGGGCGCGGTCGGCATCCGGGTGATCAAGTCGTTCGGCCGCAGCCGCCACGTGTCGGAGAAGTACGACGAAGCGGCCCGCAAGCTCTATGAGACCTCGATGGACAAGGTTCGCCTGTCCGCACGGTTCTGGACGTTCCTGGAGATCATCCCGAACCTCGCCGTGGTCCTCGTCCTGCTCCTCGGCGCTCTCGGCGTCGGCCGTGGCGACCTGACCCCCGGAACCCTGGTCGCCTTCATCACGCTGATGCTCTCGCTGGTGTGGCCGGTCGCCGCGCTCGGTGTGATCCTGGCGATGGCGCAGGAGGCGATGACTGCCGCGGCCCGGGTGCTGGAGATCTTCGACACGGAGCCGACGATCGTCTCCGGCGAGCGCACCCTCGAGTCACCACGAGGGCACCTGCGCTTCGAGGGCGTGGACTTCCACTTCCCCGACTCCGACGAGCTGGTGCTCCGTGACGTCAACCTCGAGGTCGCGCCCGGTGAGACCGTCGCCGTGGTCGGTGCCACCGGTTCCGGCAAGACCACACTGACCGCACTGGTGCCGCGGCTCTACGACGTGACCGGAGGAAGGGTCACGGTGGACGGGGTCGACGTACGCGACCTGTCGCTGCCCAACCTGCGCACCATCGTCGCCACCGCGTTCGAGGAGCCCACGCTGTTCTCGATGAGCGCCCGGGAGAACCTCGCCCTGGGCCGCGCGGACGCGACGGATGAGGAGATCCGGGACGCGATCGAGGTGGCGCAGGCCGGCTTCGTCCACGACCTGCCCTGGGGGCTCGACACCCGGATCGGCGAACAAGGCATGTCCCTGTCCGGTGGCCAGCGGCAACGGCTCGCGTTGGCCCGTGCCGTCCTCGCCCAGCCGAAGATCCTGGTCCTCGACGACACACTGTCCGCGCTCGACGTACACACCGAGGCACTGGTCGAGACCGCGCTGCGACGGGTTCTCGCCGACGCCACCGGCATCGTGGTCGCCCACCGGGCCTCCACGGTGATGCTGGCCGACAAGGTCGCCCTGCTGCAGGACGGCACGATCACCCACGTCGGCAGGCACAGCGACCTGCTCGCCGAGGTCCCGGCCTACCGCAGCCTGCTGGCCGCCGAGGTAACCGGCGCCGACGAGCTGCTCGAGGAGGTCTCCGCGTGAGCGCGACGACGCCACCCACCTCACCCGGCCCGGGCAACGAGGCCATCGACGACCTGAGCGAGGACATCAGCGCGCAGGAGAAGTCCTGGCGCGGTGTCGCCGCCGACGGCCGGTCGGACGAGATCAGCGACGAGGTGTCCGGCCTGCTCCGGGACCGGTCCCGCCGGCTGCTGGCCGACCTGCTCCGTCCGCACAAGAAGTGGATCTGGATCCTGGTCGGGATCGTCCTGGTCGAGAACGCCGCCCGGCTCTCGATCCCCTACCTGGTCAAGGAGGGCATCGACAAGGGCATCCCGCCGATCCGCGAGGACGGCGACACCAGCGTGCTGTTCCTCGTGGTCGGTCTCGCCCTGGGCGCCACGCTGATCCAGGCGGTCACCCGGCAGATCTTCCTGGTGCTGTCCGGGCGGATCGGCCAGGACATGCTCTTCGAGGTCCGGCGCCGGGTGTTCCGCCACTTCCAGAAGCTGAGCCCGGCCTTTCACGACGAGTACACCTCCGGCCGGGTGATCTCCCGGCAGACCTCCGACGTCGACGCGATCTACGAGATGCTCGAGACCGGCTTCGACGGGCTGGTCACCGCCGTCCTCACCCTGGCGGGCACTGCCGTGCTGCTGCTCGTCCTGGACGTGAAGCTCGGTCTGGTGGCGCTGCTCTGCTTCCCGTTCCTGATGTGGATCACCAACTGGTTCCGCAAGGAGTCGTCGAAGACCTACCGGGTCACCCGGGAGAAGGTCGCGCTGGTGATCGTCCACTTCGTGGAGTCGATGGGCGGCATCCGCGCAGTCCAGGCGTTCCGCCGTGAGGGGCGCAACCAGGAGATCTTCGACGACGTCAACGACCAGTACCGGATCGCCAACCTGCGCGCGTTCCGGCTCGTTGCCTGGTTCATGCCGGGCATCAAGCTGATCGGCAACGTCACGATCGCGATCGTGCTGCTCTACGGTGCCTACCTTGCCTTCCACGGCGACGTCACGGTCGGCGTGCTGGCCGCGTTCCTGCTCTACCTGCGTGGCTTCTTCGAGCCGATGCAGGAGATCTCGCAGTTCTACAACACCTTCCAGTCCGCCTCGGCCGCTCTCGAGAAGCTGTCCGGCGTGCTCGAGGAGGAGCCGTCGATCGCCGAGCCGGAGCGGCCGACACCACTGGAGAGCGTCCGCGGCGAGGTGCGCCTCGACCACGTCCGGTTCGAGTACGTCGAAGGGGTCCCCGTCCTTCCGGACCTCGACCTGACCGTCCCGGCCGGGCAGACGATCGCCCTGGTCGGCACCACGGGGGCCGGTAAGACCACGATCGCCAAGCTGGTCTCCCGCTTCTACGACCCGGTGTCCGGGCGGGTACTGCTCGACGGGGTCAACCTGCGGGAGCTGGACGAGCCGACGCTGCGGAGCTCGATCGTGATGGTGACCCAGGAGAACTACCTGTTCGGCGGAACCGTGGCCGACAACATCCGGTTCGGCCGGCCCGATGCGTCGATTGACGACGTGGTCGGCGCGGCGAAGGCGATCGGGGCGCACGAGTTCATCGCGGCGCTGCCAGAGGGCTACGACACCGACGTCGCGAACCGGGGCGGCCGGCTCTCCGCTGGCCAACGCCAGCTGGTGGCGTTCGCCCGGGCGTTCCTGGCCGATCCTGATGTGCTGATCCTCGACGAGGCCACGTCCTCGCTCGACGTACCCTCCGAGCGGCTGGTGCAGCGCGCGCTGCGCACGATCCTCGCGGACCGGACCGCGCTGATCATCGCGCACCGGCTGTCGACCGTGGAGATCGCTGACAGGGTGTTGGTTCTCGAGCACGGCCGGATCGTCGAGGACGGCGCACCGCAGGATCTGATCGAGGGCGGGGAGGGTCGGTTCTCCGACCTGCACGACGCCTGGATCGACTCGCTGGCCTGACCCACAGAAGCGGTGGCCGTGTCTCTCGACACGACCACCGCCCGTTGTTGCGCTTCGTATTCAGTTGTTGTCTCCCGATCCGGGCCGCAGGTGGAGTGCCCGCGGCCCGGACCTTTCTAGGGGAGAACCGTGAGGGTCATCGGTTGCGGTTGCGTGGGCGGTCCCCTCCTCTCGGCGCACGGGTCGGGGTCACCTGGTTCGAGTCCGCCGAGTACGCGCTCAGGCCGCTCGCATTGCGAGCGCGGACCTGGAACCGGTACGCCTTGCCCTCGTTCAGACCGGTGACCACCAGACTCGTGGCCGTGCCCGCTGCGCTGCGCAGACCTCCGACCTGGCGACCGCGGTTGTCGATGACACGCACCTCGTACTGACTGATCTCGCTGCCACCGTTGCTGGCAGGAGCAGTCCAGTTCACCGTCGCCTGCCTCGGGCCGGCGACTGCCGTCCCGATGGTCGGCGCACCCGGAGGTGTCGCAGCGCCGGCCGGCGTCACGGTGTTGGACTGCTCAGAAGGAGCCCCGTCACCCGCCGCGTTGGTCGCCATGACCTTGAACGCGTACTGCGTTCCGTCGTTTGCCAGGCCCGTGACGTCTCCCGACGTGACCGTTCCGGCAACGACGACCGGAGCACCGACTGCGGCACCGTCAGACGGGTTGACCGCCTGGATCTTGTAGCCGGTGATCGGACTGCCACCGTCATCCGCGGGTGCCGTCCACGTCACCGTTGCTCCACCCGCACGAGCGGCGGCGCTGACGTTGGTCGGAGCACCCGGAGCGGCTGTTGGCACCTCCACCACATTGGAGATGACCCTCTCGACCCTGCCCGTGCCATCGGTGTAGGACACCACGACCCGGACCAGGGAGCCGCGCAGGTCAGCGTCGACCGCAAGCGTCGACTCCGTCGCACCCGCGACAGGGCCGAAGGCACCACCCTCGTGGCTCTCCTCCCACTGGAAGCTGAACACCAGCGGGGTGGGCCCGTCAGCGTCAGTGATTCCTGCGGTGTCAACGCTGAGCAGGTCGGCGGTCAGACTGGCAACCGCCCCGCCGGCCGTGTTGCTGACCAGCGTGTTGATGGCGACCGGGGCGGCAGCCCCGAACTGGACCTGCTCGATGTTGCGGAGCGTGTCCACGCCGTCGACACCCGTTCCGTCGCCGTGCGAGACGGTGTAGGCCCCGTCGACATTCTGGGTCACGGTGTACTCGTCGACCGCGCCGGAGAACACTGCGATGTCCACCGGAGTCGTCGTGCCCTCGACCGGGTCTGCGATGAAGCGGTCGATCTCGATGGTGCCCGGGTTGAGGTCTCCGGCGAACACTGCGTTCTGCAGGTCCCGGACACTCTCGTAGCTCTCGCGAGTCCCGTCACCATTGAGGTCAGCGGTGAGCTGGACGTTGAGCCACTTGTCACCGTCGAGGATGTCGTTGCCACCACGACCCTCGATGGTGTCGCTACCGGCACCGCCGAGGATGATGTTGCCGGCGTTGAACCGAACGTCGCTGGCTGCGTCGTCGGCCGGGACCAGTGCGTCCAGACCCCGGACCCGAGCCGCACCCTCGTCGGTGAGGTTGTGGTTCTGGTCGGGGCGAGCAACGTCGGCGCCGGTGAGCTCGGCCGCGGTGCGGTTGTCTCCACGGAGCACGTCGTCCTTGTCCCAACCGGAGAGCGCCTCGACCAGGTCGAACCGGTCGCGAAGGTCGTTGAGGCTCGGCGGCAGCAGCCCGGTGATCTCCATGTCGGAGTTCGCCGCGCTCGGGTCACCCTTGTGGGTCACCCAGTCGAAGCCAAGCATGCCCTCGGACCTCTGGATGCCGGGACCGGCGAGCATGATGTCGTCGCCACCCTCGGCGTCGTAGTCCTGCTCACCACCGTTGCCGTCGATGACGTCGTGGCCACCGTTCGGGTCGTCCTGGAAGGCCTGGCCGCTGTCACCCTGGAGCAGGTTGAACGGTCCGAAGCCACCCTCGATCCAGTCGTTGCCCTCGTCACCGAAGACGGTGTCGAGGTCGTCACCGGCGAAGACGAAGTCATCTCCACCGCCGGCAAACGTCTCCGTGACGTCGTTGCCGCCGATGATGAAGTCCTTGCCGAGACCACCCTGGTTCAGGTCGCCGCCGAAGCCCTGGCCGGAGGACATGGCGTCGTTGCCAGGTCCGCCCTTGAGGACGTCGTCGCCGTTGGAGTCGTTCATGATGTCGTCGCCCTCGCCACCGACGAGGTTGTCGGCACCGTCACCACCCTGCATCCAGTCGTTGCCGGCGTTACCGCGAACGGTGTCGTCACCCTCGCTGGACTGGATCCGGTCGCCGGGCACCGTCGGGGTCGGGGCTTCGTCCCGCCCGTTGAACACCACGTGCTCGGGACCGCTGAACCGGATGGTCGGGCCGTCCGCACCCGGAATCCAGGCAAGCTCCGGCTGGACCGACTCGTCGTTGTCGAGCGTCATCGGGTCGTCCACGATCGGACCACCCGGGGCGCCCATGTTCGGCAGGTTGAAGACCAGGTCCGGCCGGGAGAAGATGTCGGCCGGCAGGCCCTCGACGTCGGTATTGCGCATGACCAGCTCGGCGAAGGAGTTGCCCTCGAGCTGGACCAGCAGGTTCAGGCCCTGCGTGCGGGCCAGGTAGTAGAACCGGTCACCGAACTGCAGGTCCTCGAGCTGCTTCTCGAACACGTAGTTGAACGTGGGCCCGAGAAGACCGCCGCCTACCATCTGCTTCTCAGCCAGGCCACCGACCCAGAGGTCGATCAGGTTCACGCCGGTCTCCGCGGTCTCCCACGCGCCGGTCGAGAACATGAACTCACTCGCTGCCGCGTTCTTGGCGGCCGTGGCGTCGGCAGCTGCCTGCTGGGAAGCCGCGATCTGCTCCGGCGTCGCGTCGGCGGGCAGCTCCTCCGCCACAACAGGCGTCGGGTGGACGAGCTCATTCGCAGCCGCTCGCTTCGCGGCGACCGTCGTGGCGCTCGTGATCGACTCGTGCTGACCGTAGGCCGCCACGAAGTTGACCAGCGACTCCCGGTGCTTGAGGTTGAAGCCGAAGTCCGCCCAGCTCGTGTACGGCGCGACCTGGGTGTTGTTCGACTCCTCGTAGAACCGCTTGCGCACGACATTCAGCGGGGGAACTCCCGTGTCACGTGCTCGGGCGATGTTGATCGCGGGCAGGTCCAGAGGTAGGCCGAGCAGGTTGTTGCGCAGCGCCTCCGTCACGAACTCGTCGATCTCGTTCCCCACCTGGCGACTCATGCCGCGGAAGATCTCACCAGCAGCCACGTCGGCACTCAGGCCGCCCTGCTGGAACGCGGGCGGGTTGAGGAACGCCGCGAGCAGGTCGATATCCCTTGCTGCACCAGCAGCCGTCTGGCGTGCAACGGTCTCGGTGAGCATCGAGTGCCCGAACCGGTAGACCGCGTGCGCGAACTCGCCGGCGATGGCCGCGTTGGTAACGGTTTCGTAGCCGGTGCCACCTTCACCGAAGGCGTTGATCATCGGCTGGACCTTGCGGGCGAACTCCTCGAAGACGAGGTGCTGGTACTCCATCTCGGTGACGAACCGTGCCGCCTGGAACAGCCGCTCACCGTAACCCCAGCCGCTCTCCGCGTTCGATGCCTTCCACGTGTCGGCATACGCCTGGCCCTGAGCGGTGATCAGGGCGTCGATGTCGTCGGCCAGCCGGTTGTGCTCGGAGTGGAACACGTGGTGGATCGCGGTCAGGCCGATGTTCTCGTTCACCCGACCGTCGCCGGCGATGAAGTGCGCCTCGAGCATCTCGTTGTCGTAGCTTCCGGGTTCGCGCGGGTCACCCGCTGCGTTGGCGACGTCGTCGCTGTC
>DATFGA010000122.1:0-10581 GCA_035249775.1 Nocardioidaceae bacterium | reverse complement strand
ACCATCCCGCCGCCCTCGACCATGAGCCGTCGCACCCCGCGGCCGTAGAGGTCCTCGCTGAGGCCCTGCATGGTGACCGGATCGCCGCCGTCGAGCACCGTCGCCTCCGAGCCGAACCGGTCACGCGCCTCGGCCACCGTCTCGGTCTCGCAGTAGACGAGCTTCTCGCCGTCTCCGCCCGTGAAGAAGTTCGCGCACACATCCAGCTTCGCCCGACAGGTCACCGTCACCTTGATCGGCGACGGCGGAAGCCCGCGAGCAACCCGCTCGTCGCGCCGATCCTTGTCGCGGACCAGCAGCCGTGGGTTGTCGTTCCGCACGGTGGCCGCGCCGACGAGGATCGCGTCGCAGCTCGCGCGCACGGCGTCGACCCGGTCGAGGTCCGCGTCGTTGGAGAGCACCAACCGTCCCTCGGTGGCAGTGTCGAGGTAGCCATCGATCGACATGCCGCAGCTGAGCAAGGTGTAAGGGCGGTCAACCACGCGCGACGCCTTCCAAGGCGACGGTGGCCGGTGACACCGGGCGGGACTCCGGTCGGCCACCGTCGCTCGTCACAGGCTCGGTCCGTCGCCGTTCCGGCCGGAGCCATGCCGCTACCAGGACGACAGCCCCCGGGAGCGTGGCCACGAGCACCATCACGCCGTACACCACCGCCGTGGCGACACCCTGCGCCGCGCCCAGCCCCGCCACCGCGAAGACCCACGCGGCTGCACCCTCGCGGGGGCCCCAGCCGGCGATGTTCGCCGGGATCCCCATGGCCAGCAGCACGAGCAGCGCCAGCGGCAGCATCTGCACCATGGAGGCCGTCGATCCCGCGGTCCGTGCGGCGACGAGGAAGGTCGCCGTGTGACCGGCCACCACCACGGCGGAGGTCAACGCGACGCCGGGCCACGCCCCGCGCGCCAGGAGCCCGGACCGGACATCGGTGACCAGAGCACGTGAGAGACGAAGCAGCGCCGTCGGCGCGTATCGAGGCAGAGCTCGGCCCAGCAGTACGGCGACCAACGTGACTGCGGCGATCGAGCCCACGACGGCCGGCATGTACGAACGCACGGGGGACGGGAACACCATCAGGACGACCACGGTCAACGCGATCTGGACAGCCTGGCCGGCGGTGCGCTCCCAGACCACCGCCCGGACACCGTGACCGACGTCGCCCACGTCGCGACCACGTCGCACCGCCCGGTGCACGTCGCCGAGGACGCCCCCGGGAAGCACCGTGTTCAGGAACTGGGACCGGTAGTACGCGCCGACGGCCTCGCCCATCGGCAGCTCGGAGCCGAGGCCGCGGGACACGAGTCGCCACCGCCACGCGCAGCAGACGGTGGTCGGCACGGCGATGCCTGCGGCAGCCGCGAGCGACCACGCGTCGATGCTGTGCAGGGCATCGATGAACGGGCTCACCCCTAACCACCAGACCAACGCGACGAGGATGCCCGCACCGACCGCCAGCCGTGTCCAGGCCCACACTGGCGAGCGGCGCATGCGGTGACCCCTTCGTTCCGTGTCCTGGAGGAACATACGGACGCCGGGGCGCGATGGTTCACCGACTACGAGGGCTGTCATCTCGGAACCGCCAGCAGATCGCTGTGGTGCACGGTGATCGACAGCTGTCCGGCGGCTACCTCGGCCAACCGGCGACGGGTGTACGCGTCGGTGGCATCGACCAGCTCCGGTCGCTGTTCGCAGGCCGCACCCACCCAGCCGTCGAACCACTCCACCGCCAGCGCGGACTCGCCGGGGCCGAGTCGCCACGGACTCGGTCGAACCAGGACATCGAGGCCCAGCTCGGTGAGACTGTCGACAGCGACACCGAACGCGTCCGGGCCGAGGAGCGTCCGGACGCCGGTGGTGCGCCGCTGGTGGGCATTGAACGCATCGGCGATCTGTGGGTCGAACGGATCGGCTGGGACGAGATCGACGCGACCGGTGACACTGAGGGTGATCAGAACCGGGCAATCCGCCGCGGCACACGTGGCGACCAGTCGCTCGAGCTCCTCCGCAGTCATCATGTCCAGCAGCGCGGAGGCGGTGATCAGCGTGGCACCGGCCAGCTCGCCGGCGTCCGGCTCGGTGATGTCGCGCTGGCGGGTCTCGACCGTGACCGGTGAGCCGTCGGCAGCCGCTGCCGGTAAGAGCCCGTCGGCGAGGGAGAGCAGCTCGGCGTCCCGGTCGTGCATCACCCAGTGCTGAGGTCCGGGCAGCTGCGGGGCGAGCCAGCGCGCCATCGAACCGGTGCCGCAACCGAAGTCATGAATGGTCATCACGCCGCCGGTGGGCAGCGACGAACGAAGCTGCTCCGTAAGCTCACGCGACCGGGCTGCCGCGTCTGCCGGCTCCCGCAAGGCCAGCCACTCCGCGCTGGCACGGACCTCCCCCGTCGTCATACCGCCTCCGTGAGGACGCGCGAGACCTGCTCCGCGGTCGCCGACCAGCCGGTCAATGAGGCGCGACGCTGCTCGGCCGCATCTCGCAGCCGCCGCCGCAGTTCGGCATCGCCCAGCCAGGCGCACAGCGCCTCGGCAAGTGCCGCCGGTTCGTCGGGAGGCACCAGCAGGCCGGGCGGGCTGCCGTCGGAGCCGTGACCCAGGGCCAGCGGAACCCCACCTACCGCCGTGGCGATCACCGGCAGCCCGCGAGCCAGCGCCTCGGTGACCACCATCCCGTAGGTCTCCCCGCGTGAGGCCAGCACGAACACGTCGGCGTCGCCGTATGCGGCGTAAAGCCGCTCACCCGTCAACGGCCCGGTGAACCGCACCCGGTCGTCGATCCGGTGCTCCTGCACGGCGCGCCGCATCCGGGCGACGAACTCCGGATCGCGATCCAGACTGCCCACGCACGTGCAGCGCCACGGCAGGTGCCGGATCCTCGCCAGCGCGTCGAACAGCACGTCATGCCCCTTGTGCGGCGAGACCGCTGCGACGCACAACAGCTCACCCCCGCTCGCCGTACCCGGCGCGAGGTCCGCGGGGTCCACGCCTGGCTCCGCGACGTGGACCCGATCCGCCGCAACCGAGTGCCGGTCGAGCAGCCGCCCCCGTGTCCACTCGCTGGTCGTCACGACCGCGACCGCGGCCGAGAGCACCGCGTCCTCCCGAGCGCGCACCGCCGCGACCTCGTCGGCGACGGGACCTTCACCGAGCGGCATGTGCACCAGCACCACCAGGCGCAGGCGGTCGGCCTCAGGCCCGAGCACCTCCGGTGCCGCCGAGGCGACCAGCCCGTCGAGCAGGACCACCGCGCCGTCGGGGATACCAGCCACGACCGCCCCGAGGGTGGCGCGGTCGGTAGAAGTCGGCACCGGCCACGAGCCTGCGACCGCGTGCTCGTGCACCGCCCAGCCGATGGCCCCCAAGGACCGGCTGAGCCGGCGGTCGTAGAAGTTGCCGCCGCTCGGCCGCTCCGGATCGTCGACGCCCTCGGGCACGACGAAGTGCACGACGCTCACAGCGGCCGCTCATACGTGGCCCAGGCGACGTGCGACTCGTGCAGGGTGACCGCGAGGCCGGCCAGCTCCCGGGCGCCGTCGCCGAGGGCGCCGGCCTGGATCCGTTCGGCGAGCCGGTCGGCGACCACCGCGGCAAGTGCCTCGGTGGAGGTGTTGACGCCGGCGAAGTCGGGCTCGTCGTCGAGGTTGCGGTAGCTCAGCTCGGCCAGCACCGCGCGCAGCTCCTCGGTGGCCCGGCCGATGTCGACCACGATGTTGTCGTCGTCGAGGGACGGGCGCTTGAAGGTCGCGTCCACGACGTACGTCACACCGTGCAGCTGTTGCGCGGGCCCGAACACCTCGCCGCGGAAGATGTGGGCGATCATCATGTGGTCGCGGACGGTCACGCTGAACACCGGTTCACCCCTCGCCGTAGCTGATCGTGTGGCAGAGCGCCGGAAGCTTCCCGTCGGCCAGCCGCGGCATCACGTCGGGCAGCTCCTCGAAGGCGGAGACGCCGGTGATCAGCGCGTCGAAGCCGGGATCGCGCAGGAGCTCCAGGGCGAGGGCCAGCCGGTCGGCGGGGGAGCGGCTGCCTCGCCGGGCGGGCGAGACCGTCCCGACCTGGCTGGCCCGGACCGCCAGCCGCCCGGAGTGGAACGCGCCGCCGAGGGACAGGTGAACCTCGGTGTCGCCGTACCACGACAGGTCGAGGACAACACCTTCCTGGGTCAGCAGCTCCAGCGACAGCTGCAGACCGTCGGAGGTGGCACTGGTGTGTACGACGAGATCGCGGCCCCCTGCGGCCTCGCCGGGAAGGGCGAACTCAGCCCCCAGCCTCGACGCCACGTCGGCCTTCGCGGCATCCGTGTCGATGACCGTCACCTCGACGCCCGGGAATCTGGTGAGGAGGCGCGTGACGCAGCAGCCGACCATGCCAGCGCCGACCACGGTGACCCGGTCACCGACGAGTGGTGCGGCGTCCCACAGGGCGTTCACGGCGGTCTCCACGGTCCCGGCAAGGACCGCTCGCTCCGGAGGCACACCGTCGGGCACCGGGACAACGGCCCCGGCCGGCACCACGAAGGCGGTCTGGTGCGGGTAGAGGCAGAAGACCGTGCGACCACGCAGGCTCGACGGGCCGTCCTCGACGACACCGACATTGAGGTAGCCGTACTTCACCGGCCCCGGGAAGTCGCCCTCCTGGAAGGGCGCGCGCATCGAGGCGTGCTGGTTCTCGGGGACGCGACCCTGGAACACCAGCGTCTCGGTGCCCCGGCTGATCCCGGAGCGCAGGGTGCGGATCGCGACATCGCCCGGGCCGGGTTCGGGCAGGAGGACCGGTCGGATCTCGCCGGCACCCGGCTCCCGCACCCAGAACGCCAACGCCTCGGTCCGCACAGGCTCACCCCGCCTTCGTGAACCGAACACTAGCGACGTTCGTACAAATGCTGTACCCATGAAATCGGGAGGCGCGGTGGTGACGCTTCGAAGCGGCCTGGCGGTTGGCCTTGTCGCGCAGGTGGCGCTCCTCGCCGCGCTCGCAACGACCGTCGGGTTGACCGGTTTCGGCTGGCTCGTCGGAATCGTCTGCGGAGTCGTCATGGTCGCCTCGGTCGATCGCGGAATGGTGAGGACAGGCACGGATACCTTCGGGCCGGCCGACCTGGTGACGCTCATCCGAGCCACGCTCGCGTGTGCTGTGGCGGCCCTGGTCGCGGACTCGTTCCTCGGACAGGCGGCCGTGACAGCGCTGGTGACGCTCGCTGCTGCCGGGCTCGTGCTCGACGCGGTCGACGGTTGGGTGGCGAGGCGGACGCGCACCACCTCGGCGTTCGGGGCGCGGTTCGACGGTGAGGTCGACGCGTTCCTGATCCTGGTCCTCAGCGTGTACGTCGCCGGTTCGGCCGGCGGCTGGGTGCTCGCCATCGGCGCGATGCGCTACGCCTTCGCCGCCGCCGGGTGGGGAATGCCCTGGCTGCGCCGGAAGCTGCCCCCGCGCTACTGGCGCAAGGTGGTCGCCGCGACCCAGGGCATCGTGCTGACCGTCGCGGCGGCCGACGTCGTGCCACACGCGTTGATGACGGCGCTCCTGGTCGTGGCGCTCGCGCTGCTGGTCGAGTCGTTCGGGCGGGACGTGTGGTGGTCGTGGCGCCACCGGGACCTCGAGCGCGTCGGAAGCAACGAGCGCGCCGAGCAGGTTGAGCAGGCAGAGCGCTCCGAGCGCACCCCGCGCATCGGGCCGCGCGGGCGCGCCGTCGCAGGTGTCGTGCTCAACGGGCTGGCGCTTCTCCTGGTGTGGTTCGCGCTCGTCGTTCCGGACCAGGCCCAGAAGGTGACACCCGGCGCGTTCTTCCGGATCCCGGTCGAGGGCCTGGTCGTGGCCGGGCTCGCCCTGGTCCTTCCCGCCCTGGCGAGGCGAGCCATGACCCTGCTGGTCGGCCTGCTGCTCGGCCTGGTGGCCCTGCTGAAGGTCCTCGACATGGGGTTCTTCGCGGCGCTCGACCGGCCGTTCAACCTGGTGACCGACCGTAGCTACTTCAGCCCCGTCCGGGTCCTGGTCCGGGACGCCATCGGCCCGGTCGCCGGCGACATCGTGCTGGCCACCGCCGTTGTTCTCGCGCTGGCAATCCTCGTCTTCATGCCGCTGTCGCTCGGGCGGCTCGCCGCACTCGTCGCCCGCCATCGCACCCGGTCGCTCCGAACCCTCATGGCACTAGCGGTCATCTGGGTCACCTGCGCGGCGTTCGGCCTGCAGACCCAGGGCGGTGAGCCGATCGCCTCGGCGAACGCGGGGGGCCTTGCCGTGGAACAGGTGCGCGCGATGACAGCCGCCGTACAGGACCGGCAGGAGTTCGACGAGGCGGCCGCGACCGACCGGTTCCACGACACCACGGACGTCAAGCTGTTGACCGGGCTGCGCGGCAAGGACGTGCTGATCGCCTTCGTCGAGAGCTACGGCCGGATCGCGATCGAAGGCTCCCCGTCCTCGCCACAGATCCAGCACCTGCTCGACGACGGCACCACCCGGCTTCGGGCGGCCGGCTACTCCTCGCAGAGCGCCTTCCTCACCTCGCCGACGTTCGGCGGCCTCAGCTGGCTGGCGCACTCCACCCTGCAGACCGGCCTGTGGGTCTCCGACCAGGGTCGCTACGACCGGCTGCTCGAGGGCAACCGGGTGTCCCTGAGCCGGCTGTTCAAGCGCGCCGGCTGGCGAACCGTCGCGATGATGCCCGCGAACCGTGAGGAGTGGCCGGAGGGACGGGCGTTCTACGACTTCGACACGATCTACGACCGGGACGCCATCGACTACCACGGACCGAGGTTCGGTTTCTCGCTGATGCCGGACCAGTACGCGCTGTCGGCCTTCCAGCGGCTCGAGCTCGCGGACCGCCACCACACTCCGGTGATGGCGCAGATCGAGCTCGCCTCCAGCCACGCGCCGTGGGCGCCGCTGCCCGAGATGGTCGACTGGGACCGGCTCGGCGACGGCTCGGTCTTCGACGAGGTCCGCGAGGACGCCCAGTCCGCGACGGAGCTGTGGCGCCACCCCGAGGACGTGGAACCCGAGTACATCAAGTCGATCGCCTACTGCCTCAGCACACTGATCTCGTTCGTGGAGGAGTACGGCGACGACGACCTGGTGCTGATCGTGGTCGGTGACCACCAGCCGGCCACCGTGGTGAGCGGTCACGGGGCGAGCCGCGACGTCCCGATCTCGGTCATCGCGCACGACCCGACGGTCCTGGACCGGATCTCCGGGTGGGGCTGGCAGGACGGCCTGCGGCCCGCCCCGGAGGCCCCGGTCTGGCGGATGGATGCCTTCCGGGACCGCTTTCTCGCGGCCTACAGCCGGGGCGCGCCGGTGGTCCCGTGAACCAGGACGAGCGCGCCCGGTTCGACG
The DNA here is from genome assembly GCA_035249775.1 of Nocardioidaceae bacterium. Lineage (GTDB taxonomy): Bacteria > Actinomycetota > Actinomycetes > Propionibacteriales > Nocardioidaceae > Nocardioides_C. Next base: position 3,250 of record DATFGA010000122.1, on the reverse strand, counting down.
GTGCCCTGGAACGTGCCCGCCGGTCGGCGTACGCCCGGGGTGAGTTCGTCGGTCAGGAAAGCTTCATGCGTGGCAGCGAGATCCTGTCGCTGGCCGCCAAGGCCGGCATCGGTCCCGGCGTCTCCGTGCTGGACCTGTGCTGCGGAGTGGCCGGACCCGGACGGTTCATCACCCGCGAGCTCGGGTGCACCTACCTGGGCGTGGACGCCAGCACCAGCGCGATCGACCTCGCACAAGAGCGCGCCAACGGCCTGGCCTGTCGCTTCGAGGTGTCGCGGGTTCCACCCGTTCCGGACGGCCCCTTCGACGTGGTCCTCCTCCTGGAGACCTTGCTCGCCTTTCCTGACAAGGAGCCACTCCTGCACCAGATCGCGTCCGCGCTGCGCAGTGGCGGACGCTTCGCGTTCACCCTGGAGGAGGGGCAGCCGCTGACGGAGGCGGAACGCGCACGGATGCCCGACGCGGACACGGTGTGGCTCATCCCCCTGACGGAGATGCTCGACTGCCTGGAGCGGGTCGGGCTGCGGGTCCGCTGGCAGGACGAGTGCACGCAGTCGCACCGGACCATGGTCGACTCGCTGGTCGGGGCGTTCGTAGCCGACGAGTCCGCCATCGCCGGCCAGATCGGCCGCCGCGCGTTCGACGAGCTGCTGGCGGCCCATCGGCTCTGGAGCGACTGGATGGGGCAGGGACGGGTCCGGAAGTTCGCGTTCATCGCCGAGCAGCCGTAATCGGCGCCCGTTAATCCGTGGATAAACCGGAGTGTTGGTCACGTCTGCCCGGGACCTTCGTCCCTGCTGTGAGGGAGGTTCGTGCGGCAGGCTTCGGGACGGTAGGCACTCGTCCCGGAAGGTGTGTCCATGGCTGGCTCGGACGTCCGGCAGCGGTCCCAGGTCGAGCGGCGGGCACGGGACAGCTGGCTGGCGCAGACCGACTTCGACTCCGCGCCGTTCACCATCGCGTGGGAGGTGACCCGGGCGTGCGCGTTCTCCTGCGTGCACTGCCGCGCCGATGCCCAGCACCGCCGCAACCCCGGTGAGCTGACCACCGAGGAGGGGTTCGCGCTGATCGACCGGTTCACCGAGTTCGGGTCCCCGATCCTGGTCTTCACCGGCGGCGACCCGATGATGCGCCGCGACCTGTTCGACCTGATCGAGTACGCCGACTCGGCCGGCCTGCGCTGCTCGCTGACCCCGACGGCCACCGCCCTTCCCACGGTTGCCCGGTTGCGGCGAGCCCAGGAGGCAGGCGTACGTCGGATCGCGTTGAGCCTCGATGCGCCGACGCCACAGGTGCACGACGACTTCCGCAAGGTGAACGGCTCCTGGGCGCGAACCATGGCGATCCTGCGCAACGCGCAGTCGATCGGTCTGAGCACCCAGATCAACACCACGGTGACCACCCACAACCTCGAGCTGCTGCCGGACATGGTGCGGTTCGTCAAGGAGGTCGGTGCGGTCCAGTGGAGCGTGTTCTTCCTGGTCCCGATGGGACGCGGGCAGGAGCTGAGCATGATCACGCCCGACCAGCACGAGCGGGTCTTCGAGTGGCTGCACGAGCTGGCACTGGCCGGCGACTTCGACATCAAGGCCACCGCCGCCCCGATGTATCGCCGGGTCGCCCTCCAGCACAGCGGTGACGGCGACGTCGCGGGTGCCGGCTTCGCCTTCCACGACGGGCTCACCCGGCCGGCGCAGGGCGTCAATGACGGCCGGGGCTTCCTGTTCGTCTCGCACCTCGGCGAGATCATGCCGTCCGGCTTCCTGCCGATCACGGCCGGCAACGTCCGCACCGATGACGTGGTCGACGTGTACCGCAACCACGAGCTGTTCCGGGCCCTACGCGACCCGGACCGGTTGACCGGCAAGTGCGGCGCGTGTGAGTTCCGCACGGTCTGCGGCGGGCAACGTGGACGCGCGTTCGCGGTCACCGGGGACCCGTTCGCCTCCGACCCCGCCTGCTCGTACGTGCCTCCCGGCTGGGTCAGTGACCGCGGAAGGCCTCCTCGAGCCACCACGACGGGGCGCTGACGATCTTGGCGTCGACCAGCAGCGGCCGCGACCGGTCGCCGGCGACCCAGGCGGTCACCGGCTCCAGGTCCGCAAGCGTCCGCACCGTCAACGACTCGAAGCCGAACCCCGCGGCGATGCCGGCGATGTCGGTGGGTGGGAACTCGACCGTGCCGAGGTCGTGGCCGCCGGGGGCGAAGTGGTGCACCTCAGCGCCGTACGCCTCGTCGTCGTAGACCACCACCACCATCGGCAACCCGAGCCGGACCACCGTCTCGAGCTCCGCCACGCTCATCAGTGCGCCGCCGTCACCCAGGGCCGCCACCGGTAGCCGGTCCGGCTGCGCGAGCGCCGCCCCGATCGCGGTGGCCAGGCCGAGACCGATGGACTGGAAGGCCTGGGTGAAGCAGAACCCGCGCTCGTCGGGCACCGAGAGGTACATGCTCGGGTAGCCCATGAAGTTTCCCGAGTCCACCGCGACCACCCGCTCGGCCGGCAGCAGGTCGTCGAGTGCGATGCTCAGCGCCCGCGGGTCGATCCGGTCGCCCGTGCTGGTGTCCTCGAACGGTACGTCGCGCCAGCGCAGCTCGGTCTCCAGCTGCCGCCGGACCTCCTCGCTCCGGTAGCCGGAACCGGCCGGGCCGGCCATCGCGGCCAGGGCAGCGGCCGCCGTCTCGCGGACATCACCAACGACACCGACGGCACCCTCGCGATGGGCACCGATGGCGTCGCGCTCGTCGTCGACCTGGAGCACCGTCGCGTGCTCGCCGATCAGGCGGCCGTGCCGCATCGTCCACATGTTCAGCGCGCAGCCCCAGCCCACGATCAGGTCGGCGTCGCGGATCAGCCGCGCGGCAGCGGGGGAGGAGAAGCCACCGGACACGTCCAGCGACCACTCGTTCCCGTGGAACAGGCCCTTTGCGACCGCGGAGGTGGCCAGCAGCGCACCACAGGCGTCGCCGAGCCGCTCCAGGGCTTCGCGACAGCCCGGACCGCGCGAGCCACGGCCGGCCACGAACACCGGCCGGCGAGCGGTGTGCAACGCCTCCACGAGCCGGTCGAGGTCGGCGCCGGCCGCTGCCCGCGGCGAAGGTGACGACTCCCCGGCAGCGGAGTCGGCGGTGACCCCGGGGACCGGCTCCTCCTGCACCTGCAGCGGAAGGTTCAGCACCACGGTCCGCCGCTGGTCCCGGGCCAGGGTCACAGCGGCCTTCACTTCGGCGACCGCGGTCGCGGCGGAG
>DATFGA010000121.1:0-12253 GCA_035249775.1 Nocardioidaceae bacterium | reverse complement strand
GGCCCGGCGCGCCGGCTGAACCATCCGCTCGCAGCATCGAGGAGGCGCCCGACGCGGGTCTGCCGGGCCTGGTGTTCACCTACGTCTGGGCGCTGGAGGACGAGCGTCACAGGCGGCGGCTGGTGCAGGAGTACGTCGAGATCGTGGAGTTGCGGGCGGTGCAAATGCACTTCGTGGAGCTCGTCGCGACGAGTAGGAGCGGCAGCAACCTGCTCGAGCTCGACGCGAACTGCGTGATGAGCACCGGGAGTACGCCGACCGTGGCGGAACAGCTTTTCGAGGGCCGGGGATACCTGCGCCTCGACAACACCGAACTGCCCGCAGCCGAGGTTGCGGCCCGGGTCGTGAACGCGTTCGAGCTGCCCCGCGTTGGCTGAGCGCCTGTCCGCGGCGCAGCCGGGTCACTTCTTCCTGAGCGCGTCCTTGACGTGATCGCCCGCTCGCTTGAGGTGGGACATGTGCTGGTCGCGCTTGCCTTCGTTCGCGAGCGGCTTGTCTCCGCGCGTGCGGCCCGCACCCTGCTTGGCCTTGCCGACAACGCTCTGTGCTTCGTGCTTGGCCTTGTCGAAGATTCCCATGGCTTGTCACCCTCCCGGTATGCGGCACGGGAACGAACTGGTGCACCGTTCTCAACCCTCGAGAATACTCCGTTTCAGGTGCAATGAGACCGAGCAATTGCAGGGTCAGAAGCACCATGCTGGGTCAAAAGCACCATGCTCCCCATGGCGTTCTCCCGCTCCCCATGGCGCGAACCCCATGGGGAGCGACAGATCGGCTGCATACCGTGGTAATCAGCCGGGGGACCGGGTGCGGAGAGTGGGGTTCTGCTCCAGGCCGGAGAGGCCGTTCCAGGCGAGGTTCACCAGGTGCTCGGCGACCACGTCCTTGGACGGCTTGCGCGCGTCGAGCCACCACTGGCCCGTCGTACCGACCATCCCGACCAGCATCTGCGCATACATCGGCGCCGCCTTGGCGTCGTAGCCACGGACCTTGAACTCGGCGGCCAGGATGTGCTCCACCCGGGTCGCCACGTCGCTGATGATCGAGACGAACGAGCCGCTCGAGGAACCGAGCGGGCTGTCGCGGACCAGGATCCGGAACCCGTCGGAGGACTGCTCGATGTAGTCGAGCAGCGCCAGCGCCGCCTGCTCGAGCAGCTCGCGAGGGTGGCCGGAGGTCAGCGCGGTGCGCATCATCTCGAGCAGCTGGCGGACCTCCCGGTCGACCACGACCGCATAGAGGCCCTCCTTGCCCCCGAAGTGCTCGTAGACGACCGGCTTGGAGACCTCCGCACGGGCGGCGATCTCCTCCACCGAGGCACCGTCGAAGCCGCGCTCGGCGAACAGGCCACGCGCGATCTCGATCAGCTGCTCGCGGCGTTCGGCGCTGGTCATCCGGGCGCGGGTCCGCCGATGGTTGGGGGCAGCCGGGTCGGACGGATCGGCGGCTGGCGTGGTCACGCGGCAGCTGCGGCGTGGTTCTTCGCGTTCTTGACGAGCTTGCCGTCGATCCGCTCCTTGACCGGCCACCGCACGTCGTCGATCCAGCCGAACTTCTCCATCGCCCAGATCACCCGGGCGGAGGTGTCGAGCTGACCCTTGAGCACGCCGTGCCGGGCGCAGGTGGGGTCGGCGTGGTGGAGGTTGTGCCACGACTCACCCATCGACGGGATGGCCAGCCACCACACGTTCGCGGACTTGTCGCGGGAGACGAACGGGCGCTCGCCGATGGTGTGGCAGATCGAGTTGATCGACCAGGTCACGTGGTGCAGCAGGCTGACCCGGACCAGGGAGCCCCAGAAAAAGCCGGTCAGCGCGCCCTGCCAGGACCAGGTGATCAGGCCGCCGGCGATCAGCGGGGTGGCCAGGGAGACCGCGACCCACAGCGGGAACTGCCGGGAGATCCGGACCAGGTCGGGGTCCTTCATCAGGTCGGGGGCGTACTTGCGCTGCGGGGTCTGCTCCGGGTTGAACAGCCACATCATGTGCGCGTGCCAGAGACCCTTGGCCAGCGCCTTGATGTCGGTGCCGTAGCGCCACGGCGAGTGCGGGTCGCCGTCGCGGTCGGAGAACTTGTGGTGCTTGCGGTGGTCGGCGACCCAGCGGATCACCGGGCCCTGGATGGCGAGCGAGCCGGCGACCGCGAGGGCGATCTTCACGGCGCGGTTCGGCTTGAACGACTTGTGCGTGAACAGCCGGTGGAACCCGACGGTGACGCCGTGGCCGGAGACCCAGTACATCACCACCATGATCAGTACGTCGGACCAGCCGAGCCAGCCACCCCAGGCCAGCGGGACCGCGGCCGCGACGGCCAGGAACGGCACGATGATGAACAGCGCCAGAGCGACCTGTTCCTTGCGGGACTGGATGTCGCCGCCCCAGGTAGCACTGGTCTCGCCCAGGTCGGTCGACCGGGTCTCGGTCGCTGTGGTTGAAGCCATCAAGTTCCTCGCAGGGGGTGTGTGTCGGTCGACCCGCCGTGGTCACGGGTACCTACGCAACCGTAACCTACGGCACCGTAACCAGACCAGGCGTGCGCTCCGGGACCGGTCGGTCTCGGGGTGAGAAGTGCCCCCGAGGAGCCGGTTCTATTCCTGGATTCGGGGGACCCGATGCCGATTGCGTACGCTGGTGCCCCATTGATCCCCGGTTGGTCTGTCGGCAGGGCCCGCCGCACTTTGAATGCGGACAAAGCGACGTAGGTTCGACTCCTACCCGGGGAGCGAGATGTTCGACCGGCCAGCATGGGGAGTACTGAGGGTGACCGAACCGGAGACCACAGGCGCCCCGGCGCCGGCAGCAGTGATCCTCCTCGCAGCGGGCAGCGGGACCCGGATGAAGTCCAAGCTGATGAAGGTGCTGCATCCGCTGTGCGGCCGCAGCATGATCGGCCACGTGGTGACCGCGGCGCAGGCCGTGCGCCCGGACCGGATCGTGGCCGTCGTCGGCAACGGCCGCGAGCAGGTCGGCCCGCACATCCTCGAGTACGAACCCGACGCGCTGCTCGCGGTCCAGGAGACTCAGGACGGCACCGGGCACGCGGTCCGGGTCGCGGTCGACGCACTGCGCGAGGTGACTGGGTCCACCTCCGGCACGGTCGTCGTGATGGCCGGCGACACCCCGTTGCTGGAGGGCGGGACGCTGGCCGGCCTGGTCGCCGACCACGACCGGTCCGGGCACGCGATCACCGTCCTGACCGGCGAGGTGGACGACCCGTTCGGCTACGGCCGGATCCTGCGCGACGACGCGGGCAACGTGACCGCGATCGTCGAGGAGAAGGACGCCACTTCCGGCCAGGCCGCGGTGCGCGAGATCAACAGCGGGATCTTCGCCTTCGACGGCGACTTCCTCGCCGACGCGCTGACCCGGATCCGCAACGACAACGCCAAGGGCGAGTACTACCTCACCGACGTGGTCGGCATCGCCCACGAGGACGGCCGCGCGGTGGGCGCGCACCGGATCGACGACGTGGTGCAGACCGAGGGCGCCAACGACCGGGCCCAGCTGGCCGGCCTGGCCGCTGAGCTGAACCGGCGGGTGCTCACCCGGTGGATGCGCGACGGGGTGACCGTCGTGGACCCGGCCACGACCTGGGTCGATGTCACCGTCGAGCTGGCCCGCGACGTGGTGCTCAAGCCCGGCGTACAGCTGCACGGGAGCACGACGGTCGCCGAGGACGCCGTTGTGGGCCCGGACAGCACGCTCACCGACGTCGCGGTCGGAGCCCGCGCGTCCGTCGTACGCACCCACGGGTCGCAGGCGCACGTCGGCGAGGACGCCACCGTCGGCCCGTTCGCCTACCTGCGTCCCGGGACGGTGCTCGGCGCCGGCGGCAAGATCGGCACGTTCGTGGAGACCAAGAACGCGCAGATCGCCGACGGGGCGAAGGTGCCGCACCTGTCCTACGTCGGCGACGCGGAGATCGGCGAGGGCACCAACATCGGCGCCGGCACGATCTTCGCCAACTACGACGGGGTGAACAAGCACCGCACCACGATCGGCCGGCACGCGAAGACCGGGTCGAACAACACCTTCGTCGCGCCCGTCGAGATCGGCGACGGTGCGGTGACCGGCGGCGGGACCGTGGTCCGCCGCGACGTCCCGCCCGGCGCCTTGGCCGTGTCCACCGGCCCGCAGCGGCACATCGAGGGGTGGGTGCTGCGCAAGCGCGGAGGTACGCCGGCCGCGGCGGCTGCCGAGGCGGCGTTGACGGAGCACCCTGTCGAAGGTGCGACAATCGAGACAGGCCGACGGGCGGCAACTGAGGAGACCCAGGCGTGAGCGGATTGAAGAAGACCACCGAGAAGAACCTGATGGTCTTCAGCGGCAGGGCGCACCCCGAGCTCGCCGAGGAGATCGCCGCCCAGCTCGGCACCGGGCTGGTGCCGACCTCGGCCTACGAGTTCGCCAACAGCGAGATCTACATCCGCTACGAGGAGTCGGTCCGAGGGTCCGACGCGTTCGTGATCCAGAGCCACACCGCTCCGGTCAACGAGTGGATCATGGAGCACCTGATCATGGTCGACGCGCTCAAGCGCGCCTCGGCCAAGCGGATCACGGTGGTGATGCCGTTCTACGGCTACGCCCGCCAGGACAAGAAGCACCGGGGTCGCGAGCCGATCTCGGCCCGGCTGATGGCCGACATGTTCAAGACCGCGGGCGCGGACCGGCTGATCTGCGTGGACCTGCACACCTCGCAGATCCAGGGTTTCTTCGACGGACCGGTCGACCACCTGATGGCGCTGCCGATCCTGTCGGAGTACGTCAAGGAGAAGTACGGCCACGAGCAGCTCGCGGTGGTCTCGCCCGACGCCGGCCGGATCAAGGTCGCCGAGCAGTGGTCGAAGCGGCTCGCCGGCGCCCCGCTGGCGTTCATCCACAAGACCCGCGACATCGACCGGCCGAACGAGTCGGTGGCCAACCGCGTGGTCGGTGAGGTCACCGGCCGGGTCTGCGTGCTCGTCGACGACATGATCGACACCGGCGGCACGATCGTGAAGGCCGCCGAGGCACTGATGAACGACGGTGCCGCGGGCGTGGTGATCGCGGCGACGCACGCGATCCTGTCCGACCCGGCGGTGGACCGGCTCAAGAACTGCCCGGCCACCGAGGTGATCGTCACCAACACGCTGCCGATCCCGGCCGAGCGGCGGTTCGACAAGCTGACCTGCCTGTCCATCTCGCCGCTGGTCAGCCGGGCCATCCGCGAGGTGTTCGAGGACGGCTCGGTGACCAGCCTCTTCGACGGTCACGCCTGAGCCGCGCGGATTCGCTTCTGCCGGACACCCTCGCTAGGATTGTGCAGTTGCCTCGGCGAGGGAGACAGTCTCGCTCCGTGATCGACGCGGTGGTTCGGCCCAGCATTCTGGCGTGGGCTGCGCCCGCCTGCTGATGACACGGCCGCGGAGCTCCTTCTCATCCCGAGCAGCCACAGTCTCGTAGTCGCACGGTTGTAGATAGTCGAAAGAGAGATTCCCCCCGATGTCTGAGGTCAAGATCCAGGCCGAGTCCCGCACCGAGTTCGGCAAGGGCGCGGCTCGTCGCATCCGCCGTGCCGACAAGGTGCCCGCGGTCCTCTACGGTCACGGCACCGACCCGATCCACATCACGCTTCCCGGCCACGACATCATGCTCGCGCTGAAGAACTCGAACGCGCTGCTGACGATCGACGTCGAGGGCAGCTCGCAGCTCGCGCTGCCCAAGCAGGTCCAGCGCGACCCGATCAAGGGCTTCATCGAGCACGTCGACCTGCTCGTGGTGAAGAAGGGCGAGAAGGTCACCGTCAACGTCCCGATCATCGTCGTCGGTGAGGCCGGCCCGGACACCCTCGTGGTGACCGAGCACTCCTACATCTCTCTCGAGGCCGAGGCCACCCACATCCCCGAGTCGGTCGAGCTCGACCTCGCGGGTGCGGAGGTGGGCACCCAGTTCCACGCCCGGGACCTCGCCCTGCCGAGCGGTTCGGTGCTGCAGGACGACGAGGACCTGATGATCGTCAACGTCACCAACGCGCCGACCGCCGAGCAGCTCGACGAGGAGCTCGCCGAGGCGGAGGCCGAGGTCGGCATCGAGAAGGCCGAGCACGTGGAGGAGACCGCCGGCGAGGCGGTCGAGACGGGTGACGCGGAGGCCGCCGAGGCCGCCGAGGAGTCCGACAACGCGTGACCGGCCTTCTAGGCTGAGCCCCATGTGGGCGCGCTTGCTTCGTGGAGAGAGGGCCGGGAGTTCCGTGAGTGGCGACGTGTGGTTGGTCGTCGGGCTCGGGAACCCCGGCCCTTCCTATGCCGGGAACCGGCACAACATCGGCTACCTGGTCACCGACGAGCTCGCGTCCCGCACCGGCGGCTCGTTCCGGGCCCACAAGACCGGTCGGGCCGACGTCGTCGAAGGCCGGCTCGGTGGCCTGTCCGGCGGCATCGGCGGTGAGCGGGTCGTGCTGGCTCGGGGCCGGTGCTACATGAACGAGTCCGGCGGCCCGGTCGCGGCGCTGGCGAAGTTCTACAAGGTGCCGGTCGAGCGGATCATCGCGATCCACGACGAGCTCGACATCCCGTTCGACACGCTGCGGGTAAAGCTCGGCGGCGGCGACAACGGCCACAACGGGCTGCGCTCGATGCGCAAGTCGCTGGACTCCGGAGACTTCTACCGGGTCCGGGTGGGCATCGGTCGTCCGCCCGGGCGCCAGTCGCCGGCCGACTTCGTGCTCTCCGACTACTCCGCTGCCGAACGCAAACAGCTGCCGTTCCAGGTGGACACCGCCGCGGACGCCGTCGAGTGTCTGGTCACCGAGGGCCTGGAGAAGACCCAGAGCCGGTTCAACAGCTGACATCCGTCCCCGCACCCCGTGAGAGGGTTGACCCCGTGACCCAGAGCAACCGCACCGCCGACTTCGACCCGGGAACGCCGCCCGCCGGCGTCACCGACGACGACCACCTGCTCGCCGACTGGGCCGCCACCGTCGCCGGGACCCTGCTGGTCCAGGTCCGGGCCCAGGGCCTGGAGGGCAAGGAGCTCAAGGACGCCGGCGACCTCGCCGCGCACGAGTTCCTGATGCACCTGCTCGCCGAGCACCGGCCCGACGACGTCGTGCTCAGCGAGGAGAGCGCGGCCAGCATCGCGAACACCGCACGGCTGTCCGCGCAGCGGGTCTGGATCATCGACCCGCTCGACGGCACCCGTGAGTTCTCCGAGCCGCCCCGCGACGACTGGGCGGTGCACGTCGCGCTGTGGCAGGACGGCGACCTGGTCGCCGGCGCAGTGGCCCAGCCGGGTCTCGGCACCACGTTCAGCACCGGCCGGCCACCGGTCGTCCCCGCGTCGAGCACCCCGCGCCCCCGGATCGCGGTCAGCCGCACCCGGCCACCGGAGTTCGTGGCCGCACTCGCCGAGGAGATCGGGGCCGACCTGGTGCCGATGGGCTCGGCCGGGGCGAAGGTGATCTCGGTGGTCCGCGACGTCACCGACGCCTACGTGCACGCCGGTGGCCAGTACGAGTGGGACTCCGCGGCGCCGGTCGCCGTGGCCCGGGCCGCAGGCCTGCACACCAGCCGCGCGGACGGCGCCGAGCTGGCCTACAACCAGGAGGACGTGCTGCTGCCGGATCTGCTGGTGTGCCGTCCCGAGCTGGCCGGGTCGATCACCGGGTTCGTCACCCGCTACTGGGCCGAGAACCCGCCCGCCTGAACGCGATGAGGGTACGAGCGGTGCTGCTCGACGCCGACGGGGTCGTGCAGGAGAACCCCGACGGCTGGCTCGAGCGGCTCAAGGCAACCGTCGGCGACGGCAAGGGCCAGGAGTTCGCCGACGACGTGTTCGCCACCGAGCAGGCCGCGATGACCGGCGAGCGTGACTTCGGTGACGTGATCGCCGAGGTCGCCGACCGGTGGGGGCTGACCGGTAGCCGCGAGGACCTGCTCGAGCACTGGCGGCGGATCGAGGTGAGCGCTCCGGTCGTCGAGCTCGTCGGTGAGCTGCGGGCAGCCGGGATCCGGTGCTGCCTGGCCTCGAACCAGAACTCCTTCCGTGCGCGCTACATGCGCGACGCGCTCGGCTACGAGAAGATCTTCGACTCTGTCTTCTTCTCCTGCGACCTCGGCGTGCTCAAGACCTCGCCGCGCTTCTTCACCTCCGTCCTGTCCGAGCTGGACCTGCCCGCCGGCGAGGTGCTGTTCGTCGACGACGGCGAGCACTACGTGGAGACCGCCCGCGACGTGGGGCTGCGGGCTTTCGTGTGGTCGACCGGCCGTGGGATCGACGTACTGCGTGCGGAGCTCGCCGCGCACGGACTGCCGGCCTGAGCCGCCTACTCCGGGTCGGGCGGCGGGTCGGCGCCTTCCCGCTCGTCGCGGTCGGCCCACTCCAGCAGCGCGCCGATGTCGAAGACCGCGTCGTCGATCCCCTCGTGGAGGTCGCCGAGCTCGGCGAACCGGGCGGGCACGGTCGCGATCGTGCAGTCACCCGGCAGGACGTCGTCGACCTCGTCCCAGCGGATCGGCGTCGATACCGTCGCCTCGGGGTTGCCGCGGACCGAGTAGGCGCTCGCGATCGTGTGGTCCCGGGCGTTCTGGTTGTAGTCGACGAACAGCTTCGCGGGGTCGCGGTCCTTGCGCCACCACGTGGTGGTCACGTCGTCCGGTGCGCGCCGCTCCACCTCTCGTGCGAACGCCAGCGCCGCCCGTCGTACGTCGGTGAAGCCCCACTCCGGCTTGATCCGCACGTAGACGTGCAGGCCATGGCCGCCCGAGGTCTTCGGCCAGCCGACCGCACCGAGCTCGTCGAGCACCTCGTGCGCCACATGGGCGACCCGACGGACCGTGGCGAAGTCGCAGTCCGGCATCGGGTCGAGGTCGATCCGCCACTCGTCGGGCTTCTCGGTGTCCGCGCGCCGTGAGTTCCACGGGTGCAGCTCGACGGTCGACATCTGGACCGCCCAGATCACGCTGGCCAGCTCGGTGACGCACAGCTCGTAGGCGTGCCGGTTGTAACGCGGGAACTCCACCCGGACCGTCTCCAGCCACGGCGGCGCGCCCGCGGGAACGCGCTTCTGGTGCACCTTCTCGCCGCTGACACCCTCGGGGAACCGGTGCAGCATGCACGGCCGCTCGCGCAGCGCGCGGACGATCCCGTCGCCGACGCTGAGGTAGTAGTGCGCGAGGTCCAGCTTCGTCTCGCCGCGGGCCGGGAAGTAGACCCGGTCCGGGTTGGAGATCCGCACCGTCCGGTCGCCGACCTCCAGCTCCACCGCCGGTGACTTGCTCGCCATGGGCCTCAACCTAGCGGAGTGGTCGCCTCGATCCGGCCCGTAGACTGACCGGCGGACCCCCTCGCCCTCGTCGGCAGGGGGCAGTCGTGTTGCCACACTCGGGAGGAAGGCGCGCATGGGCCTGCAAGGACTGGCCGACCTCGTTCTCCGCGACGAGACCCTCGCGTCCGCGATGGCCGATGCCCGGGACGGCGCGGTCCGGGCGCTCGACCTCACCGCACCGGCGGCACTGCGCCCGTTCGTGGTCAAGGGCCTGGTCGACGCCGGCCGCACCGTGCTCGCCGTGGCGGCGACCGCCCGGGAGGCCGAGGACCTGGTCACCTACCTGTCCGGTCTGCTCGACCCGTCGCTGGTGGCCTACTACCCGGCGTGGGAGACGCTGCCCCACGAGCGGCTGTCCCCGCGCTCGGACACCGTCGGCAAGCGGCTCGCGGTGCTGCGCCGGCTCAAGCACCCTGGGACCGACCCCACGAACGGGCCGCTGAAGGTGATCGTCGCCCCGGTCCGCTCCATCTTGCAGCCCCAGGTCGCCGGCCTGGCCGACCTGGAGCCGGTCGAGCTGGTCGTCGGCCAGGAGGTGGACCTCGACGACGTCGTACGACGGCTCGCCGGGGCGGCCTACTCCCGGGTGGATCTCGTGGAGAAGCGCGGCGAGTTCGCGGTGCGCGGTGGCATCGTCGACGTCTTCCCGCCGACCGAGGAGCACCCGCTGCGGGTGGAGTTCTGGGGCGACGAGGTGGAGGAGATCCGGTCGTTCGCGGTTGCCGACCAGCGTTCCCTCGAGGCCGCCAGCCGGCTGTGGGCGCCGCCGTGCCGCGAGCTGCTGCTCACCGAGGAGGTACGCGCCCGCGCCAAGGCGCTGGGAGAGAGCCACCCCGAGCTTGCCGAGCTGTCCGAGAAGATCTCCGAGGGCCACGCCGTCGAGGGGATGGAGTCGCTGGCTCCGGTGCTGGTCGACGACATGGAGATGCTGATCGACCTGATGCCGGCCGACTCGCACGTGCTGGTGCTGGACCCGGAACGGGCCCGCAGCAGGGCGCACGACCTGGTGGCGACCAGCGACGAGTTCCTGCACGCCTCGTGGGCCGCCGCGGCCGGCGGTGGCCAGGCCCCGATCGACCTGGGCGCGGCGTCGTACAAGTCGCTGGCCGAGGTGCGGGCGATCAGCCTCGAGCAGGACAAGCCGTGGTGGAGCGTGTCGCCGTTCGGGCTGGACCCGGACGCGGAGCGGGCGCCGCTGCGCGACGAGACCGGGGAGGTCGTCCGGTTCGACGTCGACGTCGAGGTCGGCGCGGTCGAGTCCCGCTCGGTAGACATCAAGCCGGTCGACGCCTACCGCGGTGACATCGAGGCGGCGATCACCGACATCAAGTCCTGGCTCACCGACGGATCGCGGGTCGTGCTCGTCAACGAGGGCCACGGTCCCGCCCAGCGGATGGCCGAGGTGCTCAAGGAGCACGACGTGCCGGCGCGGCTGGTCGAGTCGCTCGACGACGACCCCGAGGCAGGACTGGTGCACGTCACCACCGCCTGCCTCGACCACGGCTTCGTCGACGAGACCCTGCGCCTCGCGGTGCTGACCGGCGACGACCTGTCCGGGCAGCGCTCGTCGACGAAGGACATGCGGCGGATGCCGACCCGGCGCAAGAAGCAGATCGACCCGCTCGAGCTGAAGCCGGGCGACTACGTGGTCCACGAGCAGCACGGCGTGGGCCGTTACGTGGAGATGAAGCAGCGGGAGGTGCAGGGTGCCACCCGCGAGTACCTCGTGCTCGAGTACGGCGCGTCCAAGCGCGGTGCGCCGCCCGACCGGCTCTACGTGCCCGCCGACACCCTGGACCAGGTCACCCGCTACGTCGGCGGCGAGCAGCCCAGCCTCGACCGGCTCGGCGGGGCGGACTGGGCCAAGCGCAAGGGCCGAGCGCGCAAGGCGGTCAAGCAGATCGCGGCGGAGCTGATCAAGCTGTACGCCGCCCGGCAGGCCACCAAGGGGCATGCGTTCGGGCCGGACTCGCCCTGGCAGCGGGAGCTCGAGGACGCGTTCCCGTTCGTGGAGACCCAGGACCAGCTGTCCACCGTCGACGAGGTCAAGCGCGACATGGAGCAGCAGGTCCCGATGGACCGGCTGGTCTGCGGCGACGTCGGCTACGGGAAGACCGAGATAGCGGTGAGAGCGGCCTTCAAGGCGGTCCAGGACGGCAAGCAGGTCGCCGTGCTCGTGCCCACCACCCTGCTCGTCCAGCAGCACCACTCGACGTTCGCGGAGCGGATGTCCGGCTTCCCGGTGATCCTCAAAGGACTGTCTCGGTTCCAGACCGACAAGGAGGCCGCCGAGGTCATCGAGGGCCTGGGTGAGGGAACGGTCGACATCGTGATCGGCACGCACCGGCTGCTGAACCCCGACATCAAGATGAAGAACCTCGGGTTGGTGATCGTCGACGAGGAGCAGCGGTTCGGCGTCGAGCACAAGGAGGCGATGAAGCGGCTGCGCACCTCGGTCGACGTGCTCGCGATGTCGGCGACCCCGATCCCGCGCACCCTGGAGATGGCGATCACGGGCATCCGCGAGATGTCCACGATCACCACGCCGCCCGAGGAGCGGCACCCCGTGCTCACCTACGTCGGCGCCTACGAGGACCGGCAGGTGGTCGCCGCGATCCGCCGCGAGCTGCTCCGCGAGGGCCAGGTGTTCTACATCCACAACCGGGTGCAGTCGATCGAGAAGGCGGCGGCGAAGATCCGCGAGCTGGTGCCGGAGGCCCGCGTCGCCACCGCGCACGGCCAGATGGGGGAGCACCAGCTCGAGCAGGTGATGGTCGACTTCTGGGAGAAGCGGTTCGACGTGCTGGTGTGCACCACGATCGTCGAGTCGGGCCTGGACGTCTCCAACGCGAACACGATGGTGATCGAGCGCGCCGACATGCTCGGCCTGTCCCAGCTGCACCAGTTGCGCGGCCGGGTCGGGCGCGGCCGAGAGCGTGCCTACGCCTAC
>DATFGA010000120.1:0-10669 GCA_035249775.1 Nocardioidaceae bacterium | reverse complement strand
GGTGTCCTACGTCAACGCGCCGCTGCTCGCGGCCGAACGTGGCGTCGCGGTCCGCCTGGTCACCGACCCGGAGAGCCCCGACCACCGCAACCTGATCACCCTGCGCGGGACGCTCGCCGACGGGTCGCAGGTCTCGGTGTCCGGAACGCTGGTCGGCATCGCCCAGCGTGAGCGGCTGGTCGAGGTCAACGGCTACGATCTCGACATCGAGCCGACCGAGCATCTTGCGGTCTTCCGCTACGCAGACCGCCCCGGCATGGTCGGCACCGTCGGGCAGATCCTGGGCCAGGCGGACGTGAACATCGCCGGGATGCAGGTCGCCCGCGACACCAAGGGTGGCCACGCGCTGGTGGCGCTCTCCGTGGACTCCGCCATCCCCGCGCCGGTGCTCGAGGAGATCAAGGACGCGATGGACGCCGAGTTCGTCCGCGCCGTCGACCTCACCGAGTAGGCGGCCGCTCGGACGTGCAACCTCCCCCCAGATCCGCCGCGAGACCCCGGATCCGGTGGGGGTTGCACGTCGTTGCGGCCGCTCAGGCGACGAGCGGGGAACGTCCTGGGCTGGTCGAGCCGTGTCGCTGCGCGTCCTGCCAGGCCACCACCAGCCGGGACACCGCCTCCTCGAGCTCCTCGGCCGGCCGGGTGTAGGGCAGCCGGATGAAGCGCTCGAGTCCGCCCTCAGGTGCGAAGCTGGCGCCGGAGGCGAGCAGCACGTGCTGGCGTTCGGCGGCCAGGGTCAACGCGGACGACAGCGGCAGCGGCAGCTCGCACCACAACGCCAGGCCGCCGCGCGGCTCCATGAACGTCCACTCCGGCAGCCAGTCCCTGAGCGCGCTCATCAATGCCTTGCGGGAGCCGCGCACCTGCTCCCGACGCGCGCCGAGCAGCTCCTCGCGCCGGCCCAGGAGCTCGGTCAGCACCAGCTGTTCGAGCAACGGAGCCCCGAGGTCCAGGCTGAGTCGTGAGGAGATCAGCGCGCCGAGCCGCTCGTCGGGGGCGCGGAGCCAGCCGATCCGCAGGCCGCCCCAGAACGCCTTGCTGGCGCTGCCGATGCTGATCGTGTCCGCGGCGAACGTCCCGAACGGGGCAGGCATCGGTGCGTCGTCCACGGCTAGGTCGACGAGGGTTTCGTCGACGACCGCGACCGTTCTCGAGCGGGTCAGTGCCCTGCCCAGTCGGGCCCGCTGGTCGTCGTCCATCAACGCGCCGGTGGGGTTGTGGAAGTCCGGGATCAGGTAGGCGAGCTTCGGCGCGGCCTGGCGCAGTGCGGTGGCCATCCCCTCGAGGTCCCAGCCGTCCGGGTCCACCCCGACGCCGACGATGCGCGCGCCGGAGCGCCGCAGCGTCGCGATCGCGTTCGGGTAGGTCGGGCTCTCCACCAGCACCCGGTCACCCGCGCCGGTCAGCGCCCTGGCCACGATCGCCGTCCCCGCGAGGGCACCGGGGGTGATCACGACCTGGTCCGGTGAGGTGGGCAGCCCCCGCTCGTCGTACCGGCTGGCGACTGCCTGCCGCAGCGCGGGCAGCCCGGAGGGGTAGTAGCCGGTGCCGCCAAGATAGGACGGCAGCTGCTCCATCGCGCTCTCGTAGGCCGTGGCCACGCCGGGTGGTGCCGCGGAGGCCGCACAGGTCAGGTCGATGCTGTCGCCGGGGAAGTCCCCGGGCCGCAGCAGGTTGTCCTGCCGTCCACCGCGTGCGGCCGGGAGCTGCGCAAGGCTTCCCGAGCCCTGGCGCGACGAGAGGTAGCCGCGCTCGCGCAGCTCGCGGTAGGCGCGGGTCACCGTGGTCCGGGAGACACCGAGGCGGGTGGTGAGCTCGCGCTCACTCGGCAGGCGCATCCCGACGGTGATCCGGCCATCGGAGATCAACAGCCGGAGGCCGTCGGCCAGGGCGAGGTAGGCCGGTGAGCGGTCCAGCGCTGGGCCGAGCAGAGTGGCCACCCTGTCCGCGGAGATCGTGCGTTCCATGCAGTCCACTGTTGCACGATTGGCTATTTAAGAAAAGGCCAGTTGCCCGCCAGACTTGTCGGCATGACGACGATTCCCCTGGATGCGGAGCGGGTTGCCCCGGAGCTCGCGAACCTCACCCCGCTCGGTCAGCTGCGCGCCGGTCGGCTGCCTCGCCGGCTTACCCAGCTCCTCGTCGGGCTGGTCTTCTACGGACTCTCGATGGCGATGATGGTCCGCGGCGCCCTCGGCCTCGACCCCTGGGACGTCTTCCACTACGGCGTTGCCAGATGGCTGCCGCTGAGCTTCGGCGGGGTGGTGATCCTGACCGGCCTGGGTGTGCTGCTGCTGTGGATCCCGCTGCGGCAGATGCCGGGTCTCGGCACCGTCGCGAACGCGATCGTGATCGGCCTGGTCACTGACGTCGGGCTCGCCCTCCTGGTGGCGCCCGATGCAATGGTGGGACGGGTCGGCCTGCTGGTCGGTGGCGTGGTGCTCAACGGCCTGGCCACCGCGCTGTACATCGGGTCGCAGTTCGGGCCGGGTCCGCGCGACGGGCTGATGACCGGGCTCGTACGTCGGACGGGATGGTCGGTCCGCGTGGTCCGCACGTCGATCGAGCTCACCGTGATCGCGGTCGGCTGGATGCTCGGCGGCGTGGTCGGGATCGGCACCGTGCTCTACGCACTCGCGATCGGACCGCTCGTCCAGCTGATGCTTCCCTGGTTCATCGTGCCGCTGACAGCGGTCATCCCACTGACCCCGACTGGTACGCCATCACCACTGCCTGAAGACGGTCCCGCACGCCAAGCTTCATGAGGATCCGGGCAACGTGGGTCTTCACCGTTCCCTCGCCGATGACCAGGTGCTCCGCGATCTCGGCGTTCGAGCGACCGACGGCCATCAGCGAGAGGACCTCGCGCTCCCGGGGAGTCAGCTCGCGCATCGCGCCGATGCCCGCGGGCGGCTGATGGCGGGTGAGCTCGTCGACGACGCGGCGGGTCACCGATGGGGCGAGTACCGCATCGCCGGCAGCCGCCGCGCGGATCGCGGTCGCGAGCTGGGCAGCCGGAACGTCCTTGAGCAGGAAGCCGCTCGCGCCGGCGCGCAGCGCGTCGTAGACGTAGCGGTCGCTGTCGAACGTGGTGAGGATGACGATCCGCGTGCCGCTCCCGCGGGCCTGTAGCTCCCGAGTCGTCTCCAGCCCGTCCAGCACCGGCATGCGGATGTCCAGCAAGAGGACATCCGGCGCAAGCTCGGCCACCAGCGACAGCGCCTCCTCGCCGTTCGTCGCCTCGCCGACCACATCGAGGTCGTCCTCAGCGCCGAGGATCATCCGTAGCCCGGTGCGCACCAGCTCCTCGTCGTCGGCGACGAGGACCCGGATCCTCACGAGGCAGCCGCGACGAGTGGCAACCGTGCCAGCACGCGGAACCCGCCGGCCGGCTGATGGCCGGTGTCCAGCGTGCCGCCGTACAGCGTCACCCGTTCCCGCATGCCGATCAGCCCGTGCCCGAGCCGCCCGTGTCCGAGCCGGTGGGTGACCGACGGCTGCGCGGGCGCCCCGTTGTCGACCACCCGGACCTCCAGTGAGTCGGGACGGTAGCTGAGGGCAACCGTCGCACGCGCCGGACCGGCGTGCTTGAGGGTGTTGGTCAGCGCTTCCTGGACGATGCGGTAGGCGGACAGGTCGATTCCCGGAGGCAGCGGGCGCGGCTCACCGTCGATCTCGACGTCCACCTGAAGGCCCGCCTCCCGCACCCGGCTGACGAGCTGGTCGAGGTGCTGAAGACTGGGCCGTGGGTCCAGGTCGGCGGTGTCGTCGTGGACGAGCAGCACCTCGAGCAGGCGACGCAGCTCGCCGAGACCCTGCCTGCCCACCGACTCGATAGAGCCCAATGCCGTCCTCGCCGCGCCCGGATCAGCGCTCAGCACCCGGTCGGCGGCCTGCGCCTGCAGCACGATGACCGCGAGACTGTGCGCGACCATGTCGTGCAGCTCCCGGGCGATCCGCGCCCGCTCGTACGCGACGGCCGCCCTTGTGGCCTCTTCCCGGTCGGCCTCGAGCGCTCGAGTCCGCTCGACCAGATCGGCGTCGGCTCGGCGCCGGCTCTGCATCCAGCGGCCGAAACCCCAAGCACCGGCGACCACGAACCAGGCCGGCACCACCTCGTCGGGCGGGGTGTTCTGCTGCAGCCGGGGCAGGTCGACGGAGAGAACTGCGATCGCGACGGCGAACATCCCGATCGAGGACGACCGTGCCGAGCCGTAGGACCCCAACGCGAACACCGCGATCAGCATCGTGAACCAGGGCTGGCCCAGCTGACCGCCGAGCAGGTAGCCCGCCGATGCCGTAGCCAGCACCGCCACCAGGACGAGAAGCGGAAACCGTCTCGCGAGAAGGAGCGGCAAGGTGAACCCGGCCACCAGGACCGCATGCACGAGCCGCTCACTCCAGCCGTCGTCGGTGGTGGAGAGCCAGAGCTGCGCCTCGGCCGACACGAACAGCACGCCGACGACGAACACGAGGGCGGCTCGGCCCCAGTGCGGCCAGGTCATGACCACCAATCTAGTGAGCCGTTGACACCTGCACATCTGTCTTGAGGCAGATGGCCGAAAACCGTCCCGTGGCAGACGACGAGGCGTGGACGAGTCCCTAGCGTCGAGACATCCGTTGTCGAGTCCAGGAGCGCCGCCATGACTTCCGCCGTCCCACCTACCGCGCGGGCCACCACCGGTTCGCTGCTGCTGATCCTGCCGGTGTCCGCCGAGCTGTTGTGGCCGTCGATCGATGACTCGAGGTGGGGACACCTGTTGTTCGCGTGCTCCCAGCTCGTTGGCTGGGGGTTGCTGGCGACCGTCTGCCTGGGCATCACGGCGGTCCGACCGGCGCCGGTCACGGGCCGGGCGGGCCGTGTGGGACGACGCCTGGTGCTGACGGGCTGCGCGCTGCAGCTGCTGTTCGCGCTGGCGTACGGCGCCTCGGCGGTCGTCATGGGTGAGCCGCTCGAGGCCGCGTTCGTCCTGTTCCTGCTCGGGTTCCTCGCCCTGCTCGTCGGCGGGACGTTGTGGGGCAGGGCCCTGTGGCGGGAGCCGCGGCTGCGGCTGGCCGGCGGCGGGTTCCTGGCTACCGCAGTGCTCGGCTTCCTCGCGATCGCGGTAGGTGCGGACCCGTTCCACGACATCGCCCTGCTCGGCAGCTACGCCTCGTGGATGGTGATCGGGCTCGGCCTCGAGCGAGCGGCCCGGGGAGCGGGCCAGGCGTCCGCGTCGGTCAGCGCTTAGTGGCGATCAGCACCGACGCGTCGGAGGCCACCATCACCTCGGCGGTGGTGAACCGTTCGTCGGTCAGCCACTGCTCGCGGAGCACGTCGACGCGGCCGGCGAAGATCGGCGGCCAGGACTCACACGGGGTGAAGTCGTCCAGCACCACGACCCCGCCCGGCTCGACCAGGTCGATGATCGTGTCGGCGCCGCTGTCCTTGGGTTCGCGCGCGTCCAGGAACAGCAACGAGAACGGGCCGTGCTCGCGCAGCGTCGACCAGTCCGCGGCCTTCACCTCGACCTGCTCGTCGCCGACGAAGATCTCGGCAGCGGCCTCGGCCAGCTTCGGCTCGAGCTCGGCGGTGAGGATCCTGGTTCCCTCCCGCACGCCGCTGCGCAACCACGCCGTACCGACGCCGCATCCGGTGCCGAACTCGGCGAGCGTTCCGGTCCGGGTGGCGGCCAGCGCGGCGAGCAGCCGACCGGTCTCGTTGCGACAGAAGGAGACGTATCCGTGCTTGCGGGAGACGTCGAAGGCACGCGAGACGATCTCGGGAAGCTCGGGAGGGGCGCTCATGCTGTGCAGTCTCTCAAACCAGGTCGAGAGGTCCACGCAGCGGGACGTCGTCTCACCATCTGAAATGCTGGCGCGTCTGCACGGCATCGCGTCCGACGACTTGTTAACCTCAGGTCACCATGCGGAGCTTCTTCGTACTTATCAGCCGCCGTGGCGGGGCCTCTTAAGTAAGGCCACCTCGCCGCGGAGTCTGGCATGTCTGGCCCTACGAAGAACCTCCGCAGCGAGTATCTGACGCACAGCAGATCGCACCGCTCATTTCGAGATCCCCTCGGCTTCCGCGCAACCCGCGACCGAGGATCGAGTCTCCACCGCTCGTAGCGGAGTTCCAGCCCCACCGATGCAGGTGGAGCACCCACGATCTTTCGCGGTGATCCCGCCGGATCCGCTACCAGCATCTTCCACGCACACCGTGCCCGCGCCGGGCACACTCGATCCTCAATGGAGCAACGCCATGTATGACATGTATCCCGAATGGGGCCCGTCCCGTCACCGAGAGTCCGAGGACAACGCGCCGGCCCTGCAGTCGGTCCAGTCGGGTCTCGACCTCAGAGACCACGGCGGTCAACGTCCCGACGACAACTAGCATCACCGACCATGACCCTGCGCACCCAAGCACTGAAGCTTGCCGTCATTCCCGGCGACGGGATCGGTCCGGAGGTCACCGCTGAGGCACTCAAGGTGCTCGAGCAGGTGGCCCCGGCCGATGTGAAGTTCGAGCCGACCCGCTACGACCTCGGCGCCGAGCGGTACCTCGCGACCGGCGAGGTGCTGCCCGACTCGGTGCTCGCCGAGATCAAGGATCACGACGCGATCCTGCTCGGGGCGGTCGGCGGCAAGCCGGGTGACCCCAAGCTCCCGGCGGGGATCCTCGAGCGGGGTCTGCTGCTGCGGCTGCGGTTCGAGCTCGACCACTACGTGAACCTGCGGCCGTCGCGGATCTTCCCGGGCGCCAGCTCTCCGCTGGCGCATCCGGGAGAGGTCGACTTCGTGGTGGTCCGCGAGGGCACGGAGGGGCCGTACGTCGGCAACGGTGGCGCCCTGCGGGTGGGCACCCCCGCCGAGATCGCCACCGAGGTCAGCGTGAACACGGCGTTCGGGGTGGAACGCGTCGTCCGCGACGCGTTCACCCGAGCGAGCAGGCGTCCGCGCAAGAAGCTCACCCTGGTGCACAAGACCAACGTGCTGGTGCACGCAGGTGCGGTGTGGTCGCGGCTGGTCGCCGAGGTCGGCCGGGAGTTCCCGGACGTCACGGTCGACTACCTGCACATCGACGCGGCCACCATCTTCATGACCACCGACCCGTCGCGGTTCGACGTGATCGTCACAGACAACCTGTTCGGCGACATCATCACCGACCTCGCCGCGGCGATCACCGGTGGCATCGGCCTTGCCGCCAGCGGGAACGTGAACCCGGATCGGACCGCGCCGAGCATGTTCGAGCCGGTGCACGGTTCGGCCCCCGACATCGCCGGCCAGCAGAAGGCGGACCCGACCGCGGCGATCCTGTCCGTGGCCCTCATGCTCGAGCACCTCGGGCTCGACGATGCGGCCCGTCGCGTGGAGACGGCCGTGGTCGAGGACCTCGCGGCCCGCGCCGGAGCAGGCGACAGCTCCCCGGCACGTCGTACCGCCGAGATCGGTGACGCGATCGCGGCGCGGGTCGCCGGCTGAGCGGTCCCGACCCGCTCGTCCAGCGGCGGTCGCTCGACATCGAGGGATCAGCCATCAACCCGTCGCGGAGGTTCGGTACCGTGCATTCCATGGACAGTCATCTGCAGATCGAGGTCTCCCCGAATCCCGACCCGGTGAGCCCCGACCGGCTCGCCGAGATCCTGGCGAACCCCGGGTTTGGTCTGCACTTCACCGACCACATGTTCGTGGCCGAGTGGACCCCGGACCGTGGCTGGCACGATGCGCGGGTCACGGCGTACGCGCCGATCCTGATGGATCCCGCGACCGCCGTGCTGCACTACGCGCAGGAGATCTTCGAGGGGATGAAGGCCTACCGCCACGACGACGGTTCGGTGTGGACCTTCCGGCCGGAGGAGAACGCCGCGCGGATGGTGCGCTCGGCCCAGCGGCTCGCGCTGCCCGAGCTTCCGCTCGGTGACTTCGTGGCCTCGGTCGACGCGCTGATCAAGGAGGACGAGCAGTGGGTGCCGGACGCGGCGGGGGAGAAGAGCCTCTACGTGCGGCCGTTCATGTTCGCCTCGGAGAAGTTCCTCGGCGTGCGTCCGGCCAAGCACGTGACCTACATGGTGATCGCGTCCCCGGCCGGCGCCTACTTCCCGCGCGGCGTGAAGCCGGTGTCGATCTGGCTCAGTGAGGAGTACTCGCGCGCCGGTGTCGGCGGGACCGGTGCGGCCAAGACCGGCGGCAACTACGCCAGCTCGCTGATCGCCCAGCAGGAAGCCACCGAGAACGGCTGCGACCAGGTCGCCTTCCTCGACACCGTCGAGAAGAAGTGGGTCGAGGAGCTCGGCGGGATGAACCTCTACTTCGTCCACGACGACGGCTCGATCGTCACCCCGGAGCTGTCCGGGTCGATCCTCGAGGGGATCACCCGCTCGTCGATCATGGAGCTGTGCGGCAAGCTCGGCCACAAGGTCGAGGAGCGCCGGGTCTCGGTGGACGAGTGGCGCGACGGCGTCGCCTCCGGCCGGATCGTCGAGGTCTTCGCCTGCGGTACGGCGGCCGTGGTCACCCCGGTCGGCCGGCTCAAGTGGCGCGGGGGCGAGTGCGGCAGCGGTGACGACGTGACCGGGCCGGTGACCCTCGAGGTCCGCCAGGCGCTGGTCGACATCCAGTACGGCCGCGCGGAGGACACCTTCGGCTGGATGCACCGCGTGGTCTGAGCACCGCGGCCGGCGCCGCCTGTCGCGGGTGGATCACCGGGAGGCTCGGTTACCGTAGAGCGGTGAGTACGACGACGCCACAGCCTGCACCGATGCAGGTAGGGGACTACCGCCTGCTGACGAGGATCGGCGAGGGCGGCATGGGCGTCGTACACCTCGCCCAGGCCCCGAACGGCTCCCGCGTCGCACTCAAGGTCCTCCGCCCGCACATCGTCGGCGACGACGAGGCCCGCTCCCGGCTGTCCCGCGAGGTGGCGTCGCTGAGCCGGGTCCGCAGCCCCCGCGTCGCGGAGATCATCGACGCCGACCCCTGGGGCGAGACCCCGTTCGTGGCCACCCGTTACGTGCCGGGGCTGTCGCTGCACGAGCACATCCGCCAGGAGGGGCCGGTCACCGGGGACGACCTGCGCTGGTTCGCCGCCGGGCTCGCCGAGGCGGTGCTCGCCGTGCACAGCGTCGGTGTCCTGCACCGCGACATCAAGCCCTCGAACGTGCTGCTCGAAGGCCGCTCTCCGGTGCTGATCGACTTCGGTCTGGCCCGGCTGGCCGAGGACCCGCGGTTGACGGTGACCGGATGGCTGCTCGGGACACCGGGCTACCTCGCCCCGGAGATCCTGTACGGCGACGACGCGACGACCGCCTCCGACATCCACTCCTGGGCCGCCACCGTGGTGTTCGCCGCGACCGGCCAGCCGCCGTTCGGTCGCGGCCCGGCGATGGCGATCATGGACCGGGTCCGACGGGGTGAGCACGACCTGTCCGCCGTGCCGGCCGACCTGCTCCCGCTGATCCGCCGATGCCTGGCTCCGGACCCGGCCGACCGGCCTGAGCTGCTGACGGTGCTCGCCTCGCTCCGGGCGCCCGTTGTCGACCCGCCGGGACCGGTCCGCAGGGACGAGATGACGATGCCGTTCTCGGTGATCGGGATCGACGACGACCCGACCGACGTGATCGACGATGCGCCGACGGACGTGATCGGCGAGGCGGCGCCGCAGACCCGGATCGCCCCGCCCGTGAACCCCACGACACCGCTGACCGTGCAGTCACCTCAGCCGACCCGTTCCGTGCACGAGGCGGCCCGTGCGCCGTACATGACACCGGCGCCCCCGCAACAGTTCCAGCAGCCCGCCGTACCGACCCACGCCCCTCCCGAGCCATGGCGTCCGCTACCGACGGGCCAGCCGAGGTTCCAACGCGGATGCCTGCTGCTCGGCATGTTCGCGACCGTGACGGTCGGCTTCGCGCTCGCGCCGTACGTCTCCCTCTTCCTGATCGCCCTTGCTGCACTACTGATCCGCACCGTGTCCTGGACGACCGAGTCGGTCCGTGAGCGGCAGTGGCGGCGGGGCCGGAGCCGTTGGTACGACGCACCGCTGGCTGCGGCCACGTCGCCGTGGTACCTCGTCGTGGCCACCGGCGGGACGCTGATGCTCCTGTTGTGGTCGGCGGCCCTGGCGTTCCTTGTCGGCGTTGCGTACTTGCTGTTCAACCTTCCGATGGTCCCCGGCCTGATGACGATGGGGGCGGTGCTCGCGTGCTCGTTGTGGTGGGGGCCGGGCTCGCGACGGCTGCGGGTGCCGACGCGCAGGCTGATCGTGCGTGCCACGCGCCGCAGCTGGACCGGGTGGCTCGCCGTCGCTTTCTTCGCCGTGGCCGTCGCGCTGCTGGCGTACGGGCTGGTGACCTCCGGCGTCGACTGGACTCCGCAGCCCGGTCCGCCGTGGCGCTCGGGGACACTGCTCGGCGAGTTCGTCGCGTTCTTCTGATCCGGTGCCTTATCCACAGGAACCACCGCAGGACTAGCCGAACCGGTTCAGGGGTGGATAAGTTGCTGAGGCCGTTCGAGACCCGTCTTGGGCGGTTCTCGGTACCGACGTCTCAGGGGGTCATTGTTCGTGTTCCGTACGCGTGCAGGTCGGTTCGCCGCCTTGGTGGCCGCAGGCGCCTGTACGGCGGCGCTGGCCGGATGTGACTCCAACCCTGAGCCGGCGCCCCTGCCGACCGAGTCGGCATCGGCCTCGACG
>DATFGA010000119.1:0-6769 GCA_035249775.1 Nocardioidaceae bacterium | reverse complement strand
AGGTCCTCGATGACCGTCTTGAGCTGTCCCTGGGTGGCGAGGTCGATCTCCCCGCGGGGAGTGATGATGTGGCGTCCGGCGTCCGGCCTGACGTCGATGTCGAGCTGCATGCGGGTTCTCTCGTCCGACGACGTTCGTTCGCCGTCGGCTTGACGAACCGGACCATTGTCGCACCTCCGGCGAAAAGGGTCGAGAAGCGGCGGACCCGGGTCCGGCTATCCGCGGGCTGCAGGGGGACCGGATATCGTGACCGGGTGGACCTCACCAGCCGGCACAACGTCCGGGTGACCGGCCGTACCGACGGACAACCGATGCTGTTCGCGCACGGCTTCGGCTGCGACCAGAACATGTGGCGGTTCGTCGCCCCGGCCTTCGAGGACGAGTTCCGCGTGATCCTCTTCGACCACGTCGGCAGCGGGGGGTCGGACCTGGCGGCGTACGACCCCGACCGGTACTCCTCGCTGGCCGGGTACGCCGAGGACGTGCTCGCCCTCTGTGAGGCGCTGCAGCTGCAGGACGTGGTCTTCGTCGGGCACTCGGTCTCGGCGATGATCGGCGTCGTGGCGAACCTGGCTGCACCCGACCTCTTCGACAAGCTGGTCCTGATCGGCCCTTCGCCGCGGTACATCGACGACGGGGACTATGTGGGCGGTTTCGCCGAGGAGGACATCGACGAGCTGCTCGACTCCCTGGACAGCAACTACCTCGGCTGGTCGAGCGCGATGGCTCCGGTGATCATGGGCAACGCCGACCGGCCCGAGCTAGGGGCCGAGCTGACCGCCAGCTTCTGCCGGACCGACCCGGACATCGCCCGGCGCTTCGCGCGGGTGACGTTCCTTTCCGACAACCGGGACGACCTTGCGCGGGTCACCACACCCACCCTGGTCCTCCAGTGCTCCGATGACGCCATCGCCCCCGTGCCGGTCGGGAAGTTCGTGCGGGACTCCATGCCGAACAGCTCGCTGGTGATGCTCGAGGCGACCGGGCACTGCCCGAACCTCAGTGCGCCCGAGCAGACCATCGCGGCCATCGCGGAGTTCGTGCGTCCTGACGGTGAGTGACGTGACCAACTCCGACGCGGCGCACGAGGGCTTCTACAGTGCGCTGCTCGACGACGACGCCGAGAAGCTCTACGAGCGGGCTCCCTGCGGCTACCTGTCCACCACTCCGGACGGGTCGATCGTGAAGGTGAACCAGACCTTCTTGGCGCTCACCGGCTACACGCGTCGTGAGCTGGTGGGTCAGCGGACCCTCGCCGGCCTCCTCTCGCCGGGCGGCCGGATCTACCACGACACGCACTACGGGCCGATGCTTCGCCTGCAGGGAACGGTCCGCGAGATCGCCGTGGACATCGTGTGCTCGGACGGTCGCCGACTCCCGGTCCTGCTGAACGCCGCACTGGAACGCGACGAGGCCGGCTCACCGGTCGTCGTCCGGGTCGCTGTCTTCGACGCCACCGAAAGGCGTGAGTACGAACGAGAGCTGCTCCGCGCCAAGCAGCGGGCCGAGGACTCCGAGATCCGCGCGACGGAGCTCGCCCGCACGCTGCAGCAGACGCTGATCCCGCCCGGCCTGCCGGAGATCCCGCAGCTGGAGGTGGGGGCGGTCTACCGTCCGGCCGGCGATGGCCGCGAGGTCGGCGGGGACTTCTACGACGTCTTCCAGCTCGCCGAGGATGACTGGGCAGTGGTCCTCGGCGACGTGTCCGGGAAGGGTGTGGAGGCGGCGGTCGTGACCGCACTGGTCCGCTACTCGCTGCGCGCGATCGCGGTCCGGGTCGATGGCCCCAGCCAGGTGCTCCGTGAGCTCAACGAGGTGCTGTTCCGGCACGAGACCGACCGGTTCTGCACCGTCGTACTGCTGCGGCTCCGGCGCGACAACGGCGGCTGGACGGTCAGGTTGAGCTCCGGTGGCCACCCGCCGCCGCTGCTGACCGGCCCCACGAAGGTTCCAGCCCCGGTAGGAGAACCCGGCTTCCTGATCGGTGCGTTCGAGTCCGGCGAGTACGTCGACAGCGTCGTCACGTTGGAGGCCGGGGACACGCTGGTTCTCTACACCGACGGGGTCACCGAAGGTCGGCGCGGCGATGAGTTCTTCGGCGAGTACCGGCTCACGGCCAGCGTGTCCGCGCACGCCGAATCGGCCCAGGAGCTGGCCGAGGGAGTCGTCGGCGACGTGCTGGCGTTCCAGGAGCAAGCGCCGCGCGACGACATCGCCGTCGTTGCGCTGCGCGTGCCCCCGGAGGGTCAGGAACCGGTGTAGTAGCGGTCTGTGACCTCGAGCGCCTGGTCCAGGATCTCCAGTCCCTCACGGACCTCTGCGGCGGTGGTCGTGCACGGCGGCACGACGTGGGTCCGGTTGAAGTGCACGAACGGCCAGAGCCCGGCCGACTTGCACTCCGCCGCGAACTCGCCCATCGGGGCGGCCGCGGGACCGGCGGCGTTGAACGGCACCAGCGGTTCCCGGGTGTCCCGGTCGCGCACCAGCTCGACCGCCCAGAAGACACCGAGCCCGCGGACGTCGCCCACCGAGGGATGCCGGTCGGCGAGGGCGCGCAGCCCGGGCCCGATCACGTCGGTGCCGAGCTTCCGCGCGTGCTCCAGGATGCCTTCCTCACGGAAGATGTTGATCGACGCGACCGCGGAGGCGCACGCCAGCGGATGACCGGAGTAGGTCAGCCCGCCCGGGTAGGGCCGGTCCGCGAAGGTGGCGGCGATGGCGGCGGAGAGGATCACGCCACCGAGCGGGACGTAGCCGGAGTTGACACCCTTGGCGAAGGTGATCAGGTCAGGGGTGACGTCCCAGTGGTCCACCGCGAACCACTCGCCGCACCGGCCGAAGCCGGCCATCACCTCGTCGGCGATCATCATGATCCCGAACTCGTCGCACAGGGCGCGCACGCCGGCGAGGTAGCCCGGCGGCGGGACCAGGATGCCGTTGGTGCCGACCACGGTCTCGAGCACGATCGCGGCGATCGTCTGCGGACCCTCGACGGCGATCGTCTGCCGCAGGTGCTCCAGGGCGCGTTCGGTCTCCTCGGCCTCGGTGGTCGCGTGGAAGGCGGACCGGTAGAGGTAGGGCCCCCAGTAGCGGACGACGCCCGGCATGCCTGGCTCCGAGGCCCAGCGCCGCGGGTCGCCGGTGAGCGCGATCGCACCGGCGGTGGCGCCGTGGTAGCTGCGGTAGGCCGCCAGCACCTTGTGCCGGCCGGTGTGCAGCCGGGCCAGCCGGACCGCGTTCTCGTTGGCCTCGGCGCCGCCATTGG
Organism: Nocardioidaceae bacterium; assembly: GCA_035249775.1. Lineage (GTDB taxonomy): Bacteria > Actinomycetota > Actinomycetes > Propionibacteriales > Nocardioidaceae > Nocardioides_C. The sequence goes on along the minus strand of DATFGA010000119.1, from coordinate 3,504 downwards.
TGAAGAAGACCGCCTCGAGGTCGCCGGGCGCGAGCTCCGCGATCAGCCGCGCCGCCTCGCTGCGTGCGTCGTTGGCGAACCCGGGAGCGATCGTGGCCAGCTTGCCGGCCTGCTCCTGGATGGCCGCCACCAGCTTGGGGTGCTGGTAGCCGATGTTGACGTTGACCAGCTGGGAGGAGAAGTCGAGGAACCGGTTGCCGTCGTAGTCCCAGAAGTGGGAGCCCTCGGCGCGCGCGATCGGCATCGGGGCGATCTGCGCCTGCGCCGACCAGGAGTGGAACACGTGCGCGCGGTCGTCGCGGCGGATGCGGGCGGCCTCGTCCTGAGCGGTCGCGTTCGGGTCCAGCGTGGTGGTCACGGTCTCAGTTCTCCTTGGATGGTCGAGTGGGGCGCACGTCGTACGACGTCGGGCTCAGCGGGTGCGCGGGAAGCCGAGGTCGACGCTGGAGGTGGCCGGGTCCGGCCAGCGTGAGGTGACGACCTTGCCGCGGGTGTAGAAGCTGATCCCCTCGGGGCCGTACATGTGGGTGTCCCCGAACAGCGAGTCCTTCCAACCGCCGAAGGAGTAGTACGCCACCGGCACCGGGATCGGCACGTTGATCCCGACCATGCCGACCTCGACGTCGTACTGGAACTGGCGGGCCGCGCCGCCGTCGCGGGTGAAGATCGCGGTTCCGTTCGCGAACGGGTTGCTGTTGATCAGCGCGAGGCCCTCCTCGTAGGTGTCGACGCGGACCACGCTCAGCACCGGGCCGAAGATCTCGTCGGTGTAGACGGTCATCTCCGGGGTCACCCGGTCGAGCAGGGTGGTGCCGAGGAAGAAGCCGTCCCGGGGTACGTCGGCGTCGCGGCCGTCCACCACCACGCTCGCGCCGGCGGCGGCGCCCGCGTCGACGTAGCCGGCGACCCGGTCCCGGTGCTCGCCGGTGATCAGCGGGCCCATGTCGGTGTCGGGGTCGGTGCCGTCACCGATCCGGAGCTTCGGGAGCCGGGCTGCCACGGCGTCGACCAACCGGTCGCCCACGTCCCCGACGGCGACCGCGACCGAGAGCGCCATGCACCGCTCCCCAGCTGCGCCGTAGGCGGCAGAGACGACCGCGTCCGCGGCGAGGTCGACGTCGGCGTCGGGCAGCACCAGCGCGTGGTTCTTCGCCCCGCCGAGGGCCTGGACGCGCTTGCCGTGCGCCGTGCCGGTCTCGTAGATGTGGCGGGCGATCGGTGTCGACCCGACGAAGCTGACCGCGGAGACGTCGGGGTGCCGCAGGAGTACGTCGACCGCCTCCTTGTCGCCCTGGAGGACGGTGAACACGCCGTCGGGAAGCCCGGCCTCCTGCCACAGCTTCGCGAGGAACAGCGATGCCGAGGGGTCCTTCTCGCTCGGCTTGAGGACGAACGCGTTGCCGCAGGCGATCGCGTTGGCGCACATCCACAGCGGCACCATCACCGGGAAGTTGAACGGGGTGATCCCGGCGACGACGCCGAGGGGCTGCCGGATGCTGTAGACGTCGACGCCGGTGCCGGCCTGCTCGGAGTATCCGCCCTTGAGCAGCTGGGGGACTCCGGTGGCGAACTCGACGTTCTCGAGGCCGCGCATGATCTCACCGGTCGCGTCGGAGAGCACCTTGCCGTGTTCGGAGGTCACGATCGCGGCGAGCTCGTCGGCCCGCGCGTGCACCAGCTCGCGGAATGCGAAGAGGACCGCCGACCGCTTCGACAGCGAGGCGTGGCGCCATTCCTTGGCGGCGGTGAGAGCGGACGCGACAGCGCGGTCCACGTCGGCTGCGGCGGCGAGGTCGACCTCCCCGGTCTGCTGGCCGGTGGCCGGGTTGAAGACCGGCGAGGTGCGACCCGAGGTGCCGTCCGTGGTGGTGCCGTCGATCCAGTGTGCGATGCGCTTCGTCATGCACCCATGGTTACGTGCCAGGAACGGCCAGGACAATAGCGGTTCGTACTGTCACAAACCCTGCCAGGAGCCGGTGGTCGCGGCCACCGCGAGCTCCTCGGCGAGCTCCTCGAAGCCGGAGTCGACCAGGCCGCAGGTGACCCGCAGGTGGCCAGCCGGCTCGGGGAGCAGGGTGAACGGGGCGCCCGGTGCCGCACCGATCCCGCGGCTGGCGAGCCGGACGATCGCCGCGGTCTCGTCCTCGACCGGCAGCCACAGGTTGATCCCGTCGGCGCCGTTCACCTCGACGTCGCGTGCGCGCAGCGCGGCGGTCAGCGCATTGCGCCGCTGGGCGTAGGTCTCCCGCGCCAGGTCGACCTCCGCGATGCTGCCGGGGTCGGTGAGCAGGCTGAGCAGGATCCGCTGGAGCACCCGGCTGCTCCAGCCCTGCCCCAGCTGCCGGCGCGCGAGCAGCCGCTGCATGAGCTCATCGGGAGTGCTGAGCGCGGCGAGCCGCAGGTCGGGGCCGTGCGACTTCGAGAAGCTCCGGATGTGCACGGTCTGCTCGGGGAGCCACTCGCCGAGGCTGATCGCCGGCGTGCAGGCGATGGCTCCGGCGGAGTCGTCCTCGACCACGATCGTGTCGGTGCCGGCGACCAGCCCGGCCAGCACCTCAGCCCGTTCCCGGGTCATCGACACCCCGGTCGGGTTGTGGGCCCGGGGCTGCAGGAACACGGCTGCGGCCGGGAGCCGGAGCGCCTCGGCCAGGTGCTCCGGGGACAGGCCCTCCGCGTCCATCGGAATGCCGACCACCTCCACCCCGGTCGACTCGACCAGGTCGACCAGCGCAGGAAAGCAGGGGTGCTCGACGAGCACCCGGTCCCCGAACCGCAGCAGCGACCTGGTCACCTGGTCCAGCGCATCCATGGCGCCGTCGACGATCGTCAGCTCCTGGGGCCGATAGGGCCACTGGTCGCGGAGCACCTCGGCCAGCCCGGGCAGGACCGGGTCGTCGAGGTAGGTCAGCGGGGTTCCCGCCGTGGTCAGGTCCGCGAAGGCGCCGGCCAGGCTGGGCAGCAGCGCGGCGTCCGGGACGCCGGTGGACAGGTCGAGCGAGAAGACGGTCTGCCGCCCGAGCGCCTTGCGGTAGCGCACCGCTCCGGGAGGGGACGGGTCGGCGACGGTCGTGCCGCGGCGGCCATCGGTGACGATCGCCCCCGAGCGGGCCAGCAGCGTCCAGCCCGCGCTCACGGTGGTCGGTGACAGCGACAGCTCGAGGGCCACCTGGCGGATCGGAGGCAGCTTCGTGTCCGGGACCAGCACCCCGTCGCGGATGGCCCGACTCACGGCATTCGCCAGCCCGCGAGCCGTGGACTCGTCGAGCCGCTCCTCGATCGCCGACAGGATGTTGCGCACGTCGGTCAACCTAGTGGTCCAGCTCTTCCGCCTCGCCCGCCTCGCCCGGCTCGGCCGCGACACGTGACCGGGTGCTGAGCAGCAGGACCACGCTGCCCAGAACGGCTGCGAGCACAGACGCTCCGAGCACGCCGACCTTGGCGTCGGCGACCAGCTGCTCGTTGCCCGGGAACGACAGTCCGGTGATGAACAGCGACACGGTGAAG
>DATFGA010000118.1:0-2420 GCA_035249775.1 Nocardioidaceae bacterium | reverse complement strand
TGACGGTCGCCATGACGGCAGTCGTACCCGCCTCGGCGTCGTTGAAGCGCCGCCCTAAACTGGCGTAGCCATTCGGAGGGGTGCCGGAGTGGTTGAACGGGGCGGTCTCGAAAACCGTTGGGGGCCGTTAGGTCCCTCGTGGGTTCGAATCCCACCCCCTCCGCTGATTGCGCCGCGATCCCAGCAGTAGAGCCAAAATCTGTCGGTTGTCGTCCGCCGCTCAATGCCCGCAAGTTGCAGACGCAGCCGGGGGAACGTCCGCCAGGCGCCCAGACCCACGTCGACCCGGGTTGACCCGCGTGGTGATAGCGGCCGTCGGTCTTTCGTTTGCGTTTCGCGGCGCTGGCCGTTCGTCGGGCTCGGTCAGGTACGCGAAGTAGCGCACGGGATAGAGTGTGTTCGCGGCTGAGCCCGAGAACCGGATCGCGCGGGAAGAGCGTGGCGGTGGCAAGACTTCCGTGGTGGGCAGCCCGATGTAGCCAGACTCGACCCGGGAGACCGTGGACGGTGACCAGTCGAGATGGTACGCGAGTTCGCGCATGGTCAAGTTCGCGGCGATCCGCCGCTTTCGGAGTTCCGCACCCAGTTCTCGATAGCAGGCGTCCGCCCGTCTCCTCGCCATGTGGACGACCGTACGGGCGACACCCTCGCCATTTCACCTGCCACGCGCCAAAGTCAGCCCAAGGGATTAGTGCACGCCACGGTGTGCACCCCTGGCAAAGTCAGGCGAGGCCGGCGATTTTCGGCACGAGGTCGGCGGGCCTCGGCAGCGTCGCGATCTCGTCGGCCACCTCGGAGGCGACCCGGCCCAGCCCCGGGTCGGTGAGCAGGCGGTCGATCAGCTCCGCGTCCACCTGATCCGGCTCCGAACGCAGACCGAGCCCGCGCCGCGCCACGGCGTCCGCGTTCATGTACTGGTCGGCGCCGTGCGGCAGCACGAGTTGCGTGACTCCGGCGTCGATCGCGGTCAGCGTCGAGCCGGCCCCGCCGTGGTGCACCAGCGCCGCGCAGGTCGGCAGCAGCGCGGACAGCGGCACCCACCCGGCCGCCCGCACGTTGTCCGGCAGTTCTCCCAGTGGCGACGGGTCCGCGTCGCCGAGGGCGAGTACGAACTCGGCGTCCAGATGCCGTGCCACGTCGACGAGTTTGGTCAACGACGTGAGCGCGCCGACCTGGGTCAGCACCGTGCCGAGTGTCACCGCGACGCGCGGGCGCGCGGGCCGTTCGAGCACCCACTCGGGCAGCACGCCGCCTCCGTTGTACGGCACGTACCGCATCGGCCAGCCGCGCACCGGCCGGTCGACCATGCTCGGCGGCGCCACGTCGATCGACTCGCGCACCTCGGGAAACCCTTGCACGCCATGCCGTTCGCGTTCCTCGACCATCTTCTTGAAGATCGCCTCGGTCATCGACGCCTCGTCGGCGAACCCGAAGCCGTGCGACACGGCCGGCACGCCGAGCTTCGCGGCGACCAGCGGCCCGGTGCCCTCCATCGACGAGTACACGACCACGTCCGGCCGCCACGATTCGGCCGCCGACACGGTCAGGTCCACCGACACGCCGGACAACTTGGCGAAGATCGCGCCGACGAACTCCAACCCCTTCTCGGTGTCGACGTCCGTGCTGTAGTCGAACTCCTCGGGTTGCTCGCTGGCCGCCTGCTGGAACACCGCGCCGATGTCGACACCCGGCGCGGTGTCCACGACGTGCAGGCCGGCGTTCGCGGCCTCCTTGCCGCCCGCGGTCGCCACCAGCACCTCGTGGCCGGCGGCACGCAGCGCGTGTGCTAGGGAGATCGTCGGGAACACATGGCCAAGACCGGGGGAGGTCGCGAAGAGTGCGCGCACGATTCCCATTTAACACGCGATCGGCGATCTCAAGGGCGTGCGCCTTCGCCGCAACGATCCCCGCGTAAGGAAGGCTCCGCGGGCGATCCGGGTCTGGAACTTCGAGCAGATGCGGGCGTTCGCGGCTGGCGGGCGCCCTGAGGTGCGAGCGGCGACCAAGCGCCCGGTCGACCGACGCCGCAAGAAGCCGGGGCCCGAGCGATTCTTCTCGCCCCATGACTTCGAGGCCCTGATATTGACCCCAGGTCTCACCGGCCTGCGGGTGTCGGGGGTCAATTTTCGGCCGGCGGGTCCCAGTCGGCTCGCCGGCGCCCGCTCCGCTCGCCCTCCGGGCTTCGCTCCGCGGGCGCCCTACCCAATCTGGGTGGACCAGTTTTCAACCGGCAGAAGTGGCCCAGTTTTCAACCGGCCTTGACAGCTGGTCGCGTCGGTCTGTCCTGCAGCGTCACGCCTGGTCTCCGAGGTGCTACCGGGGCCGACGGTCTCATCGTGGCCTCGGATGCACGACGGATCGGCCGAGCAGACTCTGGCTCACCCGGTCGGGTGACCGTTCCCGATGACAGGCGACAGGTG
>DATFGA010000117.1:0-6695 GCA_035249775.1 Nocardioidaceae bacterium | reverse complement strand
CTGTGTCGGGCCGGGCGTCCCCCAGCTCGACGAAGAACTCCGCCATCTCGGCCTGCCACCGGGCGTTGACCTCGGTGGCCGCCATTCCCCGCTGGGCGTCCTCGAGCGACGGTGTCTCGAGGTACCCGATCAACAGCCCGTCGGGCCGCAGGAACAGCGAGTAGTTGTGCCAGCCGGTCCCGGCCAGCGCCCGGAGCATGTCCGGCCACACCGCTGCATGCCGTGCCCTGTACTCCTCGATCCGCTCCGGCTTGACCTGGAGCTGGAAGCACACGCGCTGCATCGTTCTCACTGCCTCACGATGTCGGGGTGCCGGCCGGCGGCTGTACGACGGGCCGCCGGCCGGCGGGATCTACGACTCAGAAGTCGAAGTCGTCGATGTTCTCTGCGTTGAACACGAACGGCTCGCCAAGGAGCACCGAGTTGTCGTCCTCAACGGTGTACTCGCCGAGCTTGCCGGCCTCGAACGTGTCGCCGGGGTTGCCCTCGATCTCACCGGTGGCCAGGGCGTTGGCGGCGTAGGTGGCCAGGTAGCCCAGGTCCTCAGGGTTCCACAGCGCGAACGCCTCGACCGTGCCGTTCTTGACGTACTCGCGCATCTGGTTCGGGGTGCCGAGACCGGTCAGCGCGACCTTGCCCTTGAACTCCGAGTCCGACAGGTAGCGGGCGGCTGCTGCAATGCCGACGGTGGTCGGGGAGACGATGCCCTTCAGGTCCGGGTGGGACTGCAGCAGCGCCGCGGTCTTGTCGAACGAGGTCTGGTCATCGTCGTCGCCGTAGACGACGTCGACGAGCTCGATGTCGGGGTGGTTGGCCTCGAGGTCCTTCTTCATCATCTCGATCCAGGCGTTCTGGTTCGTGGCGTTGGCGCTCGCCGACAGGATCGCGATCTCACCGCAGGCACCGATCTGCTCGGCGATCAGGTCGACCTGGACCTTCGCGATGCCCTCGGCCGTTGCCTGGTTGACGAACAGGTCGCGGCAGTCGGGCTCGGTGTCGGAGTCGAAGGTGACGACCTTGGTGCCGGCGTCGCGGGCCTGGTTCAGCGCGTCACAGATCGCGGTGGGGTCGTTGGCCGACACGATGAGGGCGCTGACACCCTGCTGCGCGGCGGTGTTGATGTACTGCACCTGCGCGTCGGCGGTGGCCTCCTGGGGGCCGACCTCCTCGAGGGTGGCACCGATCTCCTCGGCCGCAGCCTTGGCGCCGGCGGTACTGGTGTCGAAGTACGGGTTGCCGAGGTTCTTGGGCAGCATCGTGATCGACACGTCCTCGCTGCCACCGTTGTCGCCGCCGCCCTCGGCGTCTCCGCCGCAGCCGGTCAGTGCCATGGCGCCGCTGAGGACGAGGGCCGCGAAAGCGGTTGTCCGCTTGGAGTGGAACTTCATGTTCTACCTTCCTTGTGTTCCCACGCCGACTGGCGCGCTCTGGGGGCCGGAGCCCCGCTTGTTTCGTCTGGCGGTCTTGCCCGAGACCCATGCCAGGACGCTGGGGGACATCACCGAGGCGACGAGAAGCAGCCCGATGATGACGTTGGTGTAGCTGACTTGGACGCTCTCGAGCCGGAGCGCGCTGGAGATCACGCCGATCAGCAGCACACCGGCGATGACGCCGTGCAGCTTCCCGCGGCCGCCGAAGATCGACACCCCACCGAGCAGGACCGCGGCGATGACCTGCAGCTCGAGGCCGACGGCGTTGTCGCCGCGCGCACTTCCGAACCGCAGCGTGTAGTAGACGCCGGCGAGCGCGGAGACGGCACCCGAGAGCACGAACAGGATGAACTTGGTGCGCTCGACGTTCACGCCGGTGAAGTGCGCGGCCTCCGAGTTCAGGCCGATGTCATAGATGCCGCGGCCGAACGTCGTGAACTGGAGCAGCAGGGTGAACAGCAGGGCGAGCACGACGAACAGGATCATCACCACCGGAATGCCGGTGTCACCGATCGTGGCGGTGGCCAGGTCCTTCCAGCTGTCGGGGAAGTCGGTGATCGCCTTGGTGCCCAAGAGACCGACCGCCAGCCCGCGGAAGAGCGCGAGGGTGCCGATCGTGACCGCGAGGGACGGAAGCCCGACGTACGCCACGAGGAAGCCGTTGAACGCACCACAGGCCACGCCGGCCAGGATCGCGAGCGCGCCGGCGACCGGGATGGAGAGGCCGGCCTCGTGCAGCACACCGAGCAGGACGCTGCTGAGCCCGACGATGCTGGCGACCGAGAGGTCGATCTCACCGGTGACGATGACCAGCGTCATCGGCAGCGCGATCAGCAGGATCGGCGCGGTGTCGAGGAGCAGGAAGGTCAGCGTCAGCGGGCCGTCGAAGTTCCGCACGTTGGCGAGCGAGTAGAGGACGACCACCGCGAGCAGCGCGATCACCGCCCACTCACGGGTCAGCAGCAGCCGGCGCCAGAGCGGCTGGGAGTAGGGCGCGTACTCGCGGCTCATGCTTCGTCCCTCGCTTCGATGAGCTTGCGTTCCTGCCGGGCGGCGAGCACGCGGTCGAGCACGATCGCGCCGATGATCAGGGTTCCGACGACGGCGCGCTGCCAGAAGTCGGGGATGCCGAGGATCGGCAGTGCACGGTCGATGGTGACCAGGAGCATCGCGCCGAGGGCCGCGCCCCAGACCGTGCCGCTGCCGCCGAAGATCGCGACGCCGCCGATGACCACCGCGGCCACCGCCTCGAGCTCGATGCCGGAACCTGCGCCGGAGCTGACGGTTCCGTACCGCGCGGCATGGACGACGCCTGCGAGTCCCGCGAGCGCGCCGCTGAGGATGAACGCCGACAGGACGCGGCGGCGTACGCGCAGACCGTAGAGGACGGCCGCATCCGGGTCCGACCCGATCGCGTACATCTCGCGTCCGCCGCGGTGCGCGTAGAGGTAGTAGCCGACGATGCCGAGCACGACCACCGCGACGATGAACAGGACCGGAATCGACAGGATCGACATGGTGCCCAGGTCCAGGAAGCCGGGCGGCATGTCCCCGGCGTTGATCCGGTCGCTGCCCGCCCAGCTGAGCATGACCCCGCGGAAGATGTAGAGCGTGCCCAGCGTGATCACCAGCGACGGCACGCGGCCGAGGGAGACCAGCAGCCCGTTGAGCAGGCCGAGGAAACCGCCGGCGAGCATGCCGATCGCGACCACGGCGATGATCGGGATCCCGGGTACGTCGATGAAGAGCCGGCCGGTGAGGTACGCCGTGAGCGCCAGCACCGACCCGACGGAGAGGTCGACGTTGCGGGTGATGATCACGACGGCCTGCCCCACCGCGAGCAGCAGCAGGATCGCCGGCGTGAGCAGCAGGTCGCGCCAGCCGTTGTTGCTGAACAGGAAGCTCGGGGTCTTGATCGTGGCCGCCGCGATGACGAGCAGCAGCACCAGCAGGATGGAGAACTCGCGCGAGCGCAGCACGGTGTTGACGGCACGCTTGCCCGGGGACTGGCGGCTGGGTTCGATCAGCCGCTCCACCTCGGCGGCGTCGAGATGGGGCTCCGCGTGCGCTTCGGGCGCGGGTCGCATGGAGGTGTCGCTCACCGCTGTGCCTCCAGGGTGTCGGTCGCGGCCCGCATCACGTTCTCGGGCGTCGCCTCGTCGCGGGGGATGTCAGCGGTGATCCGGCCTTCGCAGACCACGAGGACCCGGTCCGCCATGCCGAGGACCTCCGGGAGCTCGGAGGAGATCATCAGGATCGCCATGCCGTCGTTGGCCAGCTCGGAGAGCAGGCGGTGCACCTCGGCCTTGGTGCCGACGTCGATGCCGCGGGTCGGCTCATCGATGATCAGCAGCTTGGGGTTGGTGGCCAGCCACTTGGCGATCACCACCTTCTGCTGGTTCCCACCGCTCATCGTCGCGGCGTTCATGTCCAGCGCACTGGTCTTGACCTCGAGGCGGCCCGCCCACGGGCCTGCCGCCTGGCTCTCGGCCTTCTGCGTGAGCAGACCGGCCTTGGACAGGCCGCTCCGGATCACACCGGCTACGTTGCGCGCCACCGACGCCTCGGTGACCAGCCCCTGCTTGCGCCGGTCCTCGGGAACGAATGCCATGCCGGCCTTGATGGCGGCGCGGGGGTTGTTGCCCGGCACCACGTGACCGGCAACCGACACAGTGCCGCTGTCGTAGCCGTCCACGCCGAACACGGCACGCGCGATCTCGCTGCGGCCGGCACCGACAAGCCCTGCAAGCCCGACGATCTCGCCGGCGCGGACCTCGAAGCTGACGTCGTGGAAGATCCCCCGGGAGCTGAGACCCTCGACCCGGAGCACGGCCTGACCGAGCGGCGCCGGCGTCTTGGGGAAGAGGTCGCCCACCTCGCGGCCGACCATGAGCGCCACGATCTCGTCGACGTTGGTGTCGGCCGTCTTCAGGGTGTCGATGTAGGAGCCGTCGCGGAGCACGGTGATCGTGTCGCAGAGCTCGAAGACCTCGTCGAAGCGGTGCGAGATGAAGATCAGTGCCCGCCCCTCGTCGCGGAGGCTGCGGGCGACCGCGAACAGCCGGTCCACCTCGACCCCGCTGAGTGCCGCGGTCGGCTCGTCCATGATCAGGACTCGCGCGTCGAGGGAGATGGCCTTCGCGATCTCGATGATCTGCTGGTCGGCGATGGACAGTCCGCGGGCGAGGCGACGCGGGTCGATGTGCACGCCCAGTCGTTCGAACAGTCCCTCGGTCTCGGCGTACATCGCGGACCGGTCGATGCGCCGTCCGGCACCGGTGGGCTGGCGCCCCATGAAGATGTTCTCGGTGACCGACAGGTCCGGGAACAGCGTCGGCTCCTGGTAGATCACCGCGATCCCGCGGGCCTTGGACTCGGCGGTGGAGCCGAAGTCGACGCTCTCGCCGTCGAGCAGGAACTCGCCCGAGTCGCGGCGGTGGACGCCGGCGACGATCTTGACCAGCGTCGACTTGCCCGCGCCGTTCTCACCGACCAGCGCATGGATCGAGCCGGCCTCCGCCCGGATGCTTCCCGAGGCCAGTGCGACCACCGCGCCGAAGGACTTGGCGACGTCGCGCAGCTCGAGCGTCGGGACGCCCGTGTGAGCTGTTGCCATCTGTAGCCACCCTGAATTGAAAGGTTTCAAAACTTGATAACGTCGAAGGTAGGTGACGCGCAGCACACCCGTCAAGCCTCGTTTCCGAATTGTTTGGACCAATTCGGGAACGCGCGACTCGATGGCGTCTCGAAGCCCCGCACGCTACTCTTCGAGCCACTTGTGATGACGTTTCAATAACGACGAAGGCACCAGATGGTCACGACAGAGTCCGGCAAGGGACGGTCCTTGCGAGGGACGACTCCGCGGTCGCCGAGCGTCAAGGACGTAGCCGTCGCAGCCGAGGTCTCCCTCGGGACGGTGTCGAACGTCCTGAACCGTCCGGACCGGGTCAGTGAGCGCACCCGGGAGCGGGTCGAGCGGGTGATGCGCGAGCTCGGTTTCGTCCGCAACGAGTCCGCGCGCCAGCTCCGGGCCGGCCGCAGCAGCACCATCGCCTACGTCATGCTCGACGCCACGAACCCGTTCTTCACCGACGTGGCGCAGGGCATCGAGGAGGCCGCCGAGCACGCCGACATGTCGCTGTTCATCTGCAACAGCGACAACCGTGCCGCTCGCGAGGCCAGGTATCTGCAGCGGCTCCAGCAGCAGCGCGTGCAGGGCATCCTGATCACGCCGGTGAACCCGGACGACCCGACCCTGGACGAGGTCTCCCGCCACGGCACCCCGGTAGTCATCGTCGACCGGGTCGGCGCGATCGAGAACCACTGCTCGGTCGCCGTCGACGACGTCCTCGGCGGCCGCGTGGCCATCGACCATCTGCTGGACATGGGCCACGAGCGGATCGCGGTCGTCGGCGGCCCGCAGAGCATCGGCCAGGTGCGCGACCGGTTCACCGGCGCGCGCGCCGCGATGCAGGACGCCGGGCACTTCCCCGACGATCTGGCGGTCGTCGGCACGGATGCGCTCACGGTGGCCGAGGGCCGTAGCGCGGGCGAGCGGATCGCCGGCATGCCGCGTTCGAGCCGGCCGACGGCGGCGTTCTGCGCCAACGACCTCCTGGCTCTGGGACTGCTGCAGCAGTGCGTGGCGCTCGGCATCTCGGTCCCGGACGACCTGGCGATCGTGGGGTACGACGACATCGACTTCGCTGCCGCCGCTGCGGTGCCGCTGACCTCCGTCCGGCAGCCGCGGCGCGACCTCGGCCGCACGGCCGCAGAGCTGCTGCTCGACGAGGCCAGCAACGCTGAGCACGCGCACCAGCAGATCCTGTTCACTCCCGAGCTGGTCGCCCGCGGCTCCTCCACCCGCCGCGTCTGACCGCCGGGCCGCGGGGCGCCTGGAGGGGCCCGTACGACGTGCAACCCTGCCTGCTACGGCCGCGAGACACCCCGATTTCGGAATGTTGCACGTCCGAGTGGCCCCCGGGCGACCGCTCGGACCGGCACTTGCACGGCAGCTGCGGCTGTGTCAGGCGGGGAGGTCGCGCGATCGACGGCCGAGTGCCGGTCCGAGCGGCTGTGTCCGACCAGCCGGCCAGCCGAAGGGCCCGTCGGACGTGCAACCCTGCCTGCTACGGTCACGAGACACCCCGATTCCGGGAAGGTTGCACGTCCGGCACCCGCATGGCAGTCGCGGAGGCGTCAGGCAGGGAGGCCGGCCAAGCGGCGACTGAGTGCCGGTTCGAGGGGGTCGAGGAGAGCAGCCAG
>DATFGA010000116.1:0-6146 GCA_035249775.1 Nocardioidaceae bacterium | reverse complement strand
CACGAACCGGTAGAGCGGGATCCGCCGGGCGACGAGCTCGCGGACCGCGGCGTCGCCCTTCTGCAGCCGCAGGTCGCACGGGTCGAGCCCGTCCGGCTCGACCGCGACGTAGGTCTGACCGACGAACTGCTGGTCACCGGCGAACGCGCGCAGCGCAGCCCGCTGGCCGGCCTCGTCACCGTCGAAGGTGAAGATCACCTCGCCGCGGAACTCCTCGTGGTCGTGCAGCAACCGGCGCAGCACCCGGGCGTGGTCCTCCCCGAACGCGGTGCCGCAGGTGGCGACCGCGGTCGGCACCCCGGAAAGATGGGCGGCCATCACGTCGGTGTAACCCTCGACGACCACGGCCTGCGACGCGCGGGCGATGTCCCGGCGGGCCAGGTCGATGCCGTAGAGCACGTGGCTCTTCTTGTAGATCGGGCTCTCGGGGGTGTTCAGGTACTTCGCGTCGATCCGGTCGTCGTCGAAGAGCCGGCGGGCGCCGAACCCGATCGTGTCGTTCGAGGCGTCCCGGATCGGCCACAGCAGCCGGCCGCGGAACCGGTCGTAGTGGCCGCGGTTGCCCTGCGCGACCAGGCCGCCGGTGACCAGCTCCTCGTCGGTGAACCCCTTCTGCCGCAGGTGCTTGAACAAGGCGTCACCGTCGCGCGGGGCGAACCCGATGCCGAACCGTTCCGCGGCGTCCTTGTCGAAGCCACGCTCGGAGAGGAACTGGCGGCCGGCGGCCGCGTCGGCCGAGCCGAGCTGGTCGACGTAGAACTCACCGGCGACCTTGTGCGCCTCGATCAGTCGTGGCCGCAGGTTGGTGTCGCGGCGGGGTGCTGTCGGCCCGCCCTCGGCGTAGCGCAGCTGCACGCCGTACTTGTCCGCGAGCCGCTCGACGGCGTCGGTGAAGCCCAGCCCCTCGATCTTCTGCAGGAAGCTGATCACGTCGCCGCCCTCGGAGCAGCCGAAGCAGTAGAAGACGTTGCGGGACGGCGTGACGTGGAAGGACGGGGACTTCTCGTCGTGGAACGGGCACAAGCCCTTCTGGGAGCCGCCGCCGGCGTTGCGCAGCGTCACGTAGGAGGAGACCACCTCGTCGATCCGGGCGCGCTCGCGCACCAGCGCGATGTCGTCATCTCGGATCAGCCCAGCCACGGCGCGAAGTCTACGTCGTGCCGCGAGAGCGCCCGACCCGGTTCGGCAAACTGTGGATCCGCTACTCGCCGTCCCAGACGAGCAGCCCGTCATCGCGTCTCCGGGCTCCGGCGGCGGGGGTGTGCGGGGTGAGCCGGCCGTCGTGCATCAGGTGCCGGACCTCGACGTGATGGCCCAGCATTGCCACGTCCGCGATGAGCCGCCGGTGGCAGCGCCACCACACGCTCTCGCTGCACATCACGGCCACCCGCCGCGCGCCGACCTCCTCGAGCAGGTCGGCGAGGCCGGCGGTGAACTCGGGGGTCCGGGTGTAGGCCGCGTAGGCGCGGAACGCGTCGACCTGCCACCACGGGTCCTGGTCGTCCTCGGCGACCGGGAGCCGTCGGCGTCCGCCGAGCCGCTCCTCCCACCGGTACTCGACACCGTCCTCCGGGAGCCAGGCCGGCAGGGCGTCCCGGCTGACGTCGGGGTTGTTGCGGCTGCCGGGGAACCGGCGCACGTCCATCAGCAGCTGCACACCGGCGTCGACGAGCAGCGGGCCCAGCGCGGCCCGGTCGAGCCGCCCGTGCCCGACCGTGATCAGCACCGGCCGGTCGCTGGTCACGTGGTCAGCCGGGCGTGCCAGGCCAGTGCGGAGGCATCGGTCAACGACGCGACCTGGTCGACGACCACCCGCAGCCGCGCGGCGTCGGAGCCGGCCTGGGCGTGGTCGTCGCGGAACGCCGGCTGCAGCAGGTCCGGTCCGCCGGAGCGCAGTGCGTCCACGAGATCGGCGACCACCTCGCGCTGGGTGGCGAGGACGGCGACCCGCTCGTCGGCGCGCATCACGTAGTGCGCGGCGACGCCCTTCAGCGCCCCGATCGCGAGGGCCGTCTCCCGCGGCACGACCAGGTCGGCGGCGTAGCGGGTGAGGGCACCGGTGCCGTACTTCTCGTGGGTGGCGTGCTGGACGCTGCTGCAGAAGCGGCCGATCAGGTCGCTGGTCAGGTTCTTCAGGGCGGCCTGCCCCCGGCGGCTCCCGTCGTACGGCGCGGCCGGCCACGACGGCAGCTCCATCAGCAGGCCGATCGCCTCGTCGAGCTCCCCATCGCCGACACCGGGCAGGTACCAGTCGCGGACCGTGGCCCACACCTCGCGTCGGCGGCCGGCGTCGCGCAGCGAGCCCAGGTCGATCTTGCCGGCGACGATGCCGTCCTCGAGGTCGTGCACGGAGTAGGCCACGTCGTCGGAGAGGTCCATCACCTGGGCCTCCAGGCACCGCTCCGTGCCGGGCACCCCCTCACGCAGCCAGGAGAAGACCGGCAGGTCGTCGTCGTAGACGCCGAACTTCTTGACCGACCGCGGCGACCCGTCGGCGTGGGTGCCGTGCGGCTGGTCGGCGCTCTTCCGCGGCCAGGGGTACTTCGTGCTCGCGTCGAGGGTGGCGCGGGTCAGGTTCAGGCCGACCGGCCGGCCGTCGGGGGCAGCGGTCTTGGCCTCGAGCCGGGTCAGGATCCGCAGCGTCTGCGCGTTGCCCTCGAAGCCGCCACACTCGGCGCTGAGCGCGTCGAGGACCCGCTCGCCGTTGTGCCCGAACGGCGGGTGGCCGAGGTCGTGGGCGAGCGCGGCGGTCTCGACGATGTCGGGGTCGCAGCCGAGCGTCTTGGCCAGGTCGCGGGCCACCTGCGCCACCTCGAGGGTGTGGGTGAGCCGGTTGCGGACGAAGTCGTCGGTCTGCGGCCCGACCACCTGGGTCTTCGCGGCGAGCCGGCGCAGCGCAGCGGAGTGCACCAGCCGGGCCCGGTCCCGCTCGAACGGGGTCCGCTCGGGTCGCTTCGGAGGCTCGTCCACCCAGCGGGCGCACGCTGCCTCGTCGTACCCGTTCGTCGTCGACCCCATCGAGGTCGACCCTACTGCCCGGCGCGGACAGTCCGGCCCTCTCCTCAGTCCGAGGGCTGCGCGTCAGCCGAGGGCGGCCGGCAGGTCGGTGAGCGCGGTGACGGTGTGCGTGGGCGCGGCGAAGAACGGTGGGTACGTCGACCCGGCGCGGTCGATCCACGCGGTGCTCATCCCGGCCCGGGCCGCTCCGTCGAGGTCCCAGGGATGCACTGCGACCAGCAGCATCCGGTCCGGGTCCACACCGGCCACCTGCGCGGCGTACTCGTAGGCCCGCCGGTGCGGCTTCCAGACCCCGGCGTCCTCGACCGACAAGAGGTGCTCGAACTTGTCGCGGACGCCGGCCGCGCCCAGCAAGTTCTCCGCCACCTGGGCAGCGCCGTTGCTCAGGGTCACCAGCCGGAAGCCCGCCGCGTGCAGGCCCCGGATCCCGTCCACCACGTCCGGGTGCACCGGCAGCCCGAGGAAGCCGGTCAGGATGTGCTCGACGGCGGCGTCGAGGTCACGGTCCAGCAGTCCGGGCTCGGCGAGGGTGCGGAGCTGATGGTCGGCGAGCACTGCGAACTTCTCGCTCGCCCCGACCGTGGACAGCGCGAACCCGTCGCGGAGGACCGAGGCGAACCAGGTCGGGACCAGGTGCGCCGGGAGCCCGACGTCGGTGAACCGGGTGGCGATCGCGGAGAGGTCCGAGAGCGTCTCGTTGACGTCGAAGACGATCACCGCGGGCCGGGTCATCGGCTCAGCCCGCGGAGTTCCCGTAGACCGTGACGTGCACGTGGTCGTAGTGGTTCGCGGTGGTCGAGCCGCGGTCCTCCATGTAGCGCCAGCCCTCGCTGCTGCGCTCCACGGTCCAGATCTGCTGGGACCAGATCAGGTAGCTGATCCCGAGCGACCCGGCGTTGGCGCGCAGGTACTCCGCGACCTGGTCACCGAGCGAGCCGGACACCATGATGTCGAGGGCCAGTCCCTGGCCGTGCTCTCCGTCGGAACGGAGGCCGCCGTACGTCGTGATCTCGGGGAACGCCGCGCACACCGCCCGGTGCACCAGGACCGCGTCGGAGGTGAGCCCGCTCTCCACGTCGGAGCCGGACGGACAGGGGGCGCTGGAGATCCCGGCGACGCGGGCCTCGGCTTCCTCCTCCTCGGGCTGCGGCTTCTCCTCGACGAGGTAGTCGGCGTTGACCCAGCGCGAGAGCCCGTCGTAGGAGATCTCGGCCCAGGCGCCGTCGACGACCTCCCCGGTCACCGGCACCTTGGTGCCCGCCGGGAGCACCTCGAGCAGGGTGTAGTCCTCGCCGGGGCCGGTCCACACGTTGAGCGCGGTGGTCAGGAACAGGTGGTCGACGATGTCGGAGTCGGACAGCGTCTCGGTCTCCGGCTCGGGCGTCGGGGTCGGCTTCTCGGTCTTCGGCTCCGGCGTCGGCTCGGGCTTGGGCGAGAGGCTGACCCGCGGCGCTGACCGGGAGATCACCTCGACCCGGCTGCCGGGCAACGGCTCGGTGTCGAAGCTCGCCATCGGCCGGGAGATCGCTGCGACCGAGGTGGCCGGCTGCTCGGGCCAGGCCACGGCGGCACCGACCACGGTGCCGGTGACCAGGGTTGCGACGAGAGCGGGTGCGGCGAGCCGCAGGAGCGGCGTGGACCAGTCGCGCTGGCGCGCCGCCTTGTGGTGGCCGGAAGCCACAGAGAATCACCAAACCGGGGGTCGAGACCGAAACGTTACGAGCGACGAGTGAAACATATCGGCTCCGACGCGTCGAAATCGGTCTCCACAGAGGCGTGTCAACGGCCGCATTCAGGCGCAAACCCGTCTAGACCGACACGGGTCACCCGCCGGAGAGCTCGGTGGTCTCCTCCTGGACGGCGCAGTCAGTTCCGTCCCGGTCATCGAGCCAGCCCTCGGGGAGTACGACGTGGCGCGGGCTGCCCTGGCGACCACGCGGGGTGCCCAGCTCGACCACGGGAAACGGCTCGGCCGGGTCCAGCTGCGCGAGCAGCTCGTCGAGGACGGCCAGGGACGTGACCAGCCCGAGCGACTTGCGCAGCTCGCCACCGGCCCGGAAACCCTTGAGGTACCACGCGATGTGCTTGCGGAACTCCTTGCAGCCGCGCTCCTCCCCCATGTAGAAGCACAACAGCTCGGCGTGCCGGCGCATCATCGCCGCCACCTCGCCCAGCGTCGGCAGGGTGGCCACGTGCTCGCCGGCGAACGCGGCGGCGAGGTCCCGGAACAGCCACGGGCGGCCGAGGCAGCCGCGGCCTACGACCACGCCGGCTGCACCGGTCTCGCGGACCATCCGGATCGCGTCCGCGGCCTCCCAGATGTCGCCGTTGCCGAGCACCGGGATGTCCACGTGCTGCACCAGGTTCCCGATCGCCTCCCAGTCGGCGACGCCGCTGTAGGCCTGGCTGACCGTGCGTCCGTGCAGGGCGATCGCGGCCGCGCCGGACTCCTGCGCGACCCGTCCGGCGTCGAGGTAGGTCAGATGATCGTCGTCGATGCCCTTGCGGGTCTTCATGGTGACGGGCACGGCGTACGGCTCTGCTGCCTTGACCGCGCTGGTGAGGATCTCTCCGAGCAGCCGCCGCTTCCACGGCAGCGCCCCTCCCCCGCCCTTGCGGGTCACCTTGGGCACCGGGCAGCCGAAGTTCAGGTCGATGTGGGCGACGCCGTACTCCGCGCAGAGGATCTCCGTGGCCTTGCCGACGTAGACCGGGTCGGTGCCGTAGAGCTGAACCGAGCGGACGTCCTCGAGCTCGTCGAAGACCAGCATCGACATCGTGGTCGCGTCGCGCTCGACGACGCCGCGGGAGGTGATCATCTCGCAGACGTACAGGCCGGCGCCCTGCTCGCGGCACAGCCGGCGGTAGGCGGCGTTCGTGATCCCGGCCATCGGCGCGAGGACCACCGGCGTGCCCACGCGCAGGTTCCCCAGGACGAGCTCCTGGGGTACGGCGGGCGCGGCGGACGTCATGGGCCCATTGTCCCCGGGAACGGGTGGCCCGCCCAAATCGCCGCGTCCCTCGCGTCCCAAGAACACCATGGTGCCATGGTGTTCTGCCGCTCCCCATGGGGTTCATGCCATGGGGAGTGGCAGATCGCCTGCATACCGTGGTAATCGCCCGCGGCC
>DATFGA010000115.1:0-14731 GCA_035249775.1 Nocardioidaceae bacterium | reverse complement strand
CACCGCCTTTAGGTGGCGGACAGTGTGAGTTCGAATCTCACCGGGCGCACCGCGAGCCCGCTAGGTGACACCAGCAGGCTCCTCCAGGCAGAGTGGCATGTCCTCGATCGCGACCGTGATCCGTTGGCGCCTGTTCGTGTTCCGGCCGGCGTGTGTCGGCGTTTGCGAGTGGCAGTTCGGGCAGAGAAACCGGAGGTTCTCCGGCCTGCAGTCCAGGTAGTTGCCGTTGATGTGGTCGACGTGCAGGGTCAGGGCCCGCATCATCCAGACGCCACTGTTCGCGCACGAGGCACACACATACTTTCGCCCCGACTTGATCAGCGACTCCCTCAACCGCTTGCCCTTCGCTCGAGGTGAGCCCGCAGGCAGCAACCTGAGGATCTCCTCCGGGGGGCGCGGATCAGGAAACGTCCGATTTCTTCGCCACGCTTGGCCCATGAAGTGGCTGGTGTCGATCCCGAATCGTTTGATGCTCCGACTGATGTGCGCGTGCATGCCACCCGACTGGACGACGCCGAGGTATCGCAGAACCCCAGCGATCGACACCGAGTTCTCGACCGCGTCGCGGAGCAGCTCCTCTGTGTACTTTCGGCCCATAAAGCGACGCTATGGACGACCACCGACGAGATCGGGTTGGTTAGGGTCGCCGTCATGGATTCTGTGGAAATCGTTCCGTTCGAGGACGGCCACGCCGACGGCATCGCCCAGCTCTCCACCACGGTGCAGTGGCCGTCGCTGACCGACCCCGACGTCGTACGACAGGTGTGCTCGGCACCGGGTTCCACCGCGTACGTCGCCGTCGAGAACGGAGATGTCGTGGGCTGGGCGCAGGCGCTCGGCGACGGTGTGCTCCAGTCGCACCTGTGCTTCCTCGCGGTGCACCCGGATCATCGCCGTCGCGGCATCGCGCGGCTGTTGACTGTGGCGACGTTCCAGTCCACACGGACGCTGCGGATGGACCTGATCACCGACTCGGCCGAGGAGTTCTACGAGTCCTTCGAGCACAAGGAGATGAAGGGGTACCGGATCTATCCGGGCGCCTGAAACGGGGCTCGCGCTCGCCCCGCAAACCCGTCGCATTCTGTCGGTGGCACGTGGTTGGCTGCTGTCATGGCCACCGAGATCGACTACCTGACCCATCTACGCACCGAGTCCGCCCGGTTCGCCGAGGTTCTGCAGGACGCACCGGCGGACGCGCAGGTCCCGACCTGTCCCGACTGGACGACCGACGACCTGTTGTGGCACCTCGCCGAGGTGCAGTGGTTCTGGGGCACGATCGTCCGCGACGCGGTCACCGACCCCTCGACGCTGGACCACCCCGAGCGTCCCGCCGACCGAGCCGGGCTGATCGAGTTCTTCGAGGCCGCCAGCACCACGTTGCAGAAGACGCTGGCCGAGACCGCGCCGCAGGAGCCCCGCTGGACCTGGTCCGAGGAGCAGACCGCCGGGTTCACCCGGCGCCGGCAGGCACACGAGGCGCTGATCCACCGGCTGGACGCCGAGCTCACCGCCGACGTCGAACGCACCCGGATGGATCCGGCGCTGGCTGCGGACGGCGTCGACGAGGCGCTGCGGATCATGTTCGGCGGCGCGCCGGAGTGGGGCCGGACCGTGCCGGAGGCGGGCAGCACACTTCGGATCCGAAGCAGCGACACCGACCGGTCCTGGCTGGTCACGTTGGGAAGGTTCACCGGCACGGACCCGGAAGGCACGGTGCGCGACGAACCGGACATCGTGGTCGCCGACACGGACCCGGGCGACCAGGCGGCGGCGACGGTGACCGGCACGGCGGCGGACCTCGACTGCTGGCTCTGGGGGCGGCCGACCGTCGGCACGGTGGAGAGGTCCGGTGACGACCAGGTCCAGACCCGGTTCCAGGCGATCCTCGACCAGGGCGTCGACTGATCGTCCGGACCAGGCCACCGGACCG
This sequence comes from Nocardioidaceae bacterium, assembly GCA_035249775.1. GTDB lineage: Bacteria > Actinomycetota > Actinomycetes > Propionibacteriales > Nocardioidaceae > Nocardioides_C. Next base: position 12,801 of record DATFGA010000115.1, on the reverse strand, counting down.
GTCACGGCATAAATCCGTGGACACGCGACTTCACCCCTTGATAGGCACCTCGTATCCCTGAGTGCGAGACCTAGGTCCGGGGTCGGGACGGCACACGAGGAGGGAACCAGTTGTGAACCAGGTACGGATGTCCGGCGCGGCAGTGGAGGCCATCGACCTCGTCAAGCGGTTCGGCGACAACACCGCTGTCGACGGTGTGAGCTTCGTGGTACCGGAGGGGACGGTGCTCGGACTGCTCGGCCCCAACGGCGCCGGCAAGACGACCACGGTGCGGATGCTCACCACGTTGAGCGTGCCCACCAGCGGCACCGGTCGGGTCGCCGGGCACGACATCATCCGGGAGCCCGACGCGGTCCGGCGCAGCATGGGCCTCACCGGCCAGGCCGCGACCGTCGACGAGCTGCTCACCGGGCGGGAGAACCTGCGCCTGATCGGCAGGCTGTCCGGCCTGTCCCGCAGCTACATCCGCGAGACCAGCGAGAGCCTGCTGGAGCGGTTCGACCTCACCGCCGCCGCCGACCGGATGGCGAAGACCTACTCCGGCGGCATGCGGCGCCGGCTCGACCTGGCGGTCAGCCTGATTGCCGCGCCACCCGTGCTGTTCCTGGACGAGCCGACCACCGGTCTCGACCCGCGCAGCCGCACCGAGCTGTGGGAGGTCCTGCGCGGCCTGGTCCGTGACGGCACCACGCTGCTGCTCACGACCCAGTACCTCGAGGAGGCCGATCACCTCGCCGACGACATCGTGGTGATCGACAAGGGCAGAGTGATCGCGGCCGGCACCCCGACCCAGCTCAAGGACCAGGCGGGCGCCGCCAGCGTCGTGCTCACGCTCACGAACGCCGCCGACCTCGGCAGGGCCGTGGAGCTGATCCGCAGCTGCTCCCCCGAGCTGCACGTCGAGGAGGCGAGCCGCCGGATCACCGCCCAGGCCGACGGGCTGGCGGACATGACCAGGATCGGCAACCTCGTCGAGAGCAGCGGTATCCCCGTCGACGACCTCGGCCTGAAGCGACCCAGCCTCGACGACGTGTTCCTCCACCTGACCGGGCACCGTGCCGAGTCGACGGACGACACGACCGACACGGCCGAGCAGGAGACCGCGGGGGTGTCGGCATGACCACGCTGCAGACCACGCGCCCGGTGATCGCGCCACCGTCGCTGCCGCGAGCCACCGTCACGGTGGTGTGGCGCAACCTGATCCACATCAAGCGGATGCCGGAGATGCTCCTCGACGTCACCGTGCAGTCGGTGATGTTCGTGCTGCTCTTCGCCTACGTCTTCGGTGGTTCCATCGACGTGCCCGGCACGAACTACAAGGAGTTCCTGCTGCCCGGGATCATGGTGCAGACGATGGTGTTCTCCTCGGCGATCGTCGCGATGGGGCTCACGAACGACCTGCAGAAGGGGATCGTCGACCGGCTCAAGTCGCTGCCGATCTCCCGGGCCTCCGTGCTCACCGGGCGCAGCATCTCCAGCCTGATCCACTCCAGCATCGGTGTCGCGGTGATGGGTGCGACCGGCCTGCTGATCGGCTGGCGGATCCGGAACGGGTTAGTCGACGGCGTCCTCGGGTTCCTGCTGCTCCTGCTGTTCGGCTTCGCCATGATCTGGCTCGGGATCTGGGTCGGCTCGCTGATGCGCACTGTCGAGGCGGTGCAGGGGTTCATGTTCACGGTGATGTTCCCGCTGACGTTCGTCGCGAACACCTTCGCGCCGACCGAGAACATGCCGCCGTGGCTGCGCTTCATCGCGGAGTGGAACCCGGTGTCCGCGCTGACCCAGGCCTGCCGGGAGCTGTGGGGCAACGGTCCGCCCGCACCCGACGACGCAGCCTGGCCGTTGCAGCACCCGGTGCTGGTGGCGGTCACCTGGTCGATCGTGCTGACCGCGGTGTTCGCGCCACTGGCCCTCTCGGCGTTCCGCCGCCGGTCCCGGGACTAGACGAGGCGGATCCGCGCCTACAGACCCGCGAGTACGTCGGCCACGGTCGGCGCGATCTCGCGCAGCGCCATGCCCCTGTGCGAGACCGCGTCCTTCTCGTCGGCGGGAAGCTCCGCGGAGGTCTGGTCGTGACCGTCTGCGACGAACAGGACGTCGTAACCGAACCCGCCGCTACCGCGCATCTCCCGGATGATCCGGCCGGGCATCACCCCGTGCACGACGTGCTCGGTGACACCGGCCGCGCCCACCGGGTAGGCGAAGGCGACCGCGCACCGGAACTGGGCGCCGCGGCGCTCGTCGGGCACGTCGGCGAGCTGTTCGAGAAGCAGCTCGTTGTTGGCCTTGTCGTCCTTCGCGGTTCCCGCCCAGCGCGCGGACAGCACGCCGGGCATCCCGTTGAGCGCGTCCACGCACAGCCCGCTGTCGTCGGCCAGGGACGGCAGCCCTGTCGCGAGCACGGCAGCATGCGCCTTGATCAACGCGTTGCCCTCGAAGGTCGGTTCGGTCTCGGCCGGCTCGTCGTACGCCGCCACGTCGTCGAGGCCGAGCACCTCCACGTCGGGCACGAAGCCGCGCAGGATCCTCCGCATCTCGACGAGCTTCTTCTCGTTGCGCGAGGCCAGGAACACTCGCGTCATCGGCCGAGCGCCTCCTGCTGGATCGCGGTCAGGTCGGCGCAGCCCTTCTCCGCGAGGCCGAGCAGGCTGTCGAGCAGGGACCGGTCGAACGGCTGCTGCTCCGCGGTGCCCTGCACCTCGATGAACCTGCCGTCGCCGGTCATCACCACGTTCATGTCGGTGTCGGCGCGCACGTCCTCCTCGTAGGGCAGGTCGAGCCGCGGCTCGCCGTCGATGATCCCCACGGACACTGCCGCCACCGAACCGATCAGCGGGTCGCCCTTGAGCGCCTTCTGCTCCCCGAGGTGGGCACAGGCGTCCGCGAGCGCGACGTACGCACCGGTGATCGCCGCGGTCCGGGTGCCACCGTCGGCCTGCAGCACGTCGCAGTCGAGGACGATGGTGTTCTCGCCGAGCGCCTTGTAGTCGATGACCGCGCGGAGCGACCGTCCGATCAGTCGGGAGATCTCGTGGGTGCGGCCACCGATCCGTCCCTTGACCGACTCGCGGTCGGAACGGGTGTGCGTCGAGGACGGCAGCATCGCGTACTCCGCGGTGACCCAGCCCAGGCCCGAGTCCTTCCGCCAGCGGGGTACGCCGACCGTGGCGGATGCCGCGCAGAGCACCCGGGTCCTCCCGAACTCCACCAGGACCGAACCGGCGGCGTGGTCCAGCCAGTTGCGGGTGATCGTGACGGGTCGGAGTTCGTCGGCTGCGCGTCCATCGGCTCGAGTCATGGGCCCGACACTACCGAGGCCCCTGCTCCGTCGTGACAACGGAGCAGGGGCCTCGCCCCCGTCGGGCCGACTACTACTTCACCTCGCGGCGCAGCACCCGGATGATGCCCACCACGAACGGCAGCAGGACCCAGATCGCGAACCCGCTCGCCAGGTGCAGCCACTCGCCACTGCCCAGGTTCTGGTCCAGGAACAGCGGTTCCTGGGCGTAGGCGAGGTCGACCCACGGCCGGGCCTCGCTCATCGCCGACCAGAAGCCGGCGAGGATGTTGAACACCGTCGGCAGCAGGAGGAAGGCGACGATCGCGCCGGCGGAGTTCAGCAGCACCAGCCCGAACGCGAGCCCCTGCAGGACTCCGATGGTCTGCAGCAGCGAGAACTTCGCGAAGTCGTCGAGATCCATGCCCTGCCACGCGTCCGGTGCGCCACCGACCAGCGTGGCCACCGCCGCGATGGCGGTCGCGATCAGGATCGCCGCCAACCCGAAGAGGAGGGCGGCGGTCACCTTGGCCGTCAGCACGCGCCCACGCATCGGAGTGAGCGTGAACGTGACCAGGGCGGTGCGCTGGCTCCACTCACTGGTGATCAGCAGGATGCCGAGCACGGGCAGCAGCAGGCCCTGCGGTGTGGCGGTGACGCCCATGAAGTTGAGGAACGTGTGCTCGGACTTCGGGGCGGCGAAGAAGAAGATCGTGACGATGGCCGCGGTGATGAGCGCGATCGCGATCAGCAGCCAGATCCCGGCCCGGGTGTCGGCCATCTTGCGGAGCTCGACCCGGACCAACCGGGTCAACGGCACCTTCGGGGTCTGGGACAGGTCGAGTGAGACCCGTCCTTCGGTGACGGCGGTCATGCCACTACTCCTTCGCGCTGGGTGTCTGCGGTGAGCTGCAGGAACATCTCTTCGAGTCCGGCGCCGTCGGCGGGACGCAGCTCGATGAGCGTCACACCCGCGGCGGCCGCGACCTTGCCGACCTGGACCGGCTCGGCATCGGTGCGGAGCCCGACGCCACCCGACGGTGCCGCCTCGATGCCGGACTCGCGCAGCGCTCTGGCGAGCAGGTCCGCCTCGACTGCCCTGACGAACGTGCCTGCGGTCTGCAGGAGGTCCGCCTTGGTGCCCTGAGCGACGATCCGGCCGTTGCCGATCAGGATCATCTCGTCCGCGATCACCTCGACCTCGTGCAGCAGGTGCGAGGACAGCAGGACGGTCCCGCCGCGGTTCGCGTAGTCACGCAGCAGCCCGCGCATCCAGTGGATACCTGCTGGATCGAGGCCGTTGGCCGGCTCGTCCAGGATCAGGATGGACGGGTCGCCGAGGAGCGCGTGCGCGATACCGAGTCGCTGGCGCATGCCGAGCGAGTAGTTGCGCACCCGTCGCTTGGACTCGGCCGGGGACAGGCTGACCATCTCCAGCATCTCGTCCACGCGGCTCTGCGGCAGGCCCATGGTCGTGGCGCCGATGGTCAGCACCTCGCGACCGGTGCGGCCGCCGTGCTGGGCGGACGCGTCGAGCAGTACGCCGACGTGCCGGCCCGGGTTCGGAATCTCGGCGTACCGGTGCCCACCGACGGTGGCGTGTCCCCTGCTCGGGGCGGTCAGCCCCACCATGATGCGCATCGTCGTCGTCTTGCCAGCGCCGTTGGGTCCGAGGAATCCCGTGACGGTGCCGGGCTTGCAGACGAACGAGACATCATCGACGGCGGTGAAGCCGCCATACGTCTTCGACAGTCCTTCAACAGTGATCATGGCGACCACGATGCCGCCGTCCGGTGCCGCGGCACATCGTGCGCAGGGCTCGTCCTGCATAGACCAAAGTAGGGTCCGCGTCTCTACCCGCGTCGGTGTCGGCCGCGGCGCCACGGCCCTAGCCTGGTGCCGTGCAGCATCCCTCCCCCGACCTCTACCAGCCAGCGCTGGGCTGGCGGTCGCATTCGTGGCGGATCGCGGTCGCCCTGGTGGTCGGGATCGGGAACTGGGGCACGTTCGCCCAGGACCAGTGGGAGGCGCAGCGCGCGCTGTTCTGGCTCGACCTCGGCCTGGGACTCCTGGCGTTCGTGCTCATGCACTTCCGCCGGCGGTGGCCGTTCGCGACCGCGATCGTGGTGACGCTGCTCGGGTTCTTCTCCGCGCTGGCAGCCGGTCCCGGACTGGTGGTCGCGGTATCGCTCGCGACCCGGCGCCGGTGGCCGGAGATCGTCACGATCGGCATCCTCGGCGTCATCGTCGGACAGGGCTTCGTCGTGGTGCAGCCGGTCTCCGGGGAGGCCTGGTGGTTCACCCTCGCCGTCAACATCGTGGTCACCGTGGCGATCCTGGCCGTGGGCATGTACATCGGCTCACGACGGGAGCTGCTGTGGACGCTGCACGTCCGGGCCGAACGAGCCGAGGCCGAGCAGGAGCTGCGGGTGGCCCAGGCGAGGTCCACCGAGCGGGCGCGGATCGCTCGGGAGATGCATGACGTGCTCGCCCACCGGATCTCGCTGGTCAGCATGCACTCGGGCGCACTGGTCTACCGCACCGACCTCTCCGCGGAGGAGGTCGCAGCCACCGCGGAGGTGATCCAGGGCAACGCCCACCAGGCGATGGTCGACCTGCGCCACGTTCTCGGGGTGCTCCGGGGCGACACCGACGAACCCTCCGCCGACCGTCCGCAGCCGACGTTCCGGGACGTCGTGGAGCTGGTCGAGGAGGCCACGGCCTCAGGGATGCACGTGGAGTTCCACTCGACGGTGGCCGATGCCGCCGGCATGCCGGACCAGGTCGGCCGAACCGTGTACCGGATCGTGCAGGAGGGCCTCACCAACGCCCGCAAGCACGCGCCGGGCGCGCGCGTCACCGTGACCGTCGCCGGCGGCAAGGAGAACGGCATCGACGTCCGCCTGCACAACCCGTTGCCGTTCGGTCCGGCGCCGGACCTGCCCGCGTCCGGGCTCGGGATCGTCGGCCTCACGGAGCGGGCCGAGCTGGCCGGCGGCACCCTGCGCCAGGAGCGGGACGAGCACTCGTTCGCCCTGCACGGCTGGATACCGTGGCAGAGGTGACCACCGTCCTGATCGTCGACGACGACCCGCTCGTGCGGGCGGGCCTGACCCTGATCCTCGGAGGTGCTCCGGACCTCGAGGTGGTCGCCGAGGCCGCGGACGGCGCCGAAGGAGTGACCGAGGCCCTGCGGCACCGCCCGGACGTGGTGCTGATGGACATCCGGATGCCCGGCATGAACGGGCTGGAGGCCACGGCCCGGCTCGAGGCAGAGCCGTCCCCACCGAAGGTGATCGTGCTGACCACTTTCGACGCGGACGAGTACGTCGTGCAGGCGCTCGCCGCGGGCGCCAGCGGTTTCCTGCTCAAGGACACACCACCGCCCCAGATCGTCGATGCGGTCCGCAAGGTCGCCTCCGGTGAGCCGATGTTGTCTCCGAGCGTGACGGCGCAGCTGATCCGCCAGGTGGCCCGGGGCGCGGGCGCCTCCTCCGCCCGGGCCAGCGACGCTCGGCAACGGCTCGCCGTCCTCACCGACCGCGAGACCGAGGTAGCGGTCGCCGTGGGCCGCGGGCTGAGCAACGCCGAGATCTCCCGCCAGCTGCACATGAGTGTGCCCACCGTGAAGGCGCACATCTCGCGACTGTTCACCAAGCTCGAGGTGCACAACCGGGTCCAGATCGCGATCTGCGTCCACGACGCCGAGCTGGTGTAGCCCGGTCAAAGATCGAACACGGCTCCCGTGCGCGCGAGCTCGAGGCGCCCGTCGTACGCCGGCCTCGCTTCCGCGAACACCTGTTGCGGGTCGTGCCACGGCGGGATGTGCGTAAGCACCAGCATGCCCACCCCTGCGGCGGCGGCCGTCTCCGCGGCGTCCCGGCCCGTCAGGTGCAGGTTCGGCGGGTTCTCGCCGTCGGTCAGGAACGAGGCCTCCGCGAGCAACAGGTCCGCGCCCTTGGCCAGCGACGTCAGCGCGTCGCAGGGGCCGGTGTCACCGGTGTACACCAACGTCGTGTCGCCGTCGGAGATCCGCAGTGCGTAGGCCGTGACCGGGTGGTCGACCTGCGTGACGACGACGCTGAACGGTCCGACTCGGACCGGACCGGCCGCGTCGTATCCGCGGAAGTCGAACTCCTCGTTCATCCCCGGCTTCTCCGGGAGCCCGTAGGCCTTGGCCATCCGCTTCCCGGTGCCCTTGGGGCCGTAGACCGGGATCCTCGGCGCCCGCACGTCCGGGTGGTACTTGCGCATCACGTAGTAGCCGCTGATGTCGAAGCAGTGGTCGGGGTGCAGGTGGCTCAGCAGTACTGCGTCGATGCTGAGCGGGTCGACGTACCGGTGCAGCGCGCCGAGTGCGCCGCTGCCCAGGTCGAGCAGGATCCGCCACGTGCGACCCTCGTGCTCGGCCTCCACCAGGTAGCAGCTGCACGGTGACTCGGGGCCGGGGTAGGAACCGGACCAGCCGACCACGGTGAGTCTCATGCGCGGACCCAGGCGAACTGGTTGACCGACTGCATCTCCGGACCCAGGAACCGCCGGCCGATGCTCTCGAACTCGGCGGGCTGGCCGGTGGTCAGGAACCGGTGCACCGGCGCGCCGAGGTCGGGGTCGCGTTCGAGGCCGAGGCGGACCAGCAGCTTGTAGACGTCCTTCGCGGTCTCCTCGGCGCTGGACACCAGGGTGACCTGGTCGCCCATCACGTAGGAGAGCACACCGGTCAGCAGCGGGTAGTGCGTGCAGCCGAGGATCAGTGTGTCGATGCCCCGGGAGACCAGCGGGTCGAGGTACTCGTGCGCGGTGCGGACCAGGTCGTCCCCGCCGGTCACGCCGGCCTCCACGAACTCCACGAACCGCGGGCACGCCTGGGTGTGCAGCGTGACATGGGGCGCCGCGGCGAACGCGTCGTCGTACGCCATCGACTCGGCGGTGGCACGGGTGCAGATCACGCCGATCTGGCCGGTGCGGCTGGCAGCGACGGCCCGGCGCGTCGCCGGCAGGATCACCTCGACGACGGGCACCGGGTACCGCTCCCGCGCGTCCCGGAGTACGGCGGCGGAGGCACTGTTGCAGGCGATGACGAGCACCTTGACGCCCTGGTCTACGAGGTGGTCGAGACACTCGAGCGCGTACTCGCGCACCTCGCCGATCGGCTTGGGCCCGTAAGGCTGACGGGCGGTGTCACCGAGGTAGAGCACCGGCTCGTGCGGGAGCTGGTCGATCACCGCCCGGGCCACGGTGAGTCCACCGAAGCCCGAGTCGAAGATGCCGATGGGTGCGTCTGCCACCCGATCAGGCTAATGGCATGCGGCCCCTGCTCTTGCGCTGAAGCGACCGACGTCACGCTGCGACGGTCATCACGTTCGGGGCGGCGGACCCCTCACCGCGGGGTTGCGGAGCGCATTCCGCCCCAGGCGCTGCAAGGAGGCGGCCGCACTACCGTTCCCGCGCACGTGAACCCGAACGGTTGCCGAAACGCCGGATTCGACTACCGTTCCCGCGCACGTGAACCCGAACGGTTGGGCGAACATGCGCAGGTAAGGGCACAACAGGGACTGAGCTCTGCGTAGAGCTCTCAGTCGACGGTCTGCGGGCGCTCGTTGTAGGCGCCGGCGAGCTCCTGACCGGACATGGCGTGGATCGCCGCCATCACCTCGTCGGTGATCTCTCGGCGGGCACGGCCCGCGGGCACCCCGTCGAAGCGGCCGCGGAAGTCGAGCGGTGGCCCGAACCGGACGACGACCTTCGCCCGCCGCGGCAGGCGGGTGCCGACCGGTTGCAGCTTCTCGGTGCCGGACAGGGCCACGGGTACGACGGGTGCGTCTGCCTGCAGTGCGAGCCAGGCCACCCCGGTCCGGCCACGGTACAGCCGGCCGTCGCGGGACCGAGTGCCCTCGGGGTAGATCCCGAACGCCTCACCGCGCCGGAGCACGCCGAGCGCGAGGTCGAGCGATGCCTGCGCGGAGCGATGGTCGTCCCGGTCGACCGGGATCATCCCGAAGCCGTTGAACCACCACCGGCTCAGCGTCCCCTTGACACCGGTCCCGGTGAAGTAGTCGCTCTTCGCCAGGAACGCGACCCGGCGCGGCACCAGGATCGGGATCACCATGCTGTCCACGAACGAGAGGTGGTTGCTGGCCAGGATCAGCGGGCCGGTGGGCGGGATGTTCTCCACGCCCTCGACGGTCGGCCGCCAGATGATGCGGAACAGGCCCGCGAGGACCAGCTTGACGATGCGGTAGACCACGTCGCTCCCCTCTGCTGGTCTGTGGAGCCCTAGGCCCAGAGCTGGCCGTCGAGCCGTTCCTCGGCGTCGTCGATGGTTCCTTCGTAGGCGCCCGTGGACAGATACTTCCACCCGCCGTCGGCCACGACGAACACGATGTCGGCGCGCTCCCCGGTCTTCACCGACTTCGCGGCCTGTCCCAGGGCGGCGTGCAGGATCGCCCCGGTCGAGATTCCGGCGAAGATGCCCTCGGCCTCCAGCAGCTCGCGCACCCGCCGTACGGCATCGCGCGGCCCCACGGAGAAGCGGGAGTCGATGAGCGCGGCGTCGTACAGCTCGGGCACGAAGCCCTCGTCGAGGTTCCGCAGGCCGTAGACGAGCTCACCGTAGCGGGGCTCGGCGGCAACGATCCTCACCGACGGCGAGTGCTCGCGGAAGAACCGGCCGGCGCCCATCAGGGTTCCGGTGGTTCCGAGGCCGGCGACGAAGTGGGTGACGGTGGGCAGGTCGGCCAGGATCTCGGGGCCGGTGCCCTCGTAGTGGGCGAGCGCGTTGGCGGGGTTGCCGTACTGGTAGAGCATCACCCAGTCGGGGTGCTCCTCGGCGAGGCCCTTGGCGACCCGGACCGCCTCGTTGGAGCCGCCGGCCGCGGGCGAGGACACGATCTCGGCGCCCCACATCTGCAGCAGCTGCCTGCGCTCGACCGAGGTGTTCTCCGGCATCACGCAGACCAGCCGGTAGCCGCGGAGCTTGGCGGCCATCGCCAGCGAGATGCCGGTGTTGCCGGAGGTCGGCTCGAGGATCGTGCAGCCCGGTCGCAGGGTGCCGTCCTTCTCGGCGACCTCCACCATCTTCAGCGCGGCCCGGTCCTTGATCGAGCCGGTCGGGTTCATGTCCTCGAGCTTGGCCCACAGCCGGACGTCCGCCGAGGGTGAGAGCCGGGGAAGCCCGACCAGCGGGGTGCCGCCGACGGACTCGAGCAGCGAGTCGAACCGCATCAGACGTTGGCGGTGGAGGCCCACAGGGTCTGCAGCTGTGCGCGGGTGAGGCCACAGCCTCCGGCCACGGCGGGGAGTACGACGACCTGGTCGCCGTCGGTGACCGACGTGTCCAGTCCACCGGTGAACCGGACGTCCTCGTCGTTGACGTAGACGTTGACGAAGCGGCGCAGGTCCTCGCCCTCGATCAGCCGGTCCTTGATCCCCGGGTGGTTGTCCTCGAGGTGGTCGATCACCGCGGACAACGTGTCGCCCTCACCGGTCACCGCCTTCTCGCCGCCCGTGTAGGTGCGCAGGATGGTGGGAATGCGTACCTCGATAGCCATCAGGCCTGACTCCTTGCCTCGTCGACGACCGAGACTTCTTCCTCGGTCACCTCACCGTCAATGATCCTGTAGGACCTAAACTCCACCGGCCCCGCACTATTCCCGTGCTCGCGCGTGGACACCAGCACGTAGTGGGCGTTGGGCTCCGACGCCAGACCGATGTCGGTGCGAGACGGGTAGGCCTCGGTGGCGGTGTGCGAGTGGTAGACCACGACCGGCTCCTCGTCGCGGGCGTCCATCTCCTTGTACAGGTGCAGCAGGTCGACCGGGTCGAACTCGTAGAACGTGGGCGACCGGGCGGCGTTGACCATGGGGATGAAGCGCTCGGGCCGGTCGGAGCCCTCGGGCCCGGCGACCACGCCGCACGCCTCGTCCGGGTGGTCCTTCTTGGCGTGGGCCACGATCGCGTCGTACGTCGCCTGGTCGATCCTCAACACGTCTACGAGGGTATGGCGCCCGTCGTGGGCCGATCACCCCGCCCGTCGTACGTCCGGATCCTGAGACCGGTCGCCGATTCAGGACAACGACTGGACCAGGGTCTCCTGCAGGTACCCGACCCACTCGTAGATGTCGTGCACGTGCGTGCGCGGGTCCTCCTCGGGCAGCATGTCCCAGTAGGACTCGTCGCCCTCCTCGATCCCGAGCCGGGTGGCCAGCGCGAGCCGGATGTCGGTGAACGAGCGCATCCACGCGTGTGCGTCGGCGACCGAGAGCTCCACGTCGATCCAGAGCCCGTCCTCCTCCAGCTCCGGCGGCAGACCGGACTCCTCGAGGGTGTCGATGATCAGCACCGCGTTGCGGGCCTTCCCGTCGCGCAGGCTGCCCTCGGTGAACCGACGGAACTCACCCGCGGCCTCCTCGTCGTCGGGGTAGGCGGTCGGGAACAGCCGGGCCAGCACCGGGTCGTCCGGCTCGGTGGTCGGCCCGGAGAAGTCCAGCAGGTCCTCGAGCGGGTCGGTCGACGCGGTCGGCGCGGCCACCTCGTTGCGCAGCAGCTCCACCAGCTGCGACGCCAGCGAGCGCAGCAGGTCGGCCTCGAACCCCGAGAACGTGGCCAGCACGCCGCCCTCGCGGCGCGGCAGGAACCCCTCGGTCACTCGTGCACCCCGTTCACGCGTCGGCCTTCTGCATCGTCGCCCACAGGCCGTACTCGTGCATCGCCTGTACGTCGCGCTCCATCTCCTCGCGCGACCCGGTCGACACCACCGACTTGCCGTCCTTGTGCACCTCCATCATCAGCTTCTCCGCCTTCTTGCGCGGATAGCCGAAGTAGGTCTGGAACACGTAGGTGACGTAGGACATGAGGTTGACCGGGTCGTTCCACACGATGGTCACCCACGGCCGGGCGAGCAGCGTGACCTCATCGCTCTCGGGCTGGTCGATCTCGACAGGACTGGGTGCGGACACACTGCACATTGTGCCCCGCGACGGCGGCCGGGCCGACATCGCCGGGGTCGGCGCGCCCCGCGCTCCCCTAGGCTGTCGCGGGTGAGGACCACATCGACCGCACTGCTCACCGACCACTACGAGCTGACCATGGTGCAGGCCGCGATCCGGGCCGGCACCGCCGACCGGCGGTCGGTGTTCGAGCTGTTCCCGCGCCGGCTCCCCGGCGGTCGTCGCTACGGCGTGGTGGCCGGCGTCGGACGCGCCCTCGACGCCCTGGAGCGGTTCCGCTTCGCCGACGACGTCCTGGCCGTGCTCCGTGACGGCAAGGTCGTCGACGACGCCACGCTGGACTGGCTGGCGTCGTACCGCTTCACCGGCGATCTCTGGGGCTATGCCGAGGGCGAGGCCTACTTCCCCTACTCGCCCCTGCTGGTCGTGGAGTCCACGTTCGCCGAGGCCGTCGTGCTCGAGACCCTGTTCCTGTCGATCTACAACCACGACTCCGCGATCGCGTCGGCGGCGTCCCGGATGACCATGGCCGCCGGCGACCGGCCCTGCATCGAGATGGGCTCGCGACGTACCCAC
>DATFGA010000114.1:0-4769 GCA_035249775.1 Nocardioidaceae bacterium | reverse complement strand
GAACGCGCAGCTTGTCGTGGTCGTAGGACAGGCGCACGTCCCGGGGATCGACCCAGGTGCCGAAGCCACGGGCGTCGTACCCGCGCACGTCGAAGGACTGGCTCGCGGAGCGACCGGCGAGCGCCATCGAGGACACGCCGGTCTCGAGCCGGTGCACCCGGCCGAGCACGGTCACCCGGAACTCGCCGGCGGCGCGGCGGGCGTTGGCGGTGACCAAGCCGGTGCCGGTGCGCCGACCGACCACCACGGTCCGCCGACCGGGACCTTGCCGGACCGACACCGCGGCCGAACCACGCCAAGTCGGGCGGGTGCGGACCGGGTCGAACGTCTCGTCGTGGCCGCGGGCGACCAGCACCCGGGACAGTCCGCGGAGCACGCGGTGGGAGTCGGTGGCCTCGGTGACCGGCTCGACCCGGATCCCGCGCAGCCGACCGGACCCGTCGGCCATCGCGAACCCGAGGCCGTTCGGCACGCTGCGCAGCCCGCCGTCCGAGGGCTCGTTCACGACGGTCACCGGCTCACCGGACTCGCGGGCCAGCATCGTCGAGGAGCCGCCGCCGTCGAGGTTGAGTGCCTCCTCGGCTCCGAGGCGGCGCAGCAGCACCGCGGTCTCCTGCAGGGTGAGGCCCCGGCTGTGCCCTTGACGGCCGTCGACGGTGACGATGATGACCTGGTTCTTGTCGGTGTCCACGCCGATCGCGGTGCGCGGGTGCATCGCCGGGTCCGGCGGCGCCACCACCTCGCCCCTGCGGAGCAGGAACGCGCCGCCGCCGATCGCGACCCGGGTGGCCTCGGTGTTGACGCCGTACTTCACGTCGACCCGGGTGCCGCGGCGCAGGCTGCGCAGCGTGCGGGCGCCGTTGCCGGTGCCGACCAGGACCATGGTGTCGCGGGCGATCGGCCCCTGACCGAGCGCCTTCCGGTTGGCCCGGACCCTGCCGCGGACGACCACGACCTCGCGCCGGCCGGTGGCACCGGGCAGCACCCGGCTTCGGGCGTCGTTGCCCCACGCGGAGGTGTACAGCCCGATCCCGTTCGTTGCGACGGTGGCCGAGTTCAGGTTGGTCACCGGGATCGGCCGCTTTCCCCGGCGCACGATGCTGGCCTCGAGGTAGGTGCGGGCGACGGCGGCCGCGTTCTGCGCGTCGAGCGTGAACGAGTTGACCCAGCCGGTGCTCGAACCGTGCAGCACCCCGCGCTGGCGGTCCACGCCGACGCCGAGCGGGGCACCGGTGTCCCCGATGTCGAAGAAGTCGCCGTTGACGCCGGCGATCGCGCGGTCGCGCTGCAGCGAGCTCGACAGCGGGGCGGTGGAGGACACCTTTCCGGGCGAGGCGTAGTCGAGCCGGAGGCCGGGCGTGGACAGGTCCGCGGTCAGTGCGTCCACCCGGATCCAGCCGCGGGCGTCGTAGCGGTCGAAGCTGGTCAGGTCGAGTCCGGGAGCGACGGGTCGGGTCCGCTGGTCGACGGTGAAGTACGCCGCGCTCCCGGCCGCGGGTGCGGTCAGCGCCGACTCCCGCAGGTTGGAGCTGTGCCGGCCGGCCTCCGACTCCAGCGCGGGAGCCGGCGCCGGGTCCTCGGTCATCTGGTCGGTGGCGGAGGCCGGGACCGCTAGAGCGACGGAGAGGAGGGGGGCGAGGGCAGAGAAGGACCAACGGGTGCGTCGACGGAGCATGAGAAGGATCGTAAGTTGCCGAAACGCTTTACTTTGCGGGAAACGCCGGTTTCGTCCGAGGACTAGCCTGTAATCGGATCGCAGCCCGGATCGAGGGGGTCTTCATCATGTCGCCGGTCGCTCTGGTGGGTCTGTTGGTGGTGCTGGCCACACTCTGGATGGTGGTGCACCTGGTGTTGCAGAACACCGACCGTGAGCCGCTCAACCAGCGCGAGCGGATCGAGCTGAACCGGCTTCGTGCCCTGGTCGACGACCTCAAGGAGACGGCCTGGGACCACCGCGAGCTGGACTCCGCACTCGCGACGATCATGATCGACAAGATCCGCACCCACGAGCGCCGCGGCCGTGAGCTCGGTCCCTGACCGGATCACACCTGAGGCATGACCTTGTCCGCGACGAGCTCGAGGTGCTCGAGATCGGACAGGTCCAGCATCTGCAGGTAGACACGTGCGGCCCCCGCTTCGCCGTACAGCCCGAGCTTGTCGACGACCTCGTCCGGGGTGCCGGCGAGCCCGTTGGCCCGCAGCTCGTCGACGTCGCGCCCGATCGCCTCCGCCCGTCGGGAGAGCTCCGCCTCGTCGCGGCCGCAGCACAGGACGAGCGCGTTGGAGTAGGTCAACGAGCCCGGGTCGCGGCCGATCTCGGTGCAGGCGTCACGAACCCGGCCGAAGATGGTGCGGGACTCCTCGAGCGACTCGAACGGGACGTTGAACTCATCGGCGTAGCGAGCCGCCAGTCGGGGCGTACGACGCCTGCCCTTGCCGCCGACCAGGATCGGAGGACGCGGCGACTGCACCGGCTTGGGCAGCGCGGGGGAGTCACGGACCGGGTAGTGCTCGCCGGTGAAGTCGAACCGCTCGCCGGGCGGGGTGCCCCAGAGACCGGTGACCACGGCCAGCGACTCCTCGAGCCGGTCGAACCGCTCGCCGGTGTCCGGGAACGGGATGCCGTAGGCGGTGTGCTCAGCCGCGAACCAGCCGGCACCGATTCCGAGTTCCACCCGGCCGCCGCTCATCTGGTCGACCTGGGCCACCGAGATCGCCAGCGGTCCGGGCAGCCGGAACGTCGCCGAGGTCATCAGTGTTCCCAGCCGGATGGTGCTGGTCTCGCGGGCCAGGCCGGCCAGGGTCACCCAGGCGTCGGTCGGCCCAGGCAACCCCTCCGTGCCCATGCCGAGGTAGTGGTCGGACCGGAAGAACGCCCCGAACCCGAGGTCCTCAGCGGCGCGGGCGACCCGCAGGAGGTCGTCGTACGTCGCACCCTGCTGTGGCTCGGTGAACACGCGCAGCTCCATGGCCCCACGCTGTCACACCGGCGCAAACCTCAGGGTGTGGGCGAGGCGCTCGAGCTGGGCTCCACGGGAGCCGGCGATGCGGGGGCAGTCGAGGAGGACGGGCCGGACTGCTTCGCCTGCGGGCCCGCCGAGGCAGTCCCGCACGTGTCCGGCTCGGGCTCGGGTGCGCCGGTGCCGGCTCCGCCGCTCGGTTGCGCTGTCGGCTCCGGTGTCGTCGTGCCGGGAGGTTCGGCAGTGGGTGACGGTTCGGACGTCGGGTCCGCGGTCTCCGGGGCCGGAGTGCAGGTCGTGCCGGGTTCGGTCGGCGGGGGTGCCGGTGGCTCTGTGGCCGGTGGTGGCTCGGCTGTTGCGGGCGCGTCGGGCGTGGCCGGTGCCGGTGGCGCCGCGGCGTCCGGAGTGTCCGCCGTGGTGGGGGCCGGCGCCGCGTCCACGGTCTCCTCCGGCGGCGGAAGCGCACCGAGCACCTCGCCGTCCGGCGTCTCGACCTCGGGGACGGTGGCGGTGGCGGTCGCCTCCTGACGGGTCTCGGGCGGCACCGGCATTGCGTCGATCATCGTCGGCAGCAGGATGTCCGACGCCACCCCCAGACCGATGGTCGGGGTGGCGGGCGGAGGCAGCACGGTCGGCGGCTGGCCCGTGGTCGTGCCTGTCGACACGGGAGGCCGGCTCACCGGGGTGGCCGGATCCGCAACCGGCGTCTCGGTCTCCTGTGCGACCTGCGTCAGCGTGGGGCTCGGCAGGTTGAGGTCGGGCAGCAGGTTCTGCGACGACAGCACCATGCCCACCGTGATCACGGTCAGCATCACGTACGCCGCGGTGGCGGCGAGATGGGTGGCGCGGTTCGATCTCACAACGAGTCAGCTCCGAGAGGCCTGCGGGCAGTCCGATGGCTCCTCCAGCATCGCCCAACATCCCGCTCGCCCGCGCGGTGCGAATGGCCTATCTTCCGATAGCCCAGGTGGACTCGGGCTACCCCTCAGCCGGACAGGTCGCCGAGGTCCAGCCGGGCCAGGCGTTCGGGATCGGTGAGCACGTCGATGGCCACGATCTTCTCGTCGGCGACGGTGAAGCCCATCACCGAGAGCGGGCGGTCACCCGTCGCGACGACGACCCCCGCGGTCCCGTTCACCAGGGCAGGCCGGGCGAACGGGAAGAGTCGCCCGAAACTGACCGCCTGACCGGCGACCGCAGCGGCACCGTGGATGGTCATCGTCAGCCGCGGACGCGTCGCACCGCCGTCGGAACGCAGCACGACGTCGGGATGCAGCACGGCGACGAGCGCATCGAAGTCACTGTCGCGGGCCGCGGCGAAGAACGCGTCGACGATGGTGCGCTGCCGGGCGAGGTCCGGGTCGGGCGCCGGAGCCTTCCCCTGCACCCTGCGGCGGGCGCGGCTGGCGAGCTGTCGGGCCGCGGCCGGGGACCGTTCGATCATCGGGGCGATCTCGTCGAACGGGACGGCGAACATGTCGTGGAGCACGAACGCGAGCCGCTCGGCGGGCTCCAGGGTCTCGAGGACCACCAGCAGCGCCAGCCCGACGGAGTCGGCGAGCAGCGCCTCGTGCTCGGGGTCGACCGTCATCTCGCGGCTGACGATCGGATCCGGAACGTGGACGTCGAGCGGCTCCTCGCGCAGCCGTTGCCGCGAGCGCAGCATGTTCAGGCAGACCCTGGCCACTACCGTGGTCAGCCAGCCCGCCAGGTTCTCCACAGATCTGGTGTCCGCCCGGCTGACGCGGAGCCACGCGTCCTGGACGGCGTCGTCGGCCTCGTGCACCGAGCCGAGCATCCGGTAGGCCA
>DATFGA010000113.1:0-5534 GCA_035249775.1 Nocardioidaceae bacterium | reverse complement strand
TCAGCCGGTCGACGAGATCGGCAGCCGGACGGGGGACAGGTGAGGCCACCCGCGCAGTCTCGCAAACCGGGTGCAGTCGTCCTGACACGGCCCATTCCGGGGCGCGAGAGTGACCTCCGGCCCAAATAGGGGCATGATTGAATGCAGGTTGCACCAGCAATGACGGCAACGCCGCCGTCGCCCCTGATCGCGCATGCAGCATTTTGTTGAGGAGAACCACGTGGATCTGTCACTGGAGACCCGCCACGAGGATGGGCACACCATCATCGAGGTGGGCGGGGAGATCGATGTGTACACAGCACCCCGGCTCCGGGACAAGATCACCGAGCTGGTGGGCGAGGGCCACTACAACCTCGTCATCGACATGGAGAAGGTGGACTTCCTCGACTCGACCGGCCTCGGTGTGCTGGTCGGCGGACTGAAGAAGGTCCGCGCGCACAACGGGT
The DNA here is from genome assembly GCA_035249775.1 of Nocardioidaceae bacterium. Lineage (GTDB taxonomy): Bacteria > Actinomycetota > Actinomycetes > Propionibacteriales > Nocardioidaceae > Nocardioides_C. The sequence continues at coordinate 5,088 of DATFGA010000113.1, read as the reverse complement.
CGATGCGGCTGATCTGCAACCAGGAGCGGCTGCTCAAGATCTTCCGGATCACCGGGCTCGCGAAGGTGTTCGCGATCCACGGGTCGCAGGCCGACGCTCTCGCCGAGCACTGAGGTACCTCATGGCGCCCGGTCCGTCCGGCACGGCCACCGGTGTCACGGTGTCGATCGCCCGTGACCCGGCGCTGGTCCGCACCGTGCGGCTGGTCGCCGCCGCGGTCGCCCGACGCACCGGCCGGGACGAGGACTTCGTCGAGGAGGTCCGGCTCGCCGTCGGTGAGGCCTGCGCCCTGCTGCTCGGTGAGGACACTGAGCTGGACAGCCTCCGTGCGCCGGTCACCGTCGCGATCAGCATCGATGACGGGCTCGCCGTCGACGTGGTGTCGGTCGGCACCGTCGACACCGAGGACCCGCCGCACAGCGACATCGACGGCGTCGAGCCGTGGGCCCTGCTCCGCGGCCTGATCGAGGACTTCACGGTGCTCCAGGACGGCGCGACCACGACCGTGTCGATGTCCTGGCCGGCTGCCTGAGCCGGCACTCGCCCGGCATGGCCCCTGGAACCGGCACTCGGTCGGGTCGCCGGCGGGCGCTGGGCGTACGGCGTGCCGCGGATCGTCGCGAGTGCCGGTCCGAGGGGCTGTGCCTCACGGCTTGCCCAAACTTTGTGGCACACGCCACACACCCCGCCGCTGTGGACGCCACTTTCGTAAGTAGACTCCGGGCACATTCGTGTAGGGCGGCTCACACCGCCTGCCCATTCGCGGAAAAGACCGCGGGTGTTCGACGTTTCACGACGGGCCGAGCCGGCCCAACGGAGGAGGACGTATGTCCGGGCTCACCCTCGCCGCCGAGAGCGGTGCGGATGTGTCTTTGTCGAGCGGCAACCTGACCCTGGTCATCATCGTGGGTGTCATCGCACTGATCGGACTTGCGATGGCGATGATGTTCCGAGGCCAGGTTCTTGCCGCCGCCGAAGGCACGGAGAACATGAGAACCATCGGCCTGGCCGTCCAGGAGGGCGCCTCGGCCTACCTGACCCGACAGTTCAAGACCCTGGCGGTCTTCGCCGTCCTGGCGTTCCTGCTGCTGTTCCTGCTCCCCGCCGACGACACGTCGGTCCGGATCGGACGGTCGATCTTCTTCCTCGTCGGCGCCGGCTTCTCGGCCGCCATCGGCTACATGGGCATGGCGCTTGCGGTCCGCGCGAACGTCCGTGTCGCCGCGGCCGCCCAGAACGAGGGCCGCGACCCCGCGATGCGGATCGCGTTCCGCACCGGCGGCACCGTCGGCATGGCCACCGTCGGCCTCGGCCTGCTCGGCGCCGTGCTCGTGGTGCTGATCTACGAAGGCGACGCCCCGGCCGTCCTCGAGGGCTTCGGCTTCGGTGCCGCCCTGCTCGCGATGTTCATGCGTGTCGGCGGCGGCATCTTCACCAAGGCCGCCGACGTGGGCGCCGACCTGGTCGGCAAGGTCGAGCAGAACATCCCCGAGGACGACCCGCGCAACGCGGCCACCATCGCCGACAACGTCGGTGACAACGTCGGCGACTGCGCCGGCATGGCGGCTGACCTGTTCGAGTCCTACGCGGTGACGCTCGTCGCCGCGCTGATCCTCGGCACCGCCGCGTTCGGCGCCGAGGGCCTGGTGTTCCCGCTGATCGTTCCCGCCATCGGCGCGCTGACCGCCATCCTGGGCGTCTACCTGTGCCGGCCCCGGCCGACCGAGGGCGGTCTGAAGACCATCAACCGCGCGTTCTACATCTCCGCGGCCGTGTCCGCGGTGCTGTGCACGATCGCGGCCTTCCTCTACCTGCCGGGCTCGTTCGACGAGCTCACCCAGGTCGACGGCGGCGGCGGTCTGCTCCAGCAGGTGCTCGCCCAGGTCAACGGCACGCCCGAGGGTGACCCGCGGATCATCGCCGCGGTGGCCGTGATCATCGGCATCGTGCTCGCCGCGCTGATCCTCGCGCTCACCGGCTACTTCACCGGCACCGAGAACCGCCCGGTCAAGGACGTCGGCAAGACGGCGCTGACCGGTCCGGCCACGGTGATCCTGTCCGGTCTCTCGCTCGGATTCGAGTCGGCGGTCTACACCGCACTGGTGATCGGCGCGGCCGTCTACGGCGCGTTCCTCCTCGGCGGAGGTGTCACGGTCGTGTCGCTGTTCGCGGTGGCGCTCGCGGGCACCGGCCTGCTGACCACCGTTGGCGTCATCGTCGCGATGGACACCTTCGGCCCGGTCTCCGACAACGCGCAGGGCATCGCGGAGATGAGCGGCGACGTGGACCCGAAGGGCGCGGCGATCCTGACCGAGCTCGACGCGGTCGGCAACACCACCAAGGCGATCACCAAGGGGATCGCGATCGCCACGGCGGTCCTCGCGGCTACCGCGCTGTTCGGGTCGTTCACCAACGCGGTCACCACCGCCTCGGTGGAGTCCGGTGCGCTCGAGGACGACAACCTCAGCTTCGGTGACGGCCTGGGCCTGCTCGGCGTGCTCAACGTTGCGGACCCGGCCAACCTGGTGGGTCTGCTGATCGGCGCGGCCGTGGTGTTCCTGTTCTCCGGCCTGGCGATCAGCGCCGTCGGCCGGGCCGCGGGAGCGGTCGTGTTCGAGGTGCGCCGCCAGTTCCGGGAGATCCCCGGGATCATGGAGGGCACCGGCCGGCCCGAGTACGGCAAGGTCGTCGACATCTGCACCCGCGACTCGCTGCGGGAGCTGGCCACGCCAGGGTTGCTCGCGATCCTGGCACCGATCGCCGTGGGCTTCGGCCTCGGTGCGGCCCCGCTCGGCGCCTACCTGGCCGGTGCGATCGGCACCGGCACGCTGATGGCGGTGTTCCTGGCCAACTCCGGTGGCGCCTGGGACAACTCCAAGAAGCTCGTCGAGGACGGCCACCACGGTGGCAAGGGCTCGCCGGCGCACGAGGCGACGATCATCGGTGACACGGTCGGCGACCCGTTCAAGGACACCGCCGGCCCGGCGATCAACCCGCTGCTCAAGGTGATGAACCTGGTCGCGCTGCTGATCGCCCCCGCGGTGGTCGCGATGTCGGTCGGCGACGACGAGAACGACGTCATGCGGATCGCGATCGCGCTCGTCGCAGCGCTGATCATCGCCGCCGCGGTCTACATCTCGAAGCGTCGACCGGTCGCCATCGGCGAAGAGGCCCCGGAGACGGTCACCGCCGGATAGCTCGGAACAACCCCGGGAGGGCCCGTCGGCGCACGCCGGCGGGCCCTTCTGCATGTGCACGAAGACCGGTGACCGCGGCCAGCACCCGGGTCTGCGCGGCCACCACCTCGTCCAGCACCGGGAACAGCCGGGTGTCGTCGTCGGTGAGCACGTCCGGCCCGGGGATCAGCTCGGTGACATCGCCGACCACGTCGTACCCGCTGTTCTTCACCGCGGCGACCTGCCGGTCGCTCTCCGCGTGCAGCCAGCCGCGGTGTACGACGGGCAGGGCCGGTGTCCTTCCCGGGACCGAGCTCACCTCGCGGCCGACCCGGTCCGGGCGACGCCGGTCGGCCTGCGGCCCGGCCTCCCGGTTGAGCAGCCGGAGCACCTCGGTCCCGGCGATCGAGTGCAGGTCCGGACCGGTGTCCGCCGGGGCGCGGAACCGGCCGGGGTCGATGCCGATGGTGCGCGCGAACCGCTCCCACAGCACCCGGTCCTGGTCCGGCCCGTCAGGCATCGTCACCAGGTGCACCCGCTCGGCCGGCACGAACATCGACCATCGCTCCAGGACCGCGGCGAGGTCGTGGGACTGCCAGAACATCCGGCTGGTCCGGTGGGTGTCGCGGGCAACCACCCGGTTCAGGTACCCGTCGAAGGAGGCGGTGCCGCCGTTGCGGACCCATTCCTGCCAGGCCGCGGGAATCAGCCGGCCGAGGTCACGCGCGGCGTACACGACGTGCACCTCGGCGTTGCCGAGCGAGGCGACGACCCGCTCGACCTGCTCGACCGACGCGTCCGCGAGCAGCTCGTGGGAAACCACGACGGTCCCGCGTCGCCAGTCCCGGGCGGTCTCGGCCAGCCGGTCCCAGGCACCGGACGAGGGCGCCACGTCGGTGCTGGCCAGGTCCAGCACGTCGAGCACCGCATCGAGGTGCCCGCCGTCGTGACCCAGGTGGCTGGCGGGGTAGAGGATCCCGCAGCGGGTCAGCCGGCGGCGATGCCTGGCCAGACCCTGGCGCAGGTACGCCGCCCCGGCCATCGGAGCGCCGATGTGCAGGAACACCCGAGACCTCATGCGGCCGAGTCTAGGGTCGGGTCTCCTAGGGTGAGCGGCGTGGACCTGTTGAGCGGCGCGGACGTCGGTCGGCTGCGCGAGGCGCTGTCGGCGGCCGGCTACACCTACGACGGGGTCGCCGACCTGCTGGGGCCGACCGCGCACGCCGCCCTGTCCCGCAACGAGACCACCCCCGGCCATCGGGCGACCGGCGACGGCTCGGCGCTGGCCTCGCTCACCCGCCTCTGGCCGTTGCAGGCCACCGTCTCCCGGGACGACGCGGACCGGGCGCTGCCCGGGCTGGTGGACGTCCTTTGTGCGACCGGGATCCTGGAGAGCTCGGCCGGCGAGGTGCGGGCCCGTGCCGACGTCCGGCCCTACGCCGACGAGGACCGGGACTGGTGGGTGGTCAGCGACCTGACTCCCGGCCTCGACGGCGCCACCGCACGGATGGGCGCCGACCACGTCCTCGGCATCAGCTCTGCCTCCACGTCGCTGGCCCAGCTGACCGTGCGCGAGCGGTGCGGCCGGGCGCTGGACCTCGGCACCGGCTGCGGCGTCCAGTCGCTGCACCTGGCCGCGCACGTCGACAACATCGTGGCCACCGACGTCAACCCGAGGGCGCTGGCGATGACCCGGCTGAACGCCGAGCTCAACGGCGCGAGTCTCGACGTCCGTGACGGGAGCCTGTTCGAGCCGGTCGCGGGTGAGCGTTTCGACCTGGTCGTGACCAACCCGCCGTTCGTGATCTCCCCGGCAACCGGTGAGCGGCTGGTCTACCGGGACTCCGGCCTGCCCGGCGACGAGGTGGTACGCCGCGTGGTCACCGAGGCGCCGCGACACCTGAACCCGGGT
>DATFGA010000112.1:0-13507 GCA_035249775.1 Nocardioidaceae bacterium | reverse complement strand
CGCGACGCGCACCAGTCGCTGCTCGCGACCCGGGTCCGTACCCGCGACCTGCTCGCGGTCGCCGGGCACGTGTCCCGGATGACCCCGAACCTGTGGAGCATCGAGGCGTGGGGCGGTGCGACGTACGACGTGGCCCTCCGGTTCCTGTCCGAGGACCCCTGGGAGAGGTTGGCCGCGCTGCGCCAGGCGGTGCCGAACATCTGCCTGCAGATGCTGCTGCGCGGCCGGAACACGGTCGGGTACACGCCGTACCCGACCGACGTCACGCAGGCGTTCGTCGAGGAGGCCGCGGCGACCGGGATCGACGTGTTCCGGATCTTCGACGCGCTCAACGACGTCGAGCAGATGCGTCCCGCGATCGAGGCGGTCCGCTCGACCGGCACGACGGTCGCCGAGGTCGCGCTCTGCTACACGGGAGACCTGTCCGACCCGGACGAGACGCTCTACACCCTCGACTACTACCTCGACCTCGCGGAGCGGATCGTCGACGCCGGCGCCCACGTCCTCGCGATCAAGGACATGGCCGGTCTGCTCCGCGCGCCGGCCGCGCGCACGTTGGTCGGTGCGCTGCGTGATCGGTTCGACCTGCCCGTGCACCTGCACACCCACGACACCCCGGGTGGGCAGCTCGCCACGCTGCTGGCCGCGATCGACGCCGGCGTGGACGCGGTGGACGCGGCCTGCGCGGCGGTCGCGGGTACGACGAGCCAGCCCGCGCTGTCCGCCCTGGTGGCCACCACCGACCACTCCCCCCGCGAGACCGGCCTCGACCTTGCCGCGGTCTGCGACCTCGAGCCCTACTGGGAGGCCACCCGCAGGGTCTACGCCCCGTTCGAGTCCGGCCTTCCCTCGCCGACCGGTCGCGTCTACACCCACGAGATCCCCGGCGGGCAGCTGTCGAACCTGCGCCAGCAGGCGATCGCCCTCGGGCTCGGCGAGAAGTTCGAGCAGATCGAGGACATGTACGCCGCGGCGAACGACATCCTCGGCAACATCGTCAAGGTCACCCCGTCCTCGAAGGTGGTCGGCGACCTGGCCCTGCACCTGGTCGCGGTCGGCGCCGACCCGGAGGAGTTCGCGGCCGAGCCGGGCAAGTTCGACGTGCCCGACTCGGTGATCGGGTTCCTCTGCGGCGACCTCGGCGACCCGCCGGGGGGATGGCCCGAGCCGTTCCGGACGAAGGCCCTCGAGGGCCGGAAGACCAAGCCGGCCGTCACCGAGCTCACCGACGACGAGCGCCGAGGGCTCGCCGAGGACAAGCGGGCGACGCTGAACCGGCTGCTCTTCCCCGGCCCCACCCGGGAGTTCAACGAGTCGCGGGAGCGGCACAGCGACCTCTCGGTGCTGCCGACGGCCAACTACCTCTACGGAATGACACCGGGCACGGAGTACCCCGTCGACCTGGAGGAGGGCAAACGGCTGCTGCTCGGCGTGCAGTCGGTCAGCGGCGCCGACGAGCGAGGCATCCGGACGGTGATGTGCACGATCAACGGCCAGCTCCGTCCCGTCAACGTGCGTGACCGCTCTGTCGCCGCCGACGTGCCCGTCCAGGAGAAGGCCGACACCGCGAAGCCCGGCCACGTCGCCGCCCCCTTCGACGGCGTGGTCACCGTCGTGGTCGAGGAGGGCAGCGCGGTGGAGGCCGGCGACACGGTGGCCACCATCGAGGCGATGAAGATGGAGGCCTCGATCACCGCACCGGTCACCGGCACCGTCGAGCGTCTCGCGCTCGACGGCACCCGTCAGGTCGAGGGCGGGGACCTGGTGCTGGTCCTCCGGACCGGCTGACCGGGCTCCCTACCGCCGCGGCCAGATCCGGGTCCGCCCGGTCTCCTGGTTCCAGGACAGGTAGCCGTTCTGGAACGCCACGTCCTGGCCGTTCCTGGTGGGCCGGTGCCCCCGAACGGGCCAGCCGAGCGACGACTCCTCCGCGCCGATCCGCAGGTAACGCTCGGCGATCTTCCCGAGCAGCGGGACCGCCCCGGTGCGCCGGCGCGAGAAGATCGCGCCGTCCTCGAAGAGTGCCCGGCGCCCGGGCGCGCGAACCTGGATCGCCGTCCGGGGCATCCCGAGTGCGGATTTCGGGCCCCCCATTGCGCGGTAACGACCGAGGATCCGGCCGTAGAGCTCGCGGGCACCGGTCTCGGCCGAGTAGAAGATCCGGCCCCGGGCGAACACCTGGGCGGCACCGTCCTCGACGCGGTACTCCTTGCTCTGCACCCGCCCCAGCGGGGACTTGGTGCCGCCGATCCGCGTCCACCGGGAGATGATCGGGGTGGGCTCGATGGTGAACCAGCTCGAACGCAGGCCGAAGGCCCACCGGAAGTCGTCGCCGGAGATGGTCACGTCGCCCTGCGTGCCGTCGAGGACGACGCTGTTCACCCGGCCCTGCCAGTCGCCGTTGCCGTCCCGGTTGACCACCAGGATCCGCCGAAGCGTGCCCAGCGAGGGATGGCTGCGCTCGAAGTGGCCGGCATCGATGGTCACCGACCAGCTGTGCACCGGGTTGCCGCTCCAGCCGTCGTACGGGTCCTCCTTCGCCGGCAGGTAGGGCACGCTGCCCGCCGAGGTCCACCCGCCGCTGCTGGACGAGAACTGGGTGAAGGCCGGCTTGCCGTCGTAGGTCAGGATCTGTCGCCGGGTGGCCTGGACCGCCGCGTTGCTGCGCGGGTCCTCACCGTCCACACCGCCGTAGACCTGGCACGCGGTTGTGTCACAGATCTGGTAGTGGCCCCGCTTGTTCTGGTTGCGGGACCAGGTGGCGTAGGTGCGCGCTGCCACCGCCTGCGCGCGGACCGCCTCGGGGTGCCAGGACGCCGGCATCTCGTACGGCACCACACCCATCACGTACTGGTCCATCGACACCACGTTCACGGTGTCCCGCGAGCTCGATCCCGGTGACGGCGAGGAGAGCCGCAGGGTGCCGCGGTAGGTCCCCGAGCCGGACGGGGTCCATAGCGTGATGGGCTCGGAGGCCAGGAACTCACCGTCACCGGCGAGGGCGGGCAGTCCGCCCGGCTCGTACCGGTGCCAGCGGTTGGTCAGGTACCCGACCACGGTCTCACCGTCGGCGACCTGCAGCCGCCAGCGGCGTACCCCCTCGATCTCGGGCAGGTCGTACTTCTTGCGACTGCCCAGGTCGCGTACCGAGAGGCCGGCGGCCGGGCTGACCAGCACGTCGGGGCTCGTGTCGGAGGAGATCAGCACGCGGACCCGCCCACGCATCTTCGACCAGGCCGTGCCCGGGTAGTAGAACTCGACGATCTCCTGGTAGCTCTTGCCCTTCAGCGCGGCGCCCTGGGCGCCGTACTGCGACATGCCGTGCCCGTGTCCGTAGCCGTGGCCACGGACCTCGACCCGCTTGTCGACCGGGACCCAGTAGGACTGGTCGGTGGAGACGGCGCCCGCCGGCGACGCCCCCAGGCCGGCCACCGCGACGGTGGCCGCCACCGTCGAGAAGACGGCAGAGAACACCCCCAGACTGCGTGCACCCATCGGTTGTCTCCCCTGGTTCGACATCGTCGGCGCAGCGGCCCCGCGCTTCCCAGTCGCGAGTCGGACGCGTGTGACGAATGTGAATTCTGAACGCTTCTGTGAATGCAGATTATGCACCGAGAAATAGCGCCGTTGTCCAGAAAGAAATGTATTTCAGAATTACCCAAAAGTAATTACAGAGACGTAATTCCTTTGAGAGGGATCGGCATTCTTCGGTCCCCGTGGCTACGCTGAGGGTATGGACCTCCTCCTCGTGCTCCTCGTCATCGCCGGCGTGATCTTCCTGGTCAGCGCCATCTCCAAGAACAACCGGCAACGCGAGCTCGAGCAGCGCAACGCGGCCGACCTCGCGGCGGTCCGCAAGGTCGCCGACGAGGACGTCACCCGGTTCGGCGAGGAGCTGCAGCGGCTGGACACGGACATGCTGGTCACCCCGCTCGACGAGGCGATGCGCCAGGACTACCAGCGGGCGCTCGACTCCTACGAGGCGGCGAAGGAGACGCTGCAGCAGGCCGGCCGTCCCGATGACATCAAGCACGTGACCGAGTCGCTCGAGGACGGCAGGTACGCCGTGGCCTGCGTGCTGGCCCGCAAGAACGGGCAGCCACTGCCGGTCCGCCGCCCACCCTGCTTCTTCAACCCCGCCCACGGACCGTCGACCACCGACATCGAGTGGGCGCCGTCCGCGGGCATCCCCCGCAAGGTCCCGGTGTGCGCGGCCGACGCAGACCGCGTCGAGCAGGGCGCCGAGCCGGACATCAGGACCGTGCAGCAGGGGTACGGCCGGGTGCCGTACTGGCAGGCGGGCCCGGCGTACTCACCGTGGGCGAGCGGCTACTTCGGCGCCTACGCCCTGTCCGGTCTGCTGCCCAGCTTCATGCTGATGACGCTGCTCTCCCCCACCTGGGACGGGGGCATGGTCGAGGGCGGGGACTCCGACTTCGGCGCCGGCGACGGTGGTGGAGACGGCGGTGGAGACGGCGGCGGTGACTTCGGTGGCGACGGCGGGGGCGGTGACTTCGGTGGTGGCGACGGCGGCGGTGGCTTCGACGGCGGCGGCTTCGGTGACTTCGGCGGTGGCGACTTCGGCTTCTGACCCGGGTCAGGCGTGGTAGCGGTGCAGCCGGCGGGCCGCTTCGGCGACCGAGCCGCTCATCGACGGGTACACCGTGAACGCATGGGCGAGCTGGTCGGCGGTCAGGCTCTCCGAGACCGCGACCGCCACCGGGTGGATCAGCTCACTGGCCCGGGGCGCGACAACCACGCCGCCGACGACGATCCCGGTCCCGGGACGGCAGAACAGCTTCACGAAACCGTCCCGCACCCCCTGCATCTTCGCCCGCGCGTTGCCCGACAGCGGCAGCGTCACCACGTCGGCCTGGATCTCACCGTTGTCCACGGCGGTCTGTGACCAGCCCACCGTGGCGATCTCCGGAGCGGTGAACACGTTCGACGACACGGTCTTCAGGTTCAGCGGCGCCACCGCGTCACCGAGGAAGTGCCACATCGCGATCCGACCCTGCATGGCCGCGACCGACGCCAGCATCAGGATCCCGGTGCAGTCACCGGCGGCATAGACCCCGCGCGCGGAGGTTCGGGAGACCCGGTCGACCTTGATGAACCCGCCGTCGTCACGGACCACCCCGGCCTCGTCGAGACCCAGGTCGTCGGTGTTCGGGACCGAGCCGAGCGCCAGCAGGCAGTGCGAGCCCTCCACGGCGCGGCCGTCCGTCAGGGTCACCGTGACCTTGTCACCGGAGCGGGCCACGGACTCCATCCGGGACTTCGACAGAACGGTCATCCCGCGTCGGGCGAAGACCTCCTCGAGCACCTCCGCGGCGTCGGCGTCCTCACCGGGCAGCACCCGGTCACGGCTGGAGACCAGCACCACGTCGAGGCCGAGGGCGTTGTAGGCGCTGGCGAACTCGGCGCCGGTCACCCCCGAGCCGACCACGATCAGCCGGTCCGGAATCTCGTCGAGGTCGTAGACCTGCTCCCAGGTCAGGATCCGCTCCCCGTCGGGCTGCGCGCTCGGCAACGTGCGCGGACTTGCTCCGGTGGCGACGATGACCGCGTCCGCGTCCAGGGTCTCCTCGCCACCGTCGGCAAGGGATGCCACCACCTGGTGGGGGCCCCGGAGCCTTCCGCGACCGTTGACGATGCGAACCCCGTCCCTCGTCAGCCGGCGTTCGATGTCGGCCGACTGCGCCATCGCCAGCGCCTTCACCCGGGTGTTCACGCGGGGGAGGTCCACCGTCACCACACCGGGAGCGCTGTCCGGGCCGGTGAACGAGATGCCGAGCTCGGCGGCCTCCTCCATCTCGGCCATCAGCTCGGCGGTGGCGATCAGCGTCTTCGAGGGGACGCAGTCGGTGATCACCGCGGACCCGCCGACACCGTCGCTGTCGATCACGGTCACGTCGGCACCGAGCTGGGCGGCCACCAGCGCCGACTCGTAGCCACCAGGTCCGCCTCCGACGATCACCACTCGATTCACGCGGCCCATTCTTGCGTCGCCGCCGATGCCTGGCCAATCGGGGGCGCTACGCTCCCTGCCGTGCCTCTCTATGCCGCCTACGGGTCGAACCTCGACCCCGCCCGGATGGGTGAGCGCTGCCCGCACTCGCCGTTGCGCAGCACCGGTTGGCTGATCGGCTGGCGGCTCACCTTCGGTGGCGAGGAGCACGGTTGGGACGGCGCTCTCGCCACCATCGTCGAGGACCCGCTCGAGCAGGTCTTCGTCGCCGTGTACGACGTGACCGCCGACGACGTGGCCCACCTCGACGGCTGGGAGAGCGCCGACTCCGGTCTCTACCGCAAGACCCGGGTCCGGGTGGCCACCCTGCTCGGCGAGCAGGTCGCCTGGGCCTACGTCCTCGACGCCTACGAGGGTGGCCTGCCGTCGGCGAGCTACCTCGGCGTCCTGGCCGACGCCGCGCAGGCGGCCGACGCCCCCGACGACTACGTGGCGGCGCTGCGGGCGCGGCCGTGCCGTTCCAGCGGGCTCTGACCCCGGCTACCCGAAGCGGCGTCGATGCAGGTCGTGCATCTGCTCGACCAGTGACGGGACCGGCCCGGCGACGGTCACCCCGGGCGCGACCTCCTGCACCGGCAGGGTGGCCACCGGGCCCGGGGGAACGCCGAGCTCGTCGAGCCAGCCGGCCAGCTGTCGGGACGAGTGCACGTAGACGATGCGGCCCAGCCCCACCCACGCGTGCGCGGCCGAGCACATCGGACAGTGCTCGCCGGAGGTGAAGACCGTCGCGGTCGCCCGGTCCTCCGGCTCCATGTGTGCGGCGGCCCACCGGGCCAGCTCGAACTCGGGGTGCCTGGTCCGGTCGCCGGTCTCGACCACCCGGTTACGGTCCTCGGCCAGCACCCGGCCCGCCCCGTCCACGAGAACGGAACCGAACGGCTCATCGCCGACCTCCAGCGCCTCGCCGGCCAGCTCGATGCACCGGCGCAGGTGGCCGAGCTCGGCTTCGGACAGCTCTTCATCGGTCATCGTCGCCTCCTGCGGGAACGGTACGCTGCGACCCGTGAGCACAGATACCACCGCCCGAGAAGTGGCCGACCGGGCCGCCGACCGGCTTCGTGAGCTGACCGGCATCGAGACCCACGACATCGCGCTGGTGATGGGGTCCGGATGGCTCCCCGCCGTGGACGCGCTGGGAGAGGCCACCGCAGAGGTGAGCACGACCGACCTCCCGGGGTTCGCACCACCGGCGGTGGCCGGGCACGCGGGCCGGATCCGTTCGGTCCGGGCCGGTGACAAGAACCTGCTGGTCTTCCTGGGCCGGACCCATTTCTACGAAGGCCTGGGAGTGCGCTCCGTCGTACACGGGGTGCGGATGTCTGCCGCGGCGGGCTGCGCGGTGGCGGTGCTGACCAACGGCTGCGGCGGGCTGAAGGAGACGTGGCGGCCCGGGACGCCGGTGCTGATCCGCGACCACATCAACCTGACCGGCACCTCACCGGTCGAGGGTGCGAGCTTCGTCGACCTGACCGACCTCTACAGCCGCCGTCTGCGGGCGCTCTGCCGGGACGTGGACGCCTCCCTGGACGAGGGGGTCTACGTGCAGTTCCCCGGGCCGCACTACGAGACACCGGCCGAGATCAACATGGTCCGCGTCATCGGCGGCGACCTGGTCGGGATGTCGACGACGCTGGAGGCGATCGCCGCGCGCGAGGCCGGGATGGAGGTGCTGGGCATCAGCCTGGTGACCAACCTGGCGGCCGGGATCAGCGGTGAGCCCCTCAACCACGAGGAGGTCCTCGAGGCGGGCAGGGCTGCCGCGACCCGGATGGGCGGACTGCTCGCCGCGATCGTGCGGAAGGTCTGAGGCGTGCCGATGCGGGTTCTGGTCACCGGCGCCGCCGGCAGCATCGGCACCGTGGTCTGCAGTGGTCTCGTCGACCGCGGCCACGACGTCATCGGGATGGACCTGAAGGTCGAGCCGGAAGGCTTCACCGGCGCCTGGTTCACCGCCGACTGCGGGGACCCCGACGCCGTCGAGGAAGTGTTCGGTGCGGTCGTCGCCGGCGGCGGCCTGGACGCCGTCGTGCACCTGGCCAGCATCCCGACGGAGGACGCCCTGCCCACCATCCTCGAGTCGCACGTGATCACCACCGGCGCGCTGCTGGACGCGATGGTCGCGCACGGGGTGAACCGGATCGTCTACGCGAGCAGCAACCACGCGGTCGGACGCACTCCGAGAAGCGACCGGCTCGGCACTGACGTCCGGCCGAGGCCGGACACGTTCTACGGCGTGGGCAAGGTGGCCGCCGAGGCGCTGCTCAGCCTGTACGTCGACCGCTACGGCATCGACGCCGTCGCCACCAGGATCGGCAGCTTCCTGCCGCAGCCGGAGAGCCGGCGTGGCCTGGCGACCTGGCTGTCGCACGACGACGCGGTGCGGATGGTGGACGCCTGCCTGAGCGCACCGGATCCGGGGTTCGCGGTGATCTACGGCATCTCGGCGAACAGCCGGGCCTGGTGGGACCTCGAGCCGGGACGCGCGCTCGGCTACCACCCGCAGGACGACGCCGAGCAGTTCGCAGCGCAGGTGGAGCAGGCACCGGCGAGCGAGGACGACGAGGTCGAGGCCGGCTACGTGGGCGGACCGTTCGTCACCGAGCGCTACTTCCGCCCCGCTAGCCTTCGCCCATGACCGACATGGCTGCCCTGCTCGATCGGGCCCGGAGCTGGGCCGCCGAGGACCCGGACCCGCAGACCAGGAGCGAGCTCGAGCAGCTCGTCGGCGCTGTCGCGCAGGACCCGTCGGGCCCCGCGGCGCTCGACCTCGCCGACCGTTTCGACGGCCGTCTGGAGTTCGGTACCGCCGGCCTGCGAGGCGCCCTGGGAGCCGGGCCGAACCGGATGAACCGGGTGGTCGTGATCCGTGCGGCGGCAGGACTGGCGTCGTACCTGAGGAAGCACGGTGCAGGGCCCGGCGACACGGTCGTCGTCGGCTACGACGCCCGGCACGGCTCCGACGTGTTCGCCGAGGACACGGCCGCGGTGATGGTCGGGGCGGGACTCGACGCCAGGGTGCTCCCCCGGCCGCTGCCGACCCCGGTGCTGGCCTACGCGATCCGGGAGCTCGGCTGCGTGGCCGGGGTGATGGTCACCGCCTCGCACAACCCACCGCAGGACAACGGATACAAGGTCTACCTCGGCGACGGCAGCCAGATCGTCCCGCCGGCCGACGAGCAGATCTCCGCGGAGATCGATGCGGTGGGCCCCCTCGGGTCGGTGCCCAGGGCCGAGGGCTGGACCACGCTCGGTGACGACGTGGTCGACGCCTACCTCAAGAGCGTGAGCGACCTTGCCGCCCCGAACGGGCCACGGGCCCTGACCATGGTGTACACGCCGCTGCACGGCGTCGGCGGCGAGTCGGTGGTCCGGGTGCTGGAGCAGGCCGGGTTCCCGGCGCCGCACCTGGCCGTGGCGCAGGCCGAGCCGGACCCGGAGTTCCCGACCGTGGCGTTCCCGAACCCCGAGGAGCCCGGCGCGATGGACCTCGCGATGCAGCTCGCCGGCGAGGTCGGCGCCGACGTCGTGGTCGCCAACGACCCGGATGCCGACCGGTGCGCGGTCGCCGTCCCCGGGCCCCACGGCTGGCGGATGCTGCGCGGCGACGAGGTGGGTGCGCTGCTCGCGGACTTCCTGCTGAGGCTCGGTGTCCCGGGCATCTACGCGACGACCATCGTGTCGTCCTCGCTGCTCGCGAAGATGGCAGAGGCCCACGGGCAGGAGTACCGCGAGACGCTGACCGGGTTCAAGTGGCTCGGGCGGATCGACGGGTTGGCGTTCGGCTACGAGGAGGCGCTCGGCTACTGCGTGGCGCCCGAGCTGGTCCGGGACAAGGACGGGGTCTCCGCGCTGCTGCGGGTCGCCGAGCTGGCCGCCGCCTTGAAGGCCGAGGGACGCACCCTGGACGACCGGCTCGACGACATCGCCCGCGCCTACGGGCTGCACGCGACCGACCAGCTCTCGGTGCGGGTCAGCGACCTCGGCCGGATCGCTGCCGCGATGCGCCGGCTCAGGTCGACCCCGCCGACGTCCTTGGGAGGTCTGCCGGTCGAGGCCGTCGACGACCTCGCCGAGGGCGGCGCCGACCTGCCCCCGACCGAGGGCCTGCGCTACCGGCTCTCGGGGGACGCGCGGGTGATCGTGCGGCCGTCCGGCACCGAACCGAAGATCAAGTGCTACCTCGAGGTGGTGGTGCCCGTCGAGGGCGACGAGCCGGGTGCGGCCGACGCGGCACGGATCGCGGCGGTGGGACGCCTCGACGCCATCCGGTCCGACCTGGCCCGGGCGGCCGGCCTCGAGGAGCCGGTCAGAGGAACAGGCTGACCGCGAACGCCGTACCGACGACGGCGAGTGCGGCGATCTCGGGCCACGCGTACAGCCGACGCGGTCCGCCGGCCGGCTCCGCGGCAGCCGTCTCCTTCTTAGCCTGTGCCACCAGCTCGGCGATGCGGACCTCCACGAAGCTCTGGTAGCTCATCGCGGTCTGCTCCGGAGCGGCCTTCTCGGCCATGTCGACGAACTCGCGGACCCGGCTGGTCCCGAGCAGGCTCGGCGCTGCGGCGGACCTGCGGCGCCTGACCATGTCCTTCATCGACCGGCCGATCCCGACGCACACGAACCGCTGCTCCCCCACCCAGACGTACAGCACCTGCCGGACGCTCACGTCGTCGATGAGCACCAGCGGGATCTCGACGTCGCGCACGGAGTTCTTCAGCAGCAGGCGGTCGGAGTAGGCGATGGCCCGCGGACGCAGCTGGGTCAGCCAGGTGAGAACGCCGAACAGCAGCGCGCCTAGCGCCACCTGGAGCCCGGTGTCCGTGTGCACGCGCAAGGCGACGTAGCCCACGACGACGGCGACGAAGACCAGACCCGCGTAGCCGACGAAGCGCCCGCTGGTCGGCTTGAACCGCTCGACGGGGTGGGCGCCGGGTGAGCCCGGTCCGGAGGTGGCCATGCCCCGATTCTGCCTGCCCCGGCGCGATTCTCCACAACCGCGGGACCGGACCTATGCTTGCCCGGTGACTACCGTCGTGAACCCGGCGTCGAGCGCGGCCACCGACCTGGCCGAGGCGACCTCGTCGAACGCTGCCCTCCGCCGCTTCCTGCACGGCCTGCCCGGCGTGGACCAGGTGGGCGCCGAAGCCCGTGCGGCGGGTCTGGCGACCCGCTCGATCAAGACCACCGCGAAGCAGTTCGCGATCGACCTGGCGATCCGGATGGTCGACCTGACCACGCTGGAGGGACAGGACACGCCCGGCAAGGTCCGCGCGCTGAGTGCGAAGGCCATGCGTCCCGATCCGGCGGACCCGACCTGTCCGCAGGTCGCCGCGGTGTGCGTGTACCCGGACATGGTCACCACCGCAAAGCAGGCACTGGGCGACAGCGGCGTGCACGTGGCCTCCGTGGCGACGGCCTTCCCCTCCGGGCGGGCCGCGCTCGACATCAAGCTCGCCGACACCCGCGACGCCGTCGAGGCCGGTGCCGACGAGATCGACATGGTGATCGACCGGGGCGCGTTCCTCTCCGGTCGCTACCTCGAGGTCTTCGAGGAGATCGTCGCCGTCCGTGAGGCCTGCGCGCGTCCCGACGGGTCCCGGGCGCACCTCAAGGTGATCTTCGAGACCGGTGAGCTGCAGACCTTCGACAACATCCGCCGGGTCTCCTGGCTGGCGATGATGGCCGGCGCGCACTTCATCAAGACCTCCACCGGCAAGGTCCAACCCGCGGCGACGATGCCCGGCACCCTGGTGATGCTCGAGGCGGTCCGCGACTTCCGGGAGGCGACCGGCCAGATGGTCGGCGTGAAGCCCGCCGGCGGCATCCGGTCCAGCAAGGAGGCCATCAAGTACCTCGTGATGGTCAACGAGGTCGCCGGCCCCGACTGGCTCGACCCGGACTGGTTCCGGTTCGGCGCCTCGTCCCTGCTCAACGACCTGCTGATGCAGCGCACGAAGATGAACACCGGCCGCTACTCCGGCCCCGACTACTTCACCCTGGACTGACGACATGGTTTCGACAAGCTCAACCTCCGGGCCGTTCCAGTACGCCCCTGCTCCCGAGTCGCGGTCGGTCGTCGACATCAAGTCGTCGTACGGCCTGTTCATCAACGGCGAGTTCGTCGACCCGTCCGGTGGGCGGTCGTTCAAGACGATCAGCCCCGCGACCGAAGAGGTGCTCGCCGAGGTCGGCGAGGCCTCCGCCGAGGACGTCGACAACGCGGTGAAGGCAGCGCGCCGGGCCTACACCCGGGTCTGGTCGAAGATGTCGGGCCGCGAACGCAGCAAGTACCTCTACCGGATCGCGCGGATCATCCAGGAGCGCGCCCGTGAGCTCGCGGTGCTGGAGTCGCTCGACAACGGCAAGCCGATCAAGGAGTCCCGCGACGTCGACGTGCCGCTGGTGGCGGCGTACTTCTTCTACTACGCCGGGTGGGCGGACAAGCTGGAGTACGCCGGGTTCGGCCCGAATCCGCAACCGCTCGGGGTGGCCGGACAGGTGATCCCGTGGAACTTCCCGCTGCTGATGCTGGCCTGGAAGATCGCACCCGCGCTGGCCTGCGGCAACACCGTCGTGCTCAAGCCGGCCGAGACCACGCCGCTGACCGCCCTGCTGTTCGCGGAGATCTGCCAACAGGCCGACCTGCCGCCGGGTGTCGTCAACATCATCACCGGCGCCGGTGAGACCGGCCGGGCGCTGGTCACCCACGACGACGTGGACAAGGTCGCGTTCACCGGGTCGACCGACGTCGGCCGGCAGATCGCCAAGGCGGTGGCGGGTAGCGACAAGAAGGTCACCCTCGAGCTCGGCGGCAAGGCGGCGAACGTCGTCTTCGACGACGCTCCCGTGGACCAGGCGGTCGAGGGCATCGTCAACGGCATCTTCTTCAACCAGGGCCACGTGTGCTGCGCCGGCTCCCGGCTCCTCGTGCAGGAGTCGGTGGCCGAAGACGTCCTCGAACGGCTCAAGCGGCGGATGGCCACACTGCGGGTCGGTGACCCGCTGGACAAGAACACCGACATCGGCGCGATCAACTCGGCGGAGCAGCTGGCGAAGATCAAGGAGCTCTCCGAGGTCGGCGAGGCCGAGGGCGCCGGACGCTGGTCTCCCCAGTGCGAGCTGCCCACCAACGGCTTCTGGTTCCCGCCGACGATCTTCACCGGCGTCACCCAGGCTCACCGGATCGCCCGCGAGGAGATCTTCGGGCCGGTGCTGTCGGTGATCACCTTCCGCACCCCCGCCGAGGCGGTGGAGAAGGCCAACAACACCCCCTTCGGGCTGTCTGCCGGTGTGTGGACCGACAAGGGGTCCCGGATCCTCTGGATGGCGAACCAGCTCCGCGCCGGCGTCGTCTGGGCCAACACGTTCAACAAGTTCGACCCGACCAGCCCCTTCGGCGGCTACAAGGAGTCCGGTTACGGCCGCGAGGGCGGCCGGCACGGTCTGGAGGCCTACCTTGCCCACTGAGTCGCGCATCGA
>DATFGA010000111.1:0-4382 GCA_035249775.1 Nocardioidaceae bacterium | reverse complement strand
CGTCGAGGCGGTTGAGCGCCTTCTCGACGCGTCCCACGCAGGACGCGCAGGTCATCCCGCCGATGTCCATCGTGCACTCGATGGCGCCGGCGGAGGTGGCGGTCGGGGTGGAGCTGGTGGTGGTCATAGGGGTTCTCCAGGTTCCTGCGCTCAGAGAGTGGGTGGGGAGGAGGTCCGGGTTGATGCCGTTCCGCGCCCGGAACGCGCGGCGGCACGTCGTACGCCTCGGAGCTCACGGCCACGGCGGAACGCGGTCGCCTGGGCGACACGCTCGGCGACCTGCAGCCGCGCCAGGTCGAGGGCCAGGGCGTCCATCTCAGGACTCCTTCTCGGCCGGCTCGTCGTGCAGCAGCGTGTAGCCGGCCTCGGTGACGGCCGCGTCGACGTCGGCGACGTCGAGCTCCTGCTCGCTGGCGATCTGCACGGTCCCCTTCGCCACGTCGACGTAGGCCTGGAGGACACCGTCGATCTTGTAGACCTCGGTGGCGACCGCGTGCCTGCAGTGGTCACAGGTCATCCCGTCCACGCGGAAGAGGGTGGTGTGGGCGTTGGGGCGGAGGTTGGTCTCGGTCATCACAGTGCTCCGTTCATCGGTTCTCGGTCAGGAGCTTCATCGTGTGATCCGGCAGACGCGGTTCGCGCCGGCAATTTCACCAGGTTGTCGGCCCGGATTGGTTACGCTCACCCGGTGCTGCACGGTCGGGAGAGGGAACGTCGTGAGATCGCCGCGCTCATCGACGAGGCGTGGACGGCCCGTGGCGGGGCGCTGGTCCTGCGCGGTGAGCCCGGCGTGGGCAAGTCGGTGCTGCTCGACGACGCGGCAGCGGGCGCCGACGGCATGCGCGTGCTGCGCACCCAGGGAATCGAGTCGGAGTCCCCGCTGGCGTTCGCGGCCCTGCACCGGTTCCTGCGGCCGGTGCTCGACCACGTCGAGCGCCTCCCCGCACCGCAGGCGCGGGCGCTGCGGGCTGCGTTCGGGCAGTCCGACGACGAAGGTGTCGACCGGTTCCTGGTGTTCCTCGGCGCCCTCAGCCTGCTGGCGGAAGCCGCTGAGAACGGTCCGGTGCTCGGCATCGTCGACGACGCGCAGTGGCTCGACGACGCGTCCGCCGCGGCACTGCTGTTCATCGCGCGACGGCTCCAGGTCGAGCGCATCGCGCTGCTGTTCGGCGTCCGCGAGGACGACACCCGCGGGTTCGCCGGCGGAGACCTGCCGCAGCTGCGGGTGCAGGGCCTGGACCGGGACGCCGCCGCCGCGTTGCTCACCGAGCGCGCCGGCGTGCCGGTCTCAGCAGACGTCTGCGACCGGTTGATGAGTACGACGGGCGGCAACCCGCTCGCGCTGGTGGAGATGCCGGACGTGCTCACCACCGACCAGCTGGGCGGGTCCACCCGGTTGCCGGCGAGACTGCCGGTCACCGAGGGCGTCGAGCGGGTGTTCCTGGAGAGGTCCCGGCACCTGTCCGCCCAGGCGCAGACCCTGCTGCTGGTGGCCGCGGCCGACGACTCGGGACAGCTGTCCACGATCCGCCGGGCCGCCGGGCTGCTCGGCGTCGGCGACGACGCGATGGAGGCGGTCGAGCGGTCCGGGCTGCTCCGGGTCAGCGGTGCGCAGGTGGAGCTGCGTCACCCGCTGGTGCGCTCGGCCCTCTACAGCGCCGCGACCAGCAGCGAGCGGCGACGGGTGCACGGGGCGCTCGCCGAGGTGATGGTCCACCACGACGACGCGGACCGGCGTGCCTGGCACCGGGCGGCCGCAGCGGACGCGCCGGACGGTCCGGTCGTGGAGGAGCTCGACGAGGTCGCGGAACGGGCCAGGCAGCGGGGCGGTCATGAAGCGGCCAGTGCGGCCTGGGAGCGGGCGGCGGAGCTGACCTCGCAGAGCGAGGCCCGGGGTGCCCGGATCTACGCTGCCGCGCGCAGCGCCTGGCTGGCAGGGCAGCCCACACGGGCTCGGCTGCTCGCCGACGAGGCGGTGGCGACGCTCTCCGAGCCGGGGCTGCGTTCGGACGCGGCCCGGCTGCGGGCCCGGATCGAGTGGAACACCGGGTCGGTGCGGCTCGGGCACCGGATGGTGATGCAGGCCGCCCGGGACGTGGTGGACACCGATCCGGAACGCGCGCGCGAGATGGCCATGTTCGGGGCTGCGCTGGCGACGTTCGGTGGTCAGTCCGACATCGGGATCGACCCGACGGAGCTCATCCCTGACGGGGAGGAGCCCACCGCGCCGCGGTCCCGCTGCTACACCGCCATGCTGCTCGGCCTCAACCACGTCGCCAACGACGAGCTCGCCAAGGCCGCTCCGCTGCTGCGGGAGGCGTTGGAGCTCGGCGACGCGATAGGAGACACCGACCTGCTTCCGAACCTCGGCATCGCGGCGGTGCAGATGGGCGACGACGAGGCCTCCATCCGGATCCACACCCTTCTCGAGTCCCGGGCCCGCGAGAGCGGTGCGCTGGTGATGGTCCTCTACTCGCTGACCCGGCGAGGCATCACCGAGATCGCCACCGGGCAGTGGACCCGGGCCCGCGCCAACATCTCCGAGGCGCTGCACCTGGCCGAGGGCATGGACCAGCCCGGGCTGACCGCGATGCCGCTCAGCTTCCTCGCGCTGCTGACCGCGTTCCGCGGCGACGCCGCGTCCGAGGGGCATGTCGCCGCCTGGGAACAGGTCACGGCGAGCCACCCGACCGGGATCGTCGAGTGGCTGACCCACGACATGGTCCGTTGGGCGAAGGGCCTCCGCGAACCGCAGCCCGCGTCGTCGTACCTCGAGCTGAGCCGGATCTCGCACCCGATCATCCGCACCATGGCGGCGATCGACCGGATCGAAGCAGCGATGCGTGCCGACGAGCCGGACCAGGCGCGCGCCTGGGTGGACGAGATCGAGCGGTACGCCACCGCCACCGAGATGTCCTGGGCCCTGGCAGCAGCCGCCCACGGCCGGGCCGTGCTCAGCGTCGGCACCGAAGCGGAGGAACACTTCGAGCAGGCCCTCGCACACCATGCCTCCTCCCAGCGTCGGTTCGACGTCGCCCGCACCGAGCTGGCCTACGGCGAGTTCCTCCGGCGATCGCGGCGACGCGTCGACGCGCGGGCGCACCTACGCCGTGCCCTGCAGATCTTCGACGAGCTCGAGGCGGCCCGCTGGTCCGAGCGGGCCGGCCAGGAGCTCCGGGCGTCCGGCGAGACCGCCCGGAAGCGGGACCCCTCGACCGCCGGACAGCTCACTCCGCAGGAGCAGCAGGTGGCGCGGCTGGTCCAGGACGGCTTGTCGAACCGCGACGTCGCCGCGCAGCTGTTCGTCAGTCCCCGCACGGTCGACTTCCACCTGCGCAACGTCTTCGCCAAGCTCGGGCTCACCTCCCGCTCCGAGCTCGCCCGCCTGTCGCTCGGCTGAACCGCGCCGAGTGAGCCGCTCCGACTGAACCGCGGCGGCCGAACCTGGTGCTTTTGCCGGCGCGAACCAGGTGCTCCTACCGGCAGTCTCGAGGTGTCAGTTCACCGACACAACGGGGCCGAGGAGATGAGCACGATGGCCACATCGATCCTGATCGAGGAAGAAGCAGGCAGCTACGCGCGGCACATCCACGGCCACAACGGCTACTACGCCGGGGACTTCAGCCAGTCCAGGCGGACGGCGCGCCGGACCCCGCACGCCGGGCGTTCTCCGCACGCCCCGCGCAGCCCGTTCGGTCCCGAACGGTCGCTCTGACCGCCGCTCGAGGACCAGATGGGACCCAACGCTGCGGGGCTGAGCGCGATCACCGCTGAGCGTGGAACGTCACACCGGCCCGTGACCCGGGTTGGCGACTCAACCCCTCCGAACGGCCTTGCGCTCGGATCGACTCGAGGGACGAGTACGACGTGACAAGACGCAGGTTCTGGCTCACCGAAACCTGCATCCCGTCACGTCGTACCTGGGCGGGGTGGGCTTTCGGATGTGTCAGGCGCCGCCAGGCCCGGTGCGGGACCGTGGTCCCCGGTTCACTCAGTCGCAACGACATCAGAGTCGCGCCGGAAAGATACCGTTGCAACTGAGTGGGGCACGGCCAGCCCTGACCCGCCCGCAAGAGCTCGCCCCAGGCACGCCGTACGCCTGGTTGCCCGACGCGAGCGGTCGCCAGGGGCCATTCGGACGTGCAACCCTCATCAGTTCTGTCCGGTTTGAGGGAGATTGAGGCTTTCCAGCCGAGAGACTGCATGTCCGTGCGGCCTCTTTCCGCGGTTGCCTCCGACCGCGCGTGCCGAAGTACGCCGAGCTCCTCACTCCCCATGGCGTTCTCCCGCTCCCCATGGGGATCACGCCATGGGGAGCTGCAGATCGGCTGCATACCGTGGTAATCACCCGTAGGTAAGGGGGTGCCAGGCAGAGGGCGATC
>DATFGA010000110.1:0-12564 GCA_035249775.1 Nocardioidaceae bacterium | reverse complement strand
CGGGCGGTCGCCGCCACGCGACGGACGGCCACGCCCCGGAGCACCGGCCCGGGCGGCAGCCTGGGCCTCGCGCTCGGCGCGGGTGCCCGCGACCTCGCCCTTGTAGATCCAGACCTTCACGCCGATCCGGCCGAAGGTGGTCCGGGCCTCGTAGAAGCCGTAGTCGATGTCGGCGCGGAGCGTGTGCAGGGGCACCCGGCCCTCGCGGTAGAACTCCGAGCGCGACATCTCGGCGCCACCGAGGCGGCCCGAGCACTGGATCCGGACACCCTTGGCGCCGGAGCGCATCGAGGTCTGGATCGCCTTGCGCATCGCGCGACGGAACGCCACCCGGCCGGACAGCTGCTCGGCCACGCCCTGTGCGACGAGCTGCGCGTCGACCTCGGGGTTCTTCACCTCGAGGATGTTCAGCTGGACCTGCTTGCCGGTGAGCTTCTCGAGCTCGCCGCGGATCCGGTCGGCCTCGGCGCCACGACGACCGATCACGATGCCCGGACGCGCGGTGTGGATGTCCACCCGGACGCGGTCGCGGGTGCGCTCGATCTCGACCTTGGAGATGCCGGCGCGTTCCATGCCCTTGGAGAGCAGGCGACGGATCGCGACGTCCTCACCGACGTACGACTTGTAGAGCTTGTCGGCGTACCAACGGCTCTTGTGGTCGGTGGAGATGCCCAGGCGGAAACCGTTCGGGTTGATCTTCTGCCCCATCAGGCGTTCCGTCCCTTCTTAGAAGTAGCTGCGTCGCCGGCGGTGACGTCCGCAGGCTGCACGACCAGCGTGATGTGGCTGGTCCGCTTGTTGATCCGCGACGCACGACCCTGGGCACGAGGACGCCAACGCTTCATCGTCGGTCCCTCGTCGACCAGTGCCTTGGTGATGACCAGCGTGTTGCGGTCCAGGTCCTCGGTGCTCTCCGCGTTCGCGACGGCACTCTCCAGGACCTTGTAGACCGTCTCGCTGGCGGCCTGCGGTGCAAACTGCAGCAGGGCCAGGGCCTCGTCCACCCCCATGCCACGCACCATGTCGACGACACGGCGGGCCTTCATCGGGGTAATCCGGACGAAGCGTGCGCTGGCGAAAGCACCGGGCTCGTCACCCAGCAGGCTCACGCGTCGGGCGCTGACGCGCCTACGCTCCATAACGCTCATGTGAATCTCTCGTCTCCAGTCGTCCCCCGCGATCAGCGGCGGCGGCTCTTCCGGTCGTCCTTGACGTGCCCGCGGTAGGTGCGGGTCGGTGCGAACTCGCCGAGCTTGTGGCCGACCATCGAGTCGGTCACGAACACGGGAACGTGCTTGCGGCCGTCGTGCACGGCGATCGTGTGGCCGATCATGGCCGGGACGATCATCGAGCGACGAGACCAGGTCTTGATCACGTTGTGGGTTCCCTTGTCGTTCTGTCCGTCCACCTTCTTGATCAGGTGGTCGTCAACGAAGGGACCCTTCTTCAGGCTGCGTGGCATCTGTTACTCAGGCCCTTTCTCAGCGACGCTTGCCGGACTTGCGGCGACGGACAATGAGGGCATCGGAGGCCTTGCGCTTGCGCGTGCGACCCTCCGGCTTGCCCCACGGGGACACGGGGTGACGACCACCGGACGTCTTGCCCTCACCACCACCGTGCGGGTGGTCGACCGGGTTCATCACGACACCGCGGACGGTCGGGCGCTTGCCCTTCCAGCGCATGCGGCCGGCCTTGCCCCAGTTGATGTTGGACTGCTCGGCGTTGCCGACCTCGCCGATGGTGGCGCGGCAGCGCACGTCGACGTACCGCATCTCACCGGACGGCATCCGCAGCTGTGCGCGGCTGCCCTCCTTGGCGACCAGCTGCACGGAGGCACCCGCGGAACGGGCGATCTTCGCGCCGCCGCCGGGGCGGAGCTCGATGCAGTGCACCGTGGTGCCGACCGGGATGTTGCGCAGCGGCAGGTTGTTGCCGGGCTTGATGTCGGCCCGGACGCCGGCCTCGATCGCGGTGCCCTGCTTCAGGCCGTGCGGCGCGATGATGTAGCGCTTCTCGCCGTCGGCGTAGTGCAGGAGCGCGATCCGCGCCGTGCGGTTCGGGTCGTACTCGATGTGCGCGACCTTTGCGGGAACGCCGTCCTTGTCGTAGCGACGGAAGTCGATCAGCCGGTACGCGCGCTTGTGGCCACCGCCCTGGTGACGGGTGGTGATCCGGCCCTGGTTGTTGCGGCCGCCCTTCTTCGGGAGCGGACGAACCAGCGACTTCTCGGGCGTCGACCGCGTCACCTCGACGAAGTCGGCGACCGACGAGCCGCGACGGCCCGGCGTGGTCGGCTTGTACTTACGGATTGCCATGAATTCTCAGTCCTCTACATCCAGCGCCCGGTCAGGAGACCGGACCCCCGAAGATGTCGATCCGCTGACCCTCGGCCAGGCTGACGATCGCGCGCTTGGTGTTCGCTCGCTTGCCGATACCGAAGCGGGTCCGGCGGGTCTTGCCCTGACGGTTGAGGGTGTTGACGGAGGTGACCTTGACGTTGAACACCTTCTCGACCGCGATCTTGATCTCGGTCTTGTTGGCGTCCGGGTGCACCACGAAGGTGTACTTGTTGACGTCCAGCAGGCCGTAGCTCTTCTCGCTGACGACCGGTGCGATCAGCACGTCACGGTGGTCCTTGTGGAAGGTGCTCACTTCGCGGTCTCCTTCTCGGCCTCGGTCGAGGTCGCCACGGCCTTCACGGACTTGCCGCTCGGGGCGCCGGCGACGAACTTGTCGAACGCACCCTTGGTGAACACGACGTCGTCGGAGATCAGCACGTCGTAGGTGTTGAGCTGGTCGACGGCGAGCAGGTGGACGGTGTCCACGTTGCGCAGCGACAGCCAGGTGACGGCGTCCTCGCGCTCGATCACGACCAGGGTCCGGGGACGCTCGGTCAGACCGTTCAGCGCGGCCAGCGCCTGCTTGGTCGACGGGGTGTCACCCGAGACGAAGCTGTCGACCACGTGGATGCGGTCGGCGCGGGCCCGGTCGGAGAGGGCTCCGCGCAGGGCGGCGGCCTTCATCTTCTTGGGGGTGCGCTGGTCGTAGCTGCGCGGCGTCGGGCCGTGGACCACGCCACCGCCGGCGAACTGCGGCGCGCGGGTCGAGCCCTGGCGGGCGCGGCCGGTGCCCTTCTGCTTGTAGGGCTTGCGGCCACCACCGCGCACCTCGGCGCGGGTCTTGGTGGACGCGGTGCCCTGGCGAGCGGCGGCCTGCTGCGCGACGACGACCTGGTGGATCAGCGGGATGTTGACCTGGACGTCGAAGATCTCGGCGGGCAGGTCGACCTTCACGGTGGAAGTCTCAGACATTGCTGGCCTCTCCGTTCTTCTTGGCCGCGGAGCGGATGATGACGAGGCCGCCCTTGGGGCCGGCGACGGCACCCTTGACCAGGATCAGGCCCTTCTCGGCGTCCACGGCGTGGATGGTGACGTTCTGGGTGGTGACCACGTCGCCACCCATCCGGCCGGCCATCTTCATGCCCTTGAACACGCGACCAGGCGTGGCGCAGCCACCGATCGAGCCGGGCGAACGGTGCTTGCGGTGCACACCGTGCGAGGCGCGCAGGCCGTGGAAGCCGTGCAGCTTCATCACACCCGCGTTGCCCTTGCCCTTGCTCGTGCCGGTCACGTCGACGACCTCGCCGGCGGCGAACAGCTCGGGGCTGAGCTCCTGCCCGACGGAGTACGACGCGGCGTCCGCGGTGCGGATCTCCAGCAGGTGGCGGCGCGGCGTGACGCCGGCCTTCTCGAAGTGGCCCGCGCGCGGCTTGGTCACCTTGCGGCCGTCGATCTCGCCGAAGCCGAGCTGGACGGCGTTGTAGCCGTCGGTCTCGGGCTGGCGGACCTGCGTGACCACGTTGGTGCCCGCCGCGATCACGGTCACGGGTACGACGCGGTTGTTCTCGTCCCAGGTCTGGGTCATGCCGAGCTTGGTGCCCAGCAGCCCACGGACGTTACGTTCAAAAGTGCTCATGGGAATCTGGGCCTTCAGAGCTTGATCTCGATGTCGACGCCGGCCGGGAGGTCGAGACGCATCAGCGAGTCGACGGTCTTCGGCGTGGGGTCAATGATGTCGATAAGACGCTTGTGCGTGCGCATCTCGAAGTGCTCGCGGCTGTCCTTGTACTTGTGAGGCGAGCGGATGACGCAGTAGACGTTCTTCTCGGTCGGCAGGGGCACAGGGCCGGCAACCTTCGCGCCCGTACGGGTGACCGTGTCAACGATCTTGCGCGCCGAGGTGTCGATCACCTCGTGGTCGTAGGCCTTGAGCCTGATGCGGATCTTTTGTCCCGCCATAGGTCTCAGTTCGTCCTTCTACTCGTACCGCTGAGTATCTCGTCGTGCTCCGGGAGGAGCACTCCGCCCGCTGCTCCCACCACCGACCCCCGCGGTCGGGCGTGTCGCGGATGTTCAGCGCAACACACAAGCCGTCTGCAGTGTCTTGTTGGGGTGGCACCCGACGGGTTTGTCGGGCTGAGAGAGGTCTCCTGGTTCGGTGCGCCAGGCCCAGCCACGGAGGCGGGTCATGATCTGCGCACCCCGGCGACCTCGCCGGAGCAACCGGACTATCTTGTCAGAGATGGGGCGGCCATATCAAATCGGGGCCGGGCTGACCCGCCGGACACGCGTGTGAACCGGGACACGGTCCTCAACGGCGCCGGTAGGCCAGGTCCACGATCGTCCGGCCGGCCCGGATCCCGCGCCGCTCGAACCGGGTCAGCGGCCGGTCGGCCCAGCGCGGTGCGGGTCCCTCGTACAGGTTCTCGAGCAGTGGCTGGGCGTCGAGGACCTGGGTCATCTGCTCGGCGTACGGCGCCCAGTCGGTGGCGAGCCGCCATACCGCTGCCGGGGCCAGCCGGCTCGCGGCCAGCGCGGCGAACGTCTCGGTGACCAGCCGGCGCCGGTGGTGCCGCTGCTTGGGCCACGGGTCGGGGAAGAACGTCCACAGCTCCGCCAGGCTGCCGGGGCCGAGCAGGTGCTCCAGGGACCAGACGGCGTCGATGCTGATCAGGCGCACGTTGGTCGCGCCGGCCTGCTCGAGCCGCACGAAGGTCTCGGCGACACCGGGCCGCCAGACCTCGAACGCGAGCACGTTGTGGTCCGGTCGACCGGCGGCGAGCGCGGCGGTCGCCTCCCCGATCCCCGAGCCGACCTCGACGATCAGCGGCGCGTCCCGACCGAACCAGGCGGCCGGGTCGAAGCCGGCGGCGTCGGCGGCCTCGTCCGGGATGAACCACTCGTCGTGCCGACGCTCCCACGCCTCCGCCTGCCGGTCGCTGAGCCGGCTGCCGCGGCGGCTGTAGGTCAGCACCTCCCGGCGCCGGCGACCGTCCTCGGTCACCCCGGTGTGCGGCCGCGCCGGCCTGCTCCGGGTCTGCTCGTGCACGGTGCGCCTCCTCGGGTGGGATGTTTACCACGGTATGCAGCCGATCTGCCGCTCCCCATGGTGAATTCGCCATGGGGAGCGGGAGAAAGCCTGCATACCCTGGTAATCGCGTGACTGGTGGGAAAGCGGAAAGGCCCCGCCCCGGTGGGGGCGGGGCCTTCCGGCAGGTACTGCTAGATCACTTCAGGATCTTGGTGACCCGGCCGGCGCCGACGGTGCGGCCACCTTCGCGGATCGCGAACTTCAGGCCGTCCTCCATGGCGATCGGCTGGATCAGCTCGACCGACATGTCGGTGTTGTCGCCGGGCATGACCATCTCGGTGCCCTCGGGGAGGGTCACCACGCCGGTCACGTCCGTGGTCCGGAAGTAGAACTGCGGGCGGTAGTTGTTGAAGAACGGCGTGTGACGGCCACCCTCCTCCTTCGAGAGGATGTAGACGCTCGCCTCGAAGTTGGTGTGCGGGGTGGTCGTGCCGGGCTTGATCACGACCATGCCGCGCTCGACGTCCTCGCGCTTGGTGCCACGAAGCAGCAGACCGACGTTCTCACCGGCCTGGCCCTCGTCGAGGAGCTTGCGGAACATCTCGATGCCGGTGACCGTGGTGGTCTGCTTGCCCTCACGGATACCGACGATGTCGACGGTCTCGTCCTTCTTGACCACACCGCGCTCGATGCGGCCGGTGATCACGGTGCCGCGACCGGTGATCGTGAAGACGTCCTCGACGGGCATGAGGAACGGCTTGTCGATCTCGCGCTCGGGCTGCGGGATGTACTCGTCGACGGCGTTCATCAGCTCGACGATCGACTGGCCCCACTTCTCGTCGCCGTTCAGCGCCGGGAAGGCGGCCACGCGGACCACGGGTACGTCGTCGCCGGGGAACTCGTACTCGGTGAGGAGCTCACGGACCTCGAGCTCGACGAGCTCGATGAGCTCCTCGTCGTCGACCATGTCGCACTTGTTGAGCGCGACGACCAGGGCCGGCACGCCGACCTGGCGAGCGAGCAGCACGTGCTCACGGGTCTGCGGCATCGGGCCGTCGGTGGCGGCGACCACGAGGATCGCGCCGTCCATCTGGGCCGCGCCGGTGATCATGTTCTTGATGTAGTCGGCGTGACCCGGGCAGTCGACGTGCGCGTAGTGGCGCGCCTCGGTCTGGTACTCGACGTGCGCGATCGAGATGGTGATACCGCGCTGACGCTCTTCAGGGGCCTTGTCGATCTCGTCGAACGGCGTGAAGGGGTTCAGGTCGGGGTACTTGTCGTGC
The DNA here is from genome assembly GCA_035249775.1 of Nocardioidaceae bacterium. GTDB lineage: Bacteria > Actinomycetota > Actinomycetes > Propionibacteriales > Nocardioidaceae > Nocardioides_C. The sequence continues at coordinate 5,911 of DATFGA010000110.1, read as the reverse complement.
AGCACCTTGGTGATCGCTGCGGTCAACGTCGTCTTCCCGTGGTCGATGTGACCGATGGTTCCGATGTTGACGTGCGGCTTAGTCCGCTCGAACTTCGCCTTAGCCACTGGGGCTCCTCCTCGTTAGTACTTGACTCGTTTGGTGAAAATGATGACGCCGGGCAGTTGTCTGAACGAACTACTCGCCGCGGACCTTCTTGATGATCTCGTCGGCGACGTTCTGGGGAACCTCGGCGTACGAGTCGAACTCCATCGAGTACGACGCCTGCCCCGAGGTCTTGGACCTCAGATCGCCAACGTACCCGAACATCTCTGACAGCGGAACAAGCGCCTCGACCACGCGGTCCCCGGAGCGCTCGAACATCGACTGCACCTGTCCACGGCGCGAGTTGATGTCGCCGATCACGTCCCCGAGGAAGTTCTCGGGCGTGGTGACCTCCACCTTGAACATCGGCTCGAGGAGCACCGGCTTGGCCATCCGGGCGGCCTCCTTGAAGGCCTGGTTGCCGGCCAGCTTGAAGGCGAGCTCGGAGGAGTCGACGTCGTGGTAGGCGCCGTCCTCGAGGGTGAACTTGACGTCCACCATCGGGTAGCCGGCCAGCACGCCGAACTCCATGGCCTCCTGGCCACCCTGGTCCACCGACGGGATGTACTCACGCGGCACGCGACCACCGGTCACGTTGTTCACGAACTCGTAGCCCGCGCCGGCGCCGGTCTCGGGGTCGATGCTCGGCTCGAGCGAGATGACGACCTTCGCGAACTGGCCGGAGCCACCGGTCTGCTTCTTGTGGGTGTAGCTGTGCTTCTCGACCTTCTTGCGCAGGGTCTCGCGGTAGGCGACCTGCGGCTTGCCGACGGTGGCCTCGACGCGGAACTCGCGCTTCATCCGGTCGACCAGGATCTCGAGGTGCAGCTCGCCCATGCCGGCGATGATCGTCTGCCCGGTCTCCTCGTCGGTCTTCACCGTGAAGGTCGGGTCCTCGTCGGAGAGCCGCTGGATCGCGATGCCGAGCTTCTCTTGGTCGCCCTTGGTCTTGGGCTCGATGGCGACCTCGATCACCGGTGCCGGGAAGGTCATCGACTCCAGCACGACCGGGTCGCTCTGCACGCACAGCGTCTCGCCGGTGGTGGTGTCCTTCAGACCCATCACGGCGACGATCTGGCCGGCGCCGACCGACGCGATCTCCTCACGCTTGTTCGCGTGCATCTGGTAGATCTTGCCGATCCGCTCCTTGCGGCCCTTCACCGAGTTGAGCACGGTCTGGCCGGCCTCGAGCTTGCCGGAGTAGACGCGCACGTAGGTGAGCTTGCCGAGGTGCGGGTCGGCCGCGATCTTGTAGGCCAGACCGGCGAACGGCTCGTCGTCGCTGGGCTTGCGCTTGAGGACGGTGTCCTCGTCGTTGGGCTTGTGCCCCTCGACGGCCTCGATGTCCAGCGGCGAGGGCAGGTACTTCACGACCGCGTCGAGCAGGGGCTGGATGCCCTTGTTCTTGAACGCGGTGCCGGTCAGCACCGGGTTGAGCTTGTCGGCGAGGGTGGCGCGGCGGATGCCGGCCTCGATCTGCTCCACCGAGGGCTCCTCGCCCTCGAGGTACATCTCCATGATCTCGTCGTCGGCCTCGGCCAGCGTCTCGATCAGCTTCTCGCGCCACTCGGCGGCCTTCTCGGCGTACTCGGCCGGGATCTCCTCGACCTCGTAGTCCTCACCCATCGCGGTCTCGCCGCGCCAGGTGAGCGCGCGCATGCCGACCAGGTCGACGACGCCGAGGAAGTCGGCCTCCGCGCCGATCGGGATCTGCAGCACCAGCGGGGTGGCGTTGAGGCGGTCGACGATCATGTCGACACAGCGGTAGAAGTCGGCTCCGGTGCGGTCCAGCTTGTTGACGAAGCACATCCGCGGGACGGCGTACTTGTTCGCCTGCCGCCACACGGTCATGCTCTGCGGCTCGACGCCGGCGACCCCGTCGAACACGGCCACGGCACCGTCGAGGACCCGCAGCGAGCGCTCGACCTCGACGGTGAAGTCGACGTGACCGGGCGTGTCGATGATGTTGATCTGGTGGTTCTTCCACCAGCAGGTCGTCGCGGCGGACGTGATCGTGATGCCGCGCTCCTGCTCCTGCTCCATCCAGTCCATCGTGGCTGCGCCCTCGTGGACCTCACCGATCTTGTAGGTGATACCGGTGTAGAACAGGATCCGCTCGGTCGTGGTGGTCTTACCGGCATCGATGTGCGCCATGATGCCGATGTTGCGGACCTTGTTCAGGTCGGTGGTGATGTCGACGGCCACCTGAGTGATCCCCTCAGAGTTTGTTACTCGGGTTGAATGCGGGTCTGTTTGCCTGCCGGCGGCGGTACGACGGGCGGCTCACCCTTGTGGGGCGGACACCGGCTCGTCGTACCGGATGGTCACCAGCGGTAGTGGGCGAAAGCCTTGTTCGACTCGGCCATCTTGTGGGTGTCCTCGCGACGCTTGACTGCTGCGCCGAGGCCGTTGGAGGCGTCGAGGATCTCGTTCATCAGCCGCTCGGCCATCGTCTTCTCACGACGGGCCTGGGCGTAGCTGACCAGCCAGCGCAGTGCCAGCGTGGTCTGCCGCGGGCCGCGGACCTCGACCGGCACCTGGTAGGTGGCGCCACCGACCCGGCGGCTGCGGACCTCGAGGGCCGGCCGCACGTTGTCCAGGGCGCGCTTGAGCGTGACGACCGGGTCGGTGCCGGTCTTCTCGCGAGCTCCCTCGAGGGCGGTGTAGACGATGCGCTGGGCAACCTGCTTCTTGCCGTCCTGGAGCACCTTGCTGACAAGCTGCGTGACGACGGGGCTGCCGTAGACCGGGTCGACGTCGACCGGGCGCTTCGGGGCGGGACCCTTGCGCGGCATTAGCTCTTCTCCTTCTTCGCGCCGTAACGGCTGCGAGCCTGCTTGCGGTTCTTCACGCCCTGCGTGTCGAGCGAACCGCGGATGATCTTGTAGCGGACACCGGGGAGGTCCTTCACCCGGCCGCCTCGCACGAGCACGATCGAGTGCTCCTGCAGGTTGTGGCCGACACCGGGGATGTACGCGGTGACCTCGATACCGCTCGACAGGCGCACACGGGCGACCTTGCGGAGCGCAGAGTTCGGCTTCTTCGGGGTGGTCGTGTAGACACGCGTGCACACGCCGCGTCGCTGGGGCGAACCCTTCAGAGCGGGCGTCTTGTTCTTCGACACCTTGTCCTGGCGGCCCTTACGGACCAACTGCTGGATGGTGGGCACCGCGTGGTTCCCCTTCGTTAATGAGTACTGGCCTCTTCGGTGATGCTGGCTGTCGTGCTGCAAAGCTGGTGTGCGCCGCTGCGTCCCGCCGAGTTCTCCCCCCGCGGTCGGGCGTGTCGCCCGCTCGCAGACCGCCACGAAACACCGCGGCGGAGGAGCCTTCGTTTGAACGCTGCGATCGCAGCACGCGCGGCTCCCGGTGCGAGTTCGCTTTCGGAGCACACGCGATGGCCTGGCTGACCCAGGCACGCTGAAAAAGATTACCGGCTCGCCGGTTGAGGGTCAAAACGAGCAGCCTCGGTCCGCGGTACAGGACCTATGACTGCGGTCACGTCACCCTGCCGGGTGTCGATATGGCCCGGAACCGGTCGTTTTTGTCCGTTTCGCTCCCCAGGTCCGCTCGAGGCCTGACGATACTAGCGTGTCCGGGCTCATCGAACGCTCCGCCGAGCTCTCGGCGGTCGAGGAGGTTCTGGCCGCTGCCGAGTCGGGCACCGGCCGGGTCCTGCTGTTCTCCGGGCAGGCGGGCGTGGGCAAGTCGTCCCTGGTGGCGCACGCCCGGGAGCTCGCCCGCGAGCGTGGCTTCACGGTCCTGCACTCCTGTCCGACGCCGGTCTCCACCGGCCTCGCGCACGCCGTGGTCCGGGACTGGGTCGGCCCGCTCGCCCGGGACTGCACACCAGGCGGCAAGCCGTTCGACGGGCCCGCGGCCAACCTCGCCGGCGCACTGTCCGAGACCGGCCCCGGCCACCAGGCGTGGTCGCTGAACACTCTCGACTACGCACTCGGCTGGCTGCTGGAGAACCTCTGTGAGCACAAGCCGCTGCTGCTCGTCGTCGACGACGTCCAGTGGGCCGACACCGGGTCGTTGCAGGTCCTGGACCTGCTCTCCGCACGGGTGGAGCGCTCCCCCATCGTGCTGCTGCTCGGCCGCCGCACCGGCGAGAGCGTGGTCCGGCCGGATCTGCTGGAGCGGATCGCCCACCGGGGCCGGGTGCTGGTCCCGGAGCCGCTGTCGGTGATCGGGGTGGAACAGCTGCGCCACCAGCTGCGGGACGAGGCAACCAGCCGGATCTCGTCGCCGGAGCTGCACCGGCACACCGGCGGCCTGCCCTTCCTGGTCCGTGAGGTGCTGCGCAACGGGCCGGACCGGACACCGCCCGGCTCTGTCGTGGCGTCGGTGCGGGAGCGGCTCGAGCGACTCGGGCAGCCGACCCTCAAGATTGCCAGGGCCATCGCCCTGCTGGGCGAGGAGGCCACGTTCGACGCGCTCGGTGAGCTGTGCGCGCTGACCGTCGCGGAGCTCGCCGACCCGCTGGAGGTGCTCACCGACGCCGCCGTCGTCACCCTCGGGATGTGGCGGGCGTGGCCGTCGCACCCGGTCGTGCGCGAGGCGATCCTCGCCGCCCTGTCACCGTCCGAGCGCTCCGAGCAGCACCGGCGCGCGGCGGCGTACCTCGCCAAGCTGGACCGGCCCCGGCAGGTCGTCGCCAGCCACCTGGTGCACACGCTGCCGGCTGAGGACCACGCGGTGGTCGCGCTGCTCCGCGCGGCAGCCGAGGAGTCCCTCGACTCGGGGGCACCCCAGGTGGCGGCCGCACAGCTGCTGCGAGCGGTCGGCGAGACCACCCCGGAGTCGACGGACCCTGAGCTGATCCGGGCTGCGGCGTCGGCGCACATGCGCGCGGGTCTCGTCCGCGAGGCGCTCGCGCTGTGGCACCAGGCCCTGGACCGGATGGCCGACCCGACCGCGCAGGCCCTGTGCCTGCTCGACCTCGGCGACGCAGAGATCACCACCGGGCGCCGCGACGCGGCCCGCGCCTCCTACGAACGGGCCGGCCGGTTGCTGACCGGAGCCGGCCACGACAGCTCGTCACAGGCGGTGCGGCTGCTGGTCGCCCGGATGGGGCTGACCCGGACCATGTACGACGGCGCCCAGGCGGTCACCGAGGCCACCGTCGCGGACGCCACTGCCCAGCCGGCGACCTCGGACACCCACGCCGACCGGCTGGTGTTCGCCACCCATGCGATGGAGGTGGCGCTCCGCGGTCGCGACCACCACCGCGCCCGGGCGCTGGCGTCGCGGGCACTCGCGGACGGCCGGCTGCTCGAGGAGGAGACCGCCGACGGCAACGGCTTCTACATCGCGGTCGGCGTGCTCGCCTGGACCGACGCGTTCCCGCAGGCACTGGCCGCCGGCGACGCCGCGATCGACAACGCCCACCGGCACGGCTCGCCGCTCGGCTTCGCCAAGGCCTCCTTCGCCCGCGGCTACACCCACTACCGGCAGGGCAACCTCCGTCGCGCCGTGGCCGACCTCGACGCCGCCCTCGCGATGCGGGACAGCGGGTGGAACGCCTATCCCGAGTCGGCGCTCGCCTCCCTGGCCTACGCCCACATCGGGCTGGGCCAGACGCAGGAGGCACTGGCACTGGAGCCGGAGCTGCGGGAGAGGGCGCGGGGAAACGGCCTGGCGAGGGCGGTCGCGCTGACCGCCGCCGGGATCATCCGGGCCTGCGAGGGCGACCACGAGCAGGCCCTGCAGGACTACCGCACCGTCGCCGCGATCGTCGCGCCCGCGGCCGCGGACTGCCCGGTCCTGGAGTGGCGGGAGCTCACCGCCTGGTCCCTGCGCGCCCTGGGTCGCCGCACCGAGGC
>DATFGA010000109.1:0-2716 GCA_035249775.1 Nocardioidaceae bacterium | reverse complement strand
CGCCGCTGAAGCCGGACCTGAAGACGCTCGACCGCGGGCCCGTCCGCCTCTGTCAGGAGTCCGTGACCGCCCTTCATCGGCGGGATGCCTGCCGATCCACCGGCCGGACCGTGCTGCGGATCTCGACCTTTATCGGCAACGCCGGGCAGGGTCCCCTCGAGTACGCGCCGGTGAGCCCGGCGCAGGACATCCCGGCGGACTGCCGCGGGGACGGGGACACGGACCTGGACGGGGACGGCGACCTCGAGGACAACGACGTCCTCGTCCAGCAGCTCATCTACGAGGACGGGAACGGGAACGGGACGTATCAGCGCCTGACCGACACCGGATTCACCGGGGTCGACGTCGGCTGCCGCTACTTCCATCCCGAGCACGACCACTACCACGTCGAGGCGTTCTCGCGGTTCCTGCTGTGCAGCGAACAGACCGGGACGGTGGTCCGCACCGGCAACAAGATCAGCTTCTGCGTCGCAGACACGAACTACTTCGACCTTTCCCTGCCGGGCGCCCCGACGCGCGGGAACGGGTTCTACAGCGACGACGACTGCGACGGGCAGCTCTCGATCCAGGGGATCTCCGTCGGGTGGTACGACCTGTATGCGTGGGGCCTACCGGGCCAGGAGATCGACGTCACCGGATTGCCGGCTGGCACCTATTGCCTGATCGTCCGGGCCGACCCCGACAACCTGATCGACGAAACGAACGAGTCGAACAACGATCGGCTCCGGCGTCTCTTCATCGATCCCGCGCAGGCGCCCGTGAACCGCTACAAGTCGCTGCCGAAGGCTCCGGGCACTTGCGCGCCGCTCTAGCCGCGCCGCCGAAACCGGCATAGCACCCAGGGGCGCTGGGCTAGGATCACAGCCATGGGGGGGTCGGCAGGAAACCGGCACCGCGGTGAGCGGTGGCATGCGATCGCCGTGCTGGTCGTTGCGGCCTGCGCGGGCATCCTCGCGCCCAGCGCCGGCGCCGCGACGTTGAAGCCCGACCTCTCCACGCGTCACTTCAAGCACATCCGGCTCTGCCAGGAGGCCCCCGACGTGATCACGAAGGACGACGCCTGCACGGGCTCGGGCCGGACGGTGATGCGGATCACCAACCAGGTCGCCAACAGGGGGGCCGGACCGCTGGAGTTCGCAGCGGACGACAGTCCCACCCAGCCCGACTGCAATCCGGCGCCGGGAGCCACCGACGACATAATCGTCGACCAGGTCCTGTATCTGGACGACGGCGACGGCGGCTTCGAGCGCGACGAGGACACCGATTTCAGGACGCGCCGGGCGGGCTGCCGCTATTACCACCCAGCCCACGACCACTATCACCTCGACGGCTACGCAAAGTTTGAGCTGCGGAGCGAGAAGACGGGCAAGCGGGCGGCCCGCGGCAGGAAGGTGAGCTTCTGTATCAGCGACAGCTTCCCGTTCGACCTCGGCATGCTCGGAGCCCCCGCGGACGCCTATTACGAGATCACCGGCTGCGAGGGGCGCGAGTCCATCACCGGAACCTCGGTCGGCTGGTACGACGAGTACATTTGGAAGATCTCCGGCCAGGAGATCGATGTCACCGACGTCCCGGCCGGCCGCTACTGCCTGATCTCGGAGGCGGACCCCGGCGGCGAGCTCCGCGAGAAGACCACCCGTAACAACGACCGAGGCCAGCGGATCCGGCTTGACCCCGCGGACGCGCCCTCCAACCCACCCGGGAGTCTGGACCCGGTGAGTGCGCCCGTCGAAGAGCTCTCCGGCCGCTGCCGGCTCGGCGACTGACCCGAGCTCTCGGGGTCCTCAGCTCGCCGAGCGCAGGCGCGCCACCAGCTCCTGGGGGCGGACGGGGCCGAGATCCCCCTCGTCGTGGGAGCGAAGCGCGACCGTACCGGCTTCCACCTCCCGGTCGCCGAGCACCAGCATGAACGGGTACTTGCCGAGCTCGGCGTCGCGGATCTTCTTCCCGACCGACTCCGAGCGCTCGTCGACCTCGACTCGGGCCCCGGCCTCGCGCAGCTCGTCCGCGAGCGCCGCCGCTTCGTCGTTGTGGCGCTCCGCGACCGGGAGCACGATCGCCTGGACAGGGGCGAGCCAGGCCGGGAACCGGCCCCCGTGGTGCTCGATCAGGATCCCGGCGAAGCGCTCCATCGAGCCCAGCAGCGCGCGATGGATCATGACCGGCCGGTGGGCGGCGTTGTCCTCGCCCTGGTAGGCGAGGTCGAAGCGCTCGGGCATCTGGAAGTCGACCTGGCAGGTGCCGCACTGCCACGAGCGGCCCAGCGCGTCGGTGACGTGGAAGTCGATCTTGGGCCCGTAGAAGGTCCCCTCCCCCGGGCTCACCTCGTACGGGCGGTCCTGGCGCTCCAGCGCCTCGGTCAGGGCGGCCGTCGCCTGGTCCCACTGCTCGTCCGTGCCGATCGACTTCTCGGGGCGGGTCGAGAGCTCAACCCGGACCTCGTCGAATCCGAACCGGGCGTAGAGCTCGTCGATGGCGGCGCAGATGGCGTCGACCTCGTCGGCGACCTGCTCGAGCGTGCAGTAGACGTGAGCGTCGTCCTGGGTGAACGCGCGGACGCGCAGCAGGCCGTGCAGGACGCCCTCCCGCTCGTAGCGGTGGACGAGCCCGAACTCGGCGAGGCGCAGGGGCAGCTCGCGATAGGAGTGCCGCTCGGACGCGAAGGTGACGCACGCCCCGGGGCAGTTCATCGGCCGCACCGCGTACTGGCGGTCCG
>DATFGA010000108.1:0-13884 GCA_035249775.1 Nocardioidaceae bacterium | reverse complement strand
CCGGTTGGTCACCGCCTTGACGGACGGCTGAGGAACTACTCGCCTGACTAGGCCGTCTCGTCCAGGTGCCAGAGGCCTACCGGGGTGGTCGACCTGAGCTGCTGGATCGCTCTGCGGGGCTTCACCTTCCGCGCCGGGTTGCCGTCCGGCGCAGGGGCGGCGATGTACAAGGCGACCTCATCGATCCGTGAGCCGCGGAGGCCGTCCTCCAGGCCGTACTTCGAGCCGATGGACAACGGCATCGTGTTCGTGATGGACCCCAGGTTCGCGGGCTCCGACAGAATGGTGTCGTCGACGGTGACGCTCCAGGTCGAGCCGGTCATCGCACACCCGACCCGGTGCCATTTGCCGTCGGCCAGGCTGATCTCGGGGCCGAGGATCGCGGCGGTGGATCGCGCCTCGTCCTTGGCGGTGCACCTGACCCGGCCGCCAGGGACGATCTCGAGCTTGAACTCTCCGTTGGTCGTCCGCGACAGCCCCTTGCGCACGATGTCGTAGGTCTCTCCCGGCGCAGGAGCGACAGTGAGCTGCACCCAGGCGGAGAGGAGGAAGTCCCTCTGGTCGGGGTTGAGGTCCGGGTTCGACGAGACCTGGATCCACGAGCCCTGCGGATCGAACGAGTAGGCGGTGCCTGCGTGGCCGGGTAGGCCGATGATCGGCCCGCCCTGGTTGATCCCGTCGTTGCCGTTTCCCGAGCTGTCAGCGGCGACCAGATGCGTCTCCTGCGGTGTCCGGCCTTCGAACGACTCCTGGTCAGGGGCGTCGAACAGCGGGCGCCAGGCGGCGGCCATCACCGCGGCGGCCACCAGGCAAGCCAGCACCAACACCTTCACATCGCACCCCTCCGGGACGGCGGCGTAGGGCGTTTCGTGCCGGCAGTGCCGCCCGCCGCGAGTATATGGCGGGCGGTTCCGGGTGTACACGAGAATCCCCGACCCGGCGGAGCACCCGTCACCTACAGTTGTCCCGGAGGGCACGAGCAGACGAGGTCGATGGCCGACGTGCGCTTCCTCGCGTCGTCGTCGACCTTGCCGGGGGTGGGTGTATGTGGAGACGTCGCAGTCGTCCACGGCGGCCGCCGGTGGAAGCGCAAGCCCGGCCCACACAGGATCAACGCGAGCACGTTCGTGGCTCGGCGCTGCTCATGCTCGGACGGATCCTGGCCCTCCTGCTCGGCATCGCCATCCAGGTCATCATCGTGCGGACGCTGTCGAAGTCCGACTACGGGGCATTCGCCTACGCGCTGGCCCTGGCCTCGGGTGCCCGGATACTGCTGAGCCTCGGCCAGGGCAGGCTGCTCAGCCGCTTCATGGCCACCTATGAGGAGCAACGGGACTACCCGCGGATGTTCGGCGCGATGTTCCTGGCGGTGGGGACGATCCTCGCGACCAGTCTGGTCTTCATCGGTGCCCTGTACCTGTTCAGCGACGCGCTCGTCGGTTCGGCCGTTCAGGATGACGCGGCGGTCCGGCTTGTCCTGATTCTCGTCTTCCTGTCACCGCTCGAGGCTCTGGACCAGGTCTTCGTCGCGCTGTTCGCGGTGTTCAGCAAGCCTCGGGCGATCTTCTTCCGCAAGTACCTGCTGGCGCCGGGGTTGCGGCTGGTCGTGGTGCTGGTCCTCGTGCTCACCGGCGCGAGCGTGGTGTTCCTGGCCATCGGCTACCTGCTCGCCGCCCTCCTCGGGTTCGGCCTCTACGTCGGCCTGCTGATCCAGATGCTGCGGGAACGGCGGCTGCTGCAGGAGCTGAAGCCGCGGCAGGTCGTCATCCCCTTCCGCGCGGTCTTCGAGTTCTCCTTCCCGCTCATCACCGGAGAGCTGGCGCTGCTGTCGATGACCGTGGGCGGGGTGGCGATCCTCGGCTTCTACCACTCGACCGTCGAGGTGGCGAACTACCGCGCCGTCTTCAGCCCGGCCCGGCTGAACACCGCGATCACCGCGTCGTTCTCGACCCTGTTCCTGCCGGTCATCGCGAGACTGTTCGCGCGCGACGACATCGACGGGCTCCGGAGCCACTACTGGCATACCGCGGCCTTCGTCGCGGTGCTCACGTTCCCCATCTTCGCTCTCACCGGGCCGATGGCTCCGGTCACCGCCGTCACCCTGTTCGGCGAGCGGTACGCCGGGTCCGCGGTGGTCCTCTCCACGTTGGCGATCGGCTACTACGTCAATGTCATGCTCGGCTTCAACGCGTATGCATTGCAGGTCTGCGGACGGATCCGCTACCTGGTCTGCGTGAACGTCGTCATCGCCGTGCTCAACATCGCACTGTGTCTGGTGCTGGCCCCCCGGTTCGCTGCCCTGGGTGTGGCGGCGGCCGGCTCCTTCGCGCTGGTGGTCCAGAACCTCCTCAACCAGTGGGCTCTGCGCGGCGCCCTGCGCACGGCCTTCATCCCACGGGAGTTCCGGTTCTGCTACGCACTGATCGTGGTCGGTGCGGCGGCGCTGTGGGGGTTCCAGCTCGTGTCGCCGGGTCCTGTCGCCGGCGTCGCTGCCGCGGCCGTGGTGTCACTGCTCGTGCTGGTCGGCAGTCGCCGGGCCTTGCAGCTCGCCGATACCTTTCCGGAGCTGAGGCGGATCCCGCTGGTCGGGAGGCTGATCACGTGAACGCGTCGGGCGACCCGCGCCGCCGGGTACGGGGAGAAGCTCGGACAATAGGCACGCAGAGGGCCGACGAATACCATGTGTTGATGGCGCCGCAGCCCCGACACAAGGAGGTGCACGGGGCCGGCCTGCGTCCGGGGCGGTGGGCGAAGGCGCGTAAGTTCCGACTCTGGGCGCTCCTGGCCGTCGTGCTCCTCGTCGTGATGGGCAGCGCGGTGGTGGCCGGAACAGCTGATGAGGAAGACCCTTCCGGGTCCCCTGAGGCATCGCCGTCGCCGTCGCCGTCTCCCACTGCCACGCCCAGCACCTCGGGAACTCCGCCCTACCGCGCCTTCCACGCCGACTCGTGGTGGAACGCGCCGTTGCCCGAGGACGCGCCGACCAATCCCTTCGGGGAAGAGATCCTGGACTATCTCCGAACCGGCGCGCAGAGCGACGCCGGCTGCCTGACCCTGGCCGGAGCGGCCGGCAGCCGATGGGGTCATCCCATCTACTGGGCGGAGCCCTCGGACCCCGAGTACGACCTCGACGACGTGGTGGATGAGGACATTCCCGAGCTGGACAACCTGAGGATTCCTGAGGGTGCGCTACCGGCAGACAACGGCGACGGAAGCATGACGGTCTACGACCTGGCCCAGGGGTACGTCGTCGCCCTGACCGACGCGGAGTACGACGAGGACGCCGACACGTGGTCCGCGAGCGGGGCGACCGTCACCTATCTCGACTCGAACGGTCTGCACGAGCAGACCGGTCGGTCGGACGATCCCCGCAACCAGGGCTCGCACCGGGGCAACAACGGAGCGACCATGGCGGTGCCGTGGGAGGCCGTGAACGCCGGCGAGATCCGGCATGTGCTGAAGGTCGCCTCCGGGCCGGAGGTCGCCGATCGCTATGTCTTTCCGATGGTGGGCTCGGACGGTGACTACCCGGGAACCGATCCGAAGGTTCCCCCGCAGGGGCTGCGGCTGCGGATCAAGCCGTCCGTGGACCTCGAGGATCTGGACCTCGACCCCCAGGCCTTCGTCATCGCGCAGGCCCTGCAACGCTACGGCTTCTACATCGGGGACTCCGGGGGGACGACGTCCCTGAAGCTGGAGAACACGGTGGCGGAAGGTCGGGGCCAGCTGTGGGACCTGAGGCCGGACGCACTCTGCGGGCTGCCGTTCAGTCCTTCCTACTGGGACGTCCTCGCTGAGGGATACGACCCCAGTCGGTGAGTCGGCTCGTACGCACGCGACTCCGCATCGACCATGTTGCGGTAGAGGGCCACCACGATGAGCGCCATCCAGAAGGTCTTGAACTCCATGCTGGAGAGGAAGAACACCGCGGCGAGCAGGCCCACGAGCCCGCTCAACGGCGGCCCCCTGAGCTCGCGTGGCAGCCGTTGGGCCTCGACAAAACTGAAGCCGAGCCCCAGCGCCAACAGGACGAGGCCGAGGACGCCCAGCTCCACTCCGGCCAACAGCCAAAGGTTGTGCGGCTGGTAGGAGCCGTCCTCACCGACCAGGACGCGCGCGTCCGCGACCGAGGCCTGTGTCTGGGCGTAGACCTCCGGATAGGCACCCCACCCGGCGCCGATCCCGCAGTAGTCAGGACAGGCTGCCAGGCCCACCTGCCAGATGTCGGTGCGGCCCGACGACGAGGTCGGCGACTCGAAGCTCCGCGACGCGACGCCGGCGGGGTTGAAGACCCAGACCAGGCCGGCCGTCACCAGCCCGACCGCGCAGGCGATCAGCATGCCCTTGCGGAACCGCGGGGGGCTTGACCAGACCAGCGTGATGAGCGCCAGTCCGGCCGCCAGCGTCCCGGTACGTGACCCCGTCATGAGGACGCCGCAGAGCATGAGGGCAGCGATGACCGCGTGGACCACCCGGCTCCCGCGGCCGGCCTGGCTGAACGACCGGCTCAACGCGATCACCAGAGGCAGCAGCAACGAGACAGCTTGCACGCCGGGCCCGAGCAGGTCGTTCCCGAACCGGCCGTCCTCCGCCGGTCCGGCGGCCTGCGGGTCTGCGTCCGGAAAACCGCCGAGCACGAACAGCTGGTACAGCCCGTAGCCGACGACGGCAACTCCGCCGACCAGCAGGCCGTTCTCGGTGCGGCGTACGACGTCCCGGTCCACCGGGGCGGTCGCAACCAATACGTAGACGAGCACGAGGCTGGCCAGGACGACGAGTCCTCGGGTGGTGGTCGGGCGGTCGATGGTCCACAGGAACGACGCTCCGGCCGTGCCGAGGAAGAGCAGCCAGACCGGGATGGTGGGGGAGAGGTTCGGGACGAGGCGACGGGTGGTGATGAGCTGCAGGACGAGACCGCCGGCCAGAAGGACTCCGGCGAGCGACGACAGGGAGCCGAACGGGGACGAACCGAGCGACAGGGCTCCACCGAACGGGATCACGGCAGCGAAGATCGGCAACGCCACCCGCATCGGGTCGCGGAGGCACATCACCACGAAGGCAAGCAGGAACGGCGCGGCAACCATGAGCAGCAGCCACTGCGTCATCCGACCGCCCTCCCGGTTTACGTGTCAGTCGTGGGCTGGGGAGATGACGCCGGTCTCCTCGGCACCCAGCTCCGCGGTATCCGCTGTTTGGCGGGCCTGCGGGCCCGGGGCAGCTGTCGTCGTCTCAACCAGGGGTTCCAGCGATGGCTGTGCACCAGCACCACACCTGCTGCGCCGCCATCGAGATACTGCTCGGCCTGCTTCTGCAGTGACGACTGGGAGATCCCCTCGTGCACGACGAGCAGGGTCAGGGAGGTTGCCGGACGTGCCGCCACGTCGAGCTGCGACGGCCCGTCGATGATGGCGATCTTGCGTTGGGTCCGTTCGATCACCTTGTTGAGCTGGGCGGTGAGCAGAAGTCTCTCCGGACGGGTGTTCCTGGGGCCGGCGAGCAGCAGCATCTCGGTGGGCGGACACAGCACCAGATGGCACAGCGCGGGCAGGCCGCGGACTCCGTCGCGGGACGCGCCGAACACGACGCGACCGAGGACCGGGGATCCCGTGGTGTGCTTGACGCCCGTGGCGTCCAGCACCGGGCGGTGCCAGACGAGCAGCAGGGTGACCAGCCCGACGCCGAACGCGAGGCCGGCGAGGAGGCCGACGCCGACCGCCAGCGGGCCACCCACCTGGGTCTCGGGGCTGGTCGGAGGCGTGGCCAGGCGCTGGATGGCGAACGAGCCCACTGACTCCGCGTACTTGTTCAGCTCCAAGGCGTACGTCGCCGCCGCGATGTTGGCGACGCGCTCCGCCGACTGCGGTGTGGATCCGTGGCCGACGATGGTGAACACGATGTTGTCCTGCGCCGCCACGAGCTCGACCCGCTCCGGGACCACGCTGACGGAGCGCGGCAAGGGCGGGTCGACGGAGTCCCGGACCGCCTGGGCCACGACGCCGTTGTTGAACACCGACTCACCCAGCCGTGGCAGGGGATCCAGGTTCGGCAGGTTCAATGCCTCGGTGGGGCCGACCTGCGCCTCGGCTTCGTACTGGTCGGGGAGCCGGTCCAGCATGCTCGGGACAAGGACGCCGAGTCCCAGCATGCAGGCAACCACGATCCATCCGTAGGTCCGCAGCCCCCAGCCCAGCGTCCCGAAAACATCGCCGTCATCCTTCATCGGCCTTTTCCTTCCGGCAATTTCCACAGTTTAGGTTCACGACGGGCCCGGCGCACCGACAACCGGCAACCCAGCACCTCTCGGAGCAACCCGGCGTGCGGCGCGGCCTGTGCGGGAGGCGAGCATGCGCGACCCCGCCCGGGCCGCTCGCACCAGGTCCACGGCGAACGGCGCCGGGTCCCGGCTCGACCAGATGGCGTGCGCCTTCGGTCCCCGCACGGAGCGGATCCACTCGCCGATCGACAGCGTGCCCTGGCGACGCGCGACCACCGCGGCCTGCAGGTCCCGGCGTAGGTCGAGCCACTTCGCACCGCCGTACTGCTGTGTCCTCGCGTCCGGCAGCGGAAGGCCCGCGGCATCGCAGTAGGCGGTGTAGACCAGCTCGACCCCGCCGGCCTCGGCGATCGCCGACCGGCCGGTGGGGCGGCCGACGTTGGGCTCGATGATCATCAGCCGCCCGGTCCGCACGTCCCGTTTCATCTCCAGGTAGGCCAGCCCTCGGAAACCCACGCCGCCGAACACCCCGAGGGTGGCGTCCAGGACCTCGTCGTCACGGCATTCCTCGCCGGACGCACTCGTGCCCACTTCAGGTGGCCACTGCCTGACCTTGCGGGCGACGAACGTGGCCAGCGGCGCGCCGTCCTCACCGAAGTAGGCGTTGCAGGAGAGGAGTCCAGCCTCCGGCCCGGCAACCCACTCCTGCACCAGCAGCTCGGGGGACCAGGACGCGACCAAGTCGTACACCTCGAGCAGGTGGTCCGCGTCGTGGACGGTGAACCCCTTGGCGCTCGTCCGGGCCAGCCACGTGGCCGACTTCATCGCCGGCTTCAGCACGCAGGGGTATGCGACCGACGTTGCCGCGGCGAGCGCGTCGGCGCGTCCGGTCAGCACCTCGGTGCGGGGCACCGGCAGACCGGCGGCGGCTGCGTGTCGCGCGAAGCTGACCTTGTCCATCAGCAGCTCCACGACGGGATGCGGCGAGAGGGGGAGCACGAACCGTCCGGCGAGCTCGGCTCGCCTGCGCGAGACGGTGTCGACGGCGGCGTCGGTGCAGGGAAACAGCACGCCCGTCCGGTCCAGCCGGCGGCCGAGCGGTTGCAGTGTGCGGATCAGCCCGTCGCCCGAGAGCGGTGACTCGATGACCTCGACGCAGGCGTTCGTGTGTGCGCCCCAGTGCCGGCGGTCGGCCACCACGCCGATGACCGGGACGCCGCGGTCCGCGAGGATCCGGGTCGTCTGCAGCCCCGTGATGCTGTCCAGGCCGATCACGACCGCCGGCGCCTTCTGCGACGCCGTCGATCGTGGTGATCGGCGTTCAGGCGATCTCATCGGCCTCCTCGGCCTCGATGGTCTCGCGGGTGTGCACCAGGTCGAAGATGTGGTCGACCTTGGCGATGTGCGGGTCGGCGGCGGCGGGCTTGCCCTCCGCGCGCAGGATGGACAGGGTCTCCTCCATCGCCTGGACCGACGCGCGCATCGGCTGGTTGGCCAGGATCACCATCGCGAATCCCTTGGCGGACAGCTGCGTGGCCGTGTAGTCGGGGAACAGTGTCGGGACGGCGACCAGGGGTGTGTCGATCCCGGTGCGGTGCCACTGCTCGAGGAACGTCTCGATCTCCCACAGCGACTTGTCCTTGGAGTGGATGAGGACGGCATCGGCGCCGGCCTCGGCGTACGCCACCGCGCGTTCGCAGGCGGCGTCGACGCCGTGGCCGGCGATGAGGGCCTCCACCCGGGCGATCAGCACGAACGTCTCGGACTCCTGGGCCGCCTTGGCGGCGCGCAGCCGTCTGGCCTGCTCGGCGGTCTTCACCAGCTCCCGTTGTGCCTGCCCCTGGTAGAGGCTGTTGCGCTTGGGGAAGAGGTTGTCCTCGATGCAGACGGCGGCCACCCCGGCCCGGTCGAACTCGACGGCGGTGCGCACCACGTTGCTGAGCCCGCCGTACCCGTTGTCGCAGTCGACCACGACCGGCAGGTCCGTCACCCCCTGGATCCGACGGGTGACGTCGAGCGTCTCGCTCATCGTGATCAGGTTCAGGTCCGGCAGTCCGTACGCCATCGCGGAGACCCCGAAGCCGCTCACCCACACCGCATCGAAGCCGTACGCCTCGATCAGCCGTGCGCTCATCGCGTCGTGCGCGCCCACCGCGACGACCGGGGTGGTGCCGGAGAGACCGGCCCGTAACCGTGCGCGCTTCTCGTCGGCACGGTTCACCGGCCTCGTCTCGTCAAACAACGTGTTCGCCATCGCGGACCTCCTCGTTGAGCGTTCCCTGGTGAAATGCCTCGATCAGCTCGGTGACGCGCTCGCCGATGAGCCGTTGCGAGTCCAGCGCCATGGCGCCGATGTGTGGGGTGAGCACGACGTTCGACAGCGCCGCCAGCGGTGAGACCGTCCCGTCGCCCTCCGCCTCGTGTACGTCGAGCGCGGCGCCGGCCACGCTGTTGCCCTCGGTCAGCGCGTCGTACAGCGCCTTCTCGTCGACGACGCCACCGCGCGCCACGTTGACGAGCAGGGAGCCGGGCCGCATCCGGTCCAGCACCGTCCCGTCGACCATGTGATGAGTCGACTCGTCCAGCGGCACGTGCAGGGTCAAGAAGTCGGCACGGTCGACGACGTCGTCGAAGTCGGTGAGGGTGATCCCGCGCTGCGCGAGCCCTGCCGCGACGCGGCCGTCGGGATGAGCGACGCACCCGAGCACGTGCATTCCCCAGGCGCTGCCCATCTCGCCGACCAGGCCGCCGATGTTGCCGGCGCCGACGACGCCGAGCACCTTGCCCCGCAGCAGCGCGCCGCCCAGCTGTGGCTTCGGCCACTCGCCGATGCGGATCAACCGGTCGGCAACGGTCACCTTGCGCGCCAGCGACAGCAGCAGCGCGAAGGTGAACTCGGCCACCGGCGGCGCCGACATACCGGCCACCCGGACCACCCGGATGCCGTGCTGGCGGGCATGGTCGACGTCGATGTTGTCCAGACCCGAGCCGGCTCGCACCACGAGCCTGAGGTCGGGCGCAGCGGTCATCACGTCCGCGGACAGCACGACACCGCTGCGCAGCACGACTGCGTCCCGGTCCTCCACGGCCCGCGCCAGCTCGCCGGGCTCCGGGCTGGCCAGCTGGCGGACGTCGTGGCTCCGACGCAGCGACCGGACCGCCTGCGGGTCGATCGGTGAGGCAAGGAGAATCCTCATGTGGGCGTGGCCTTCCAGTGGGTACGGATGCTCTCCACGACGTCGGCGAAGACCGCGTCGAGAGGGCGGTCGGCTTCGATCACTGCGAACGCCGGGGCCATGCCGGCCAGTCGCAGGTACTGCTGGCGACGTTGCTCGAGCCACTCCGGGCTGGCCTCCGGCTTCCTCGAGAAGAGCACGTCGGCCGGTGCGTCCAGGCAGATCACCAGGTCCGGCCGCGGGTAGACGTTCTGCAACATCCACGAGTGCAACCGGGTGAACGGGCTGCGGTCGGCAGGCCCCAGGGTGTCCGGGTGGTAGTCGGCCACGAAGTGCCGGTCGAACACGACGACGTAGCCCTTCCGGCCATAGCCGGCGGCGACGAGCTGTCGCAACCACTCCTCGGCCATCCAGACGGTCAGCCGGGCCCCGTCCTTGACGCCCGCCTTCCAGCGTCCGCGGCGGTCCTCGGATCGCTGCGGTGCGTCGACGAGCCTGGTGGCGACCAGGTCCGGACGGCCACCGCGCGCCCGCTTGGCGGCGAGCAGGAGCCGGGTCGTCGGCAGCATCAGCGAGCTGGCCTCCAGGTTGACCCCCATGTAGATCCGCTTGACGGGGAACGGCAGGACGGACCTCTCGAGCATCTGGCTCACGGTGCTCTTGCCGGCGCCGTCCGCGCCGACCAGTGCCACGCGGAGCCGGCGTCCTCTGTCCGCTGCGGCCACGTGGGTCCGGTCCGGTCGTCTGGTCACGAGGCCACCACCTCGGGCCCCGTCGTCGGTGCGGCAGGCATGTCGTGTGCCGCGGCCAGGACGGCCCTGCCGAGCTCGGCGATGTCGCACGGGTACGGGTGGACGACCCTGGCGGCCGGACGGTGGTCGAACAGCTCGGCGAGCAGCCGGGCCTCGGTGGCTGGTGCCGCCTCGACGGCTTCACTGTGCCGTCCCGGGAACGCGTACTGGAACTGGCGGTAGTGAGCCATGAACGGGGCACGCTCGTCGGCCAGCGACGCCCGCATCCGGCCGGACACCTCCTGCGGGCCGGCCCGACCGACGTCGATGTTTGTCGCCTCGCCGCTCAGCACCAGAACGACCGCGTCGAGGCTTCCGCGGAGGGCGATGGCCTGTGACCCGAAGAGCTCCGCGGGGGGAACCTGGAGGTAGGTCTGCCGGTCCAGGGCGGGAGCTCCTTTCCGGAGCAGGGCCGAGCCCGGAAGGGGCGCCTTCGATCCGGCCCTCCCGGCAGCCGCCGCTGCCTGCCAGACCGAGAGCCGGATGCGGTCGCGTCGAGGACGTGCCTGCAGCAGCGAGGGAAGCTGCTCGAAGTGCCAGCCCCACAGCCGGATGGGCTCGGGCAGGCCGAGCATCTGCCGGTCCGGCGTCAGGTAGACCCACTCGTCGCCGATGTAGTCAGCACCCTGTGCCATGCCCGCCAGGAGGCTCTCGGTCTTCCCGCTCTTCGCCCAGCCGGTCACCAGCACACCCGTGGATCCGCTGGTGAACGCGGAGGCGTGCAGCGGAAGCACTCCCTTGCCGAGGGCGGTGAAGTTGATGACGGGCAGCAGGTGTGGAACCGCGGGAAGCCTGCGCTCGCAGACGATGACCGGGTGGCGCCCGATCCGGTCAAGGGGCAGCAGCGCCTTGCCGCGCACGCCTCCCGCGCCGCGGAGCGCGAAGAAGCCGTTCGCGTCGAACCCGGTGTCGCCGAGGCCGACACAGGTCAACCGGCCGGCACCGGTCTCGTCGACGAAGCGGATGCTGATGTCCGGCTCCCGGTCCAGCTCGCGGCGCAACGGGCCCAGCTGCCGACCGACCTTCGCGAGGTCTTCCGGGGTCGCGTCGAGAAGCCGGATCCCGACGATGCCGTGGAGGTCGAAGTCGTACGTCGAGGTGCCGGTCATCCGCCCGTGCCCCCCAGCACCGCGTTGAGGGTCCGGACCAGGATCTTGATGTCCAGCCACAGCGACCAGTTCTCGATGTACCAGTTGTCGAAGTCGGCGCGGTCGGCGATCGACGTGTCGCCGCGCAAGCCGTTGACCGCGGCCAGTCCGGTCATGCCCACCGGGACCCGGTGCCGGTGCACGTACCTCGGGACGAGCGCGCAGAACTCTGCGACGTACTCCGGGCGTTCGGGTCGCGGCCCGACCAGGCTCATGTCGCCGCGGAGCACGTTGACCAGCTGGGGCAGCTCGTCGAGGGAGTATCGCCGGATGAATCGGCCGACCGGGCCGATCTGGTCGGGTGTGACCGTCCAGGTGTTGGCGGCCGCGGCCGGCGACATGCGGACGGATCGGAACTTCAGCACCTCGAACGGATGTCCCTGGAGACCCAGTCGCGTCTGCCGGAACATGATGCCCGGGCCGAGCTCCAGCCGCACGGCAACGGCGATCGCCAGCAGCAGCGGGGCCGCGAGGACCAGCGCCAGGGTCGCGAACGTCACGTCGAAGGCCCGCTTCAGCCGCCAGGTGGGAAGTCGCTGGACCGGTCTCCTCAGCCGAACCAGGGGGAGCCCCCAGATGTGGTCGTCGCCCTCCTTCATCCTGTGCAGCTCGTAGAGGCGTGGCACGACGTAGATCTCCACGTTGACCCGGTCGCAGGTGCGGAGGACGTCGACGAGGGAGGCGCTCGACATCCCGCCGTAACCGATGACGACGTCGGTCACGCCGCGTTCCCTGATCAACCGGTCGAGGTCCTTCGACGACCCGAGCCGAGGTAGCTTTCCCGCCGGGGCGGCGGGATGGTCCGCCAGCGATCCGATGAGACGCCATCCCGACTCCGGATGTGCGTTGATGCGTTCGGTCAGCGCTGCGGTGCCCGTGCCGGCGCCGACGACGAGGGTGGGATAGCTGAGCCTTCCGCTCGCCCTCCGGCTCCGGATCACCGAGTAGGCCAGGCCGCGGGCCAGCACCATCCCGACGAGCATCCCGGCGCCGGTCGCGAGGACCGATGCGGAGGTTGCGGAGCCACGGGTCACCGCGAGTGCCGTGGCAGGAGCCAGGGCTACGAGGACACCGAGCGTCAGGGAGGGCAGGTCGTCGAGGACCGACAAGGCGATGCGCCGGCTGTAGAGCCGTCGGTACTTCCACGTGACGGCGGCCGCGACCATGGCGACGACGGCGAACCAGGACCTGGTGAAGGCGAGGAGCAGGACCATGACCACGATGTCGGCGGACACGACGACGGCGGTCTCGAAGAGGAACCGCCGGCGCACAGGTGGGATCCGCACCACCGCAGCCGGCTCGACCGGCGACCAGGGCAGGACGCTGCCGGAGCGCTGCAACGGCAGGCCGAACTTACGGGCCGATGCCGCGCCCGTCGCGCGAAGCTCACCACCACGTAGTGCCACACCGCCCCCGCCCTGTCTTCAAACTTCACGCCGCCCCCGACATGACGGTCCAGCCAGTCACGGCAGACGGGGGAAACGTCGAGTTCTCATGACAACGGGGCGTCGACGGTGCAACAAGGTTGCATGCGCAGGTTCACCCCGTCTTCATCCTTTTGGATGACCCGAGATGCGAGGGCGATCCCGGTTCCGGCGCATTCCGGAGGCCCAAGTGTGTCAAGCGGCACAGGTGTGCTGTTGTGACCAGGCCCCGCGCCGGAACCACCGGGCGAGCCGGGTCCACCGCACCAGCGAGAAACTGTCCACGAACCGTGAACGATCTCGGGATCCGGGCCGTATAAAGGGACGGAACATCTACGTCACCGGAGGATCGCCCCATGCCTGAACACGGTTCCGAGCCGTCCCAGACCGAGGTCACCCGCCGCGTGATGCTGCGCGGGGCGGCGGTGAGCGGCGTCGCGCTGCCCCTGCTCGCGGCGTGCGGCGACGACCCGGAGACCGCCGGGACGCCGACCGGCGGGACCGGTTCCGAGCCCGGCGGGGGAGCCAGCCCGACCGGCAGCGGCGAGACCGGGGCGCTGGCGAGCACCTCCGACATCCCGGTGGGCGGCGGTCAGATCATCAAGGACCAGCAGATCGTGGTCACCCAGCCGGCCGAGGGCGACTTCAAGGCGTTCACCGCGGTGTGCACGCACCAGCAGTGCACGGTGACCTCGGTCCAGGACGGGATCATCCAGTGCCCCTGCCACGGCAGCCAGTTCTCGGTCGAGGACGGGTCCGTGCAGGGCGGTCCGGCCCCGGCGCCGCTGGAGGAGATCCCGATCACCGTCGAGGGATCCACGATCACCCTCGCCTGACCGTCCGAGGCGTTCGCCACGTCCGACGTACGGCCGGAACGGTGGGGGCCACGCCGTAGGGTTGGAGCGTGGCTGACCCATCGACCTACCGACCGGCGCCGGGCTCGATCCCGGCCTCCCCGGGGGTCTACCGGTTCCGCGACGAGCACCGCCGCGTGGTCTACGTCGGCAAGGCGAAGAACCTGCGGGCACGCCTGACGTCGTACTTCCAGGACCTCGCGAACCTGCATCCGCGGACCGCGACGATGGTCACCACCGCGGCGTCCGTGGAGTGGACGGTGGTCAACACCGAGGT
>DATFGA010000107.1:0-3288 GCA_035249775.1 Nocardioidaceae bacterium | reverse complement strand
GTCAAGGATGAAGCCGCCGGCCGACAGCTGGCCGGGCGCCTGCGGAGCGAAGGGCAGCGCAGCGAGCAGGACGAGCGCCCAGGCGGCCACCACCCACCACTTTCGGCGCACGACGAACCGGCCCAGTCGATCGAAGAGGGTCACACGGTCAGCGTACCCGCGAGTGCCGGATCGAGCCGGTGCCATCTGCTAGCATCAGCCCGTCCATCCGGCCCCGCAGCGAGGCCCGCGGTGCAACTCTTCACGATCATCTTCCAGCGGCCAATCGAGTTCGGCATCTCGATTGGCATCACGCTGCTCATGATCGTGATCTTCCTGCGCGCCGCCATGTCGGCCGAGCGACGCGAGAACTGGGTCCGCCGCATCACCGGCCCCAACGGCAAGTTCGTGTTCGGCTTCCTGTTCCTGCTGTGGGCGGTCGTGTTCGGGGTCGGCCTGCAGCTCGTGCCCCACATCGGCGCGAACTCCCCGTACGGCGGCATTGGGCTGATCGCCATGTTCACGGGCTTCTTCATCATGATGGGCTTCCTCTGGGCGGTGATCGGGGAGTAGCCCCAATCCGGGTTCCCCGGGTGCCGACCGCCCACCCCTCGATTACTCGCCGTAATCGGAATCGCGCGAGTTCGCACGCCCACCGGCCCAGACCGCAGCGTGAGCACGCTGGCGTGCACGTTCATACCGATCCGATTACCGGTGGTTATCGCGAGTCGTGACGAATGGGTCGGTGGACCGCCGCGACGGGACGGCGGTATCATCTCGTGAACATGCAGACTGCATACGATTTATGCGTCTGTACGGCGAACGGGAGACGATCAGCGAGTGGACGCCCAGGAGATCAAGGCCGCGGTCGCGCACCAGGATGCCGCGCGCGCCGCTGCGGACACCCCGTTCGTCAACCGGCGTGATCCCGCGCAGGCGCTCGGCCCCGACGGCCGCCCCGCGGTCAGCCGCCGCGCCCCACTCTGGGAAGACGTTCCCGACGAGAAGTGGAACGACTGGCGCTGGCAGCTGAGCAACCGCGTCAACGATCTCGAGGAGATCGAGCGAGTCCTCAACCTGACCGATGAGGAGCGGGCCGGGCTGAGTGCCCCGGACAAATTCCGGGTCGACATCACGCCCTACTTCATCAGCCTGATCGACCCCGACGACCCGAACGATCCGATCCGCCGCCAGGTGATCCCGCTCGGACGCGAGCAGGAGGCCTTCACGGCGATGATGGAGGACTCGCTCGCCGAGGACCGCCACTCCCCGGTGCCGGGGCTCGTCCACCGCTACCCGGACCGCGTCCTGATGCTGGTCACGACGCAGTGCGCGAGCTACTGCCGCTATTGCACGCGCAGCCGGATCGTCGGCGACCCGACGCAGAACTTCAACCGCAAGGACCACGAGGCCCAGCTCGAGTACCTGCGCCGGACCCCGCAGGTCCGCGACGTGCTGATCTCCGGCGGCGACGGGCTGACGCTTGCGCCGAAGCTGTTCGAATCGATCCTTCGCGGCCTTCGCGAGATCCCCCATATCGAGATCGTCCGGATCGGCTCGCGCGTGCCGGTCTTCCTGCCGCAACGGATCGACGACGAGCTGTGCGAGATGCTCGAGAAATACCACCCGCTGTGGATCAACCTGCACTTCAACCACCCCCAGGAGATCACGCCGGAGGTCAGTCGCGCTGTCGACAAGCTGACCAGGGCCGGCCTGCCGGTCGGCAACCAGAGCGTGCTCCTCGCCGGCGTGAACGACTGCGTCAACATCCAGCGCGACCTGGTCCACAAGCTGGTGGAGAACCGGATCCGGCCCTACTACCTGTACCAGTGCGACCTGGTCGAAGGGTCGGGGCACTTCCGGACACCGGTCGGCAAGGGCCTCGAGATCATGGAGGGCCTGCGCGGCCACACGTCCGGCTACGCCGTGCCGACGTACGTCATCGACGCGCCCGGTGGTGGTGGCAAGATCCCGATCATGCCGAACTACCTGATCAGCTACTCGGACCACAAGGTCGTGCTGCGCAACTACGAGGGGTACATCACGACCTACGAGGAGCCGCTCGAATACAAGGCGCACGACAAGGCGTCATGTGAATCGTGCCGGCACACCCGGCCGGAGCCGGGTCAATCGGGCGTCCACGGGCTGCTCCAGGGTGAGCAGATGTGGATCGAGCCGAGGGGCTTCGAGCTGACCCACGAACGCGGCAACACCGAGGCGCATCGCCTCCAGGACCCGTCGAAGTGGGTGCCGTTCGGCGTCGGCGCGATCGAAGGCCAGGCGCAGCCGGCGCTGCGCGTCCTCCAGTCGGGCGAGACCGGCGACACTGAACCCGAGTACGGCCCGGGCGAGGAACCGCGACCGCGCGAAGGCGAGCCGACCGGCTCGGCCCACGGGGAACTCCTCTAGGCTGCTTCCACCCGGCGGCGGAGGTGCTCGCCGGTCAGTGAGCCCTTCGCCCGAATCAACTCGGCGGGGGGTCCTTCGAAGACCACCGTCCCGCCGTCGTGGCCGGCGCCGGGACCCAGGTCGATCACCCAGTCCGCCCGGGCGATGACGTCCAGGTTGTGCTCGATGACGATCACGGTCCGCCCGTCGTCGACGAGCCGGTCGAGCAGCCCGATCAGGTTGTCGACGTCCTGCATGTGCAGCCCGGTCGTCGGCTCGTCGAGGACGTAGACCTCGGTGTCGGTCGACATCTCGATCGCCAGCTTGAGTCGCTGGCGCTCGCCGCCGGACAGGGTGTCGAGCTCCTGGCCGAGCGAGACGTAGCCGAGACCCACGTCCGCGAGCCGCTCCAGCATGAGCCGCACGGGCTTCTCGGTGAAGAACTCGCGTGCCTCCTCGACCGGCATCGCCAAGGCCTCGACGATGTTCCTGCCGCGCAGGCGGTACTCGAGGACGTCGTCGGTGTAGCGGCGGCCCTCGCACACCTCGCAGATGCTGACCACCTCGGCCATGAACCCGAGGCTGGTGTACGTCTTGCCGAGGCCGTTGCAGTTCGGGCAGGCGCCCTCGGAGTTCGCGCTGAACAGTGCCGGCTTGACCCCGTTCGCCTTGGCGAATGCCGTCCGGATCGGGTCGAGGATGCCGGTGTACGTCGCCGGGTTGGAGCGACGCGAGCCGCGGATCGCCGACTGGTCAATGACGGTGACGGGTGGATCGGTCCGCGGGAGGCAGCCGTGGATGAGGGAGCTCTTGCCGGAGCCGGCGACGCCGGTCACCGCGACCAGCACGCCGAGCGGCACGTCCACCGAGACGCCCTTGAGGTTGTGCAGGCTGGCATCGCGAATCGGGATCGAGCCGCGC
>DATFGA010000106.1:0-2843 GCA_035249775.1 Nocardioidaceae bacterium | reverse complement strand
CCACTCGTTGGCTCCGAACGCCGACAGGGGGTTGTCGGCTGGGTCGACGGGATTGTTTTGCGAAGACTCGGCCACGGCCTGGATCGCCTCTTCCGCTGCGTCTCTTAAGGTGGGTGTCGGCTCCAAGGCTAGACCTTTGTCACAACTAATTGCAGCCGGGATCACCCCGTGGCCCCGGCGTGTAGCCAGGGTCACGCCGAACGCACCACGAGGGGAATGAATACTTCTGTGATCTCACCGTTTGAGCTGCCCGTACGACGGGTTGTCGCGGGTGCGGTCTGTGCTCTGCTGGTGACCGGGATCACCGGTTGCACGAGCGAGACCGACACCCCCCAGCCGACCCCGTCACCGCTGCCCGGAGCGGCCACGGGGACCGCGCCGACCCTCGACGCGAAGCCGGTGCCGATGCGGGTGCAGGTGACCCAGGTGGCGGGCAAGCTGGGCAAGGGCAGCCGGAAGCCGCTGGAGCGCAACATCGGCCGCACGATCGACCGGTACTTCGAGGCCGCCCATCTCGGCGGTCCGGCCGACCCGTTCGGCACGTTCTCCCGCGGTGCCGTGCGCCAGGCCCGCGGTGACCGGGAGCTGCTGACCGCCGCGGGGCTCGTCTCCTCGGGCGACACGGTTGAGCCGCGGCAGAAGCGGGTCCGGCTCTCGGTCCTCGCCCCGAACCGGGTGGCGGCCGGCGTCACCGCCCGGATCCGGCTGGTCTACCTCGTGGACCGCGACGAGAAGGTCGACCAGCGGGTGACGGTGGCAGGCCGGCTGCTGCTCACCCGCCGCAACTCCGGCGGGTGGCAGATCTTCGGGTACGACGTGTCACGGTCGGCGCGTCCGGTCGGGAAGGGAGCATCACGATGAGCGGCTTCGAAGGGACCCGTCAGCTGCGGCGCCTCCGCAGGATCGTGGTGCTCGGGGTCGTGATCGCACTGACCGCGTTCGTCGTACCGCCCTCCACCGTCCGCGACGCCCCGGTCTCCCTGGTCAAGGTGCAGTCCGCCCTCGGGGTCGACCACAAGCCGCACGTGCTCTGGATCCTCGCGCTCGGGTCCGACGCGCGGCCGGGTCAGTCGGTCACCCGGAGCCGGGCCGACGCGATCCAGCTGGTAGGCGTCAACACCAAGACCGGCGCCGCAACGGCGATCGGGATCCCGCGCGACTCCTACGTCGGGATCCCGGGTCACGGCAGCGGCAAGATCAACTCAGCGATGTACTACGGCGGTCCGCAGCTGATGGCGCAGGCGGTGGCCGGCATGGTCGGGATCCGGCCGGACTACGTGTTCACGACCGGCTTCGACGGGTTCCGGTACATGGTCCGCGACATCGGCGGGATCACCGTGCACTCGAAGTACGCGTTCGACGATCCGGTGATGCCCGGCGGGTACCAGGTCGGCAAGAACCGGCTGAACGGTTTCCAGGCGATGATCTTCGCCCGGATCCGGAAGTCCTTGCCGCGCGGTGACTTCGACCGCTCCGCCAACCAGCAGCGCACGCTGGTCGGGATCCTGCGCGAGGTCCGCGCGAAGGCGGACAACCCCGGGTTCATGGAACGCGCGCTGCTCTCGGTGGTCCGTCACATGAACACGAACCTCCGGCCCTCCGAGCTGTTCGTGCTCGCGCAGGCGCTGACGCAGATCCGGCCGGACCGCTTCACCGGCTGCGTGATCACCGGTGGCACCGGCTTCGTCGGAGCGGCGAGCGTGGTGTTCCCGAACATCGGCCAGGCTCGGAGCATCGCCGACCGGGCTCGCGACGACGCGACGATCAACGGTGGCTGCTGAGAGGTTCGCCGTCTGGGGTTCAGCATCCTGCGACTGACTGATGGGCACGCGTGCGCGAGAGTCAGCATCCTGCGACTGACTGATGGGCACGCGTGCGCGAGAGCTGTTCGGGTTCATGTGCGTGGGAACGGTAGTGAGATCGCCGTTTCGGCAACCGTTGCAGTTCACGTGCGCGGGAACGGTAGTGCGGCCGCCGGTTCAGCATGTGGCGACTGACTTCTGGCGTCGGTGTCGTGTGACCAGAAGGTAGGAGCATTTCAGGCTCGTGGTGCCTGAAAGGCTCCTTTGTCTCGGCGCCGTGCCCCCGGCGAGCACGTCACGGTGACCGGCTCGTGCGCATTCTGGTCGGCAAGCTCACCGGAGCCGGTCACGGTGACCGCCTCGTGCACATCGGAGGGCGCGGGATGACCCGAAACGCCGCGACGCCCGACGGCGGATGTGCCTGCCGTCGGGCGTCGCATGGTCGATCTCGCGAGGTGGAACGGGCGGTCAGACCCGGCGGATCCTGACATGGGCGTTGCCCAGGCGGACCACCGACTCTGCCGGGGTGCCCGCGAAGAGCGTGATCTGCAGGGCGGTCACCCGGAGCCCGCGCTTGCCCTTCGACACCTTGTTCACCTCGAGCAGCGCCACGCCGCCCGGGATCTCGATCTTCTGCCCGTCCTCGGGCAGGCCCTGGCACTTGCCGTCGAAGTAGATGCAGCCCGGTGTGGTGCCGCGGGAGCTCGCGAACACTCGGCCGGCCCTGTTCTGGCGGATGTTCGCGCGACCGAGGACGCCACGGATCTCGACTCCGGCGGCGCCGCCCAGGCGGACCCGGGCCACCCGGCCCTCGGTCCAGGCGCGGGCCCGGCCGTCCTTGTGCTGGACGCCGAACGACCGGCCACTGAGGACGGAGAGCTCGAGTGCGTCGGCCTCACCGAGGTTCAGGTCAGCCGGCGCGGAGCTGCGGACCTGCCGGTTGGTGCCGGCGCAGGGGAGCGGCTGCGCGTTGAGGCGACCGGTCTGGATCTTGCGCTGCGCCACATCGGCCTGCAGGCCGTAGCCGAGCCCCTGGAACAC
>DATFGA010000105.1:0-3580 GCA_035249775.1 Nocardioidaceae bacterium | reverse complement strand
TCGGGCACCGCGCCGATCCCGATCCGGCGGGACTTGCGGCTCAGCAGCACGTGCCGGTGCCCGTCGGAGTGCATCCACATCCGCACCAGCCGGCGCGGCGAGATCGCGCCGCGGCCGAGGGTCTCCCCGGCGTACATCGCGTTGCAGCGCTCGAGCAGGTCCGACATCGACTGGTGGTAGAAGAGTTCGTTGCGGGCCAGGTAGTCGCTCCAGCGCTCCGCGGAGGTGTCCGTGCACCCGGCGATCCGCAGCCTGCGCAGGTCGTGCTGGTTGCGCTTGCGGTTCACCCAGTACTGCACCCGCTTCTCGTAGGTCTCGGTGGCCATCCTGGGGTAGGCCTTGGCCTGGCTGCTGCCCACCCTCGCGGTGGCGCCGGCAGCGGAGGCGGAGGTGGTCGTACCGAGAGCGGTGCCCGCAGCTACCAGGACCGTCACCAGCGTGACGAGCAGAAGTCGGGTGTGAAGCTTCGGGCTACGGGCAGGGCGCAGTGCGCCGACATGAGGTGTGTCCATCGCTAAGGCCCCTCCCAAGGCCTCATGGGCGCGGCCAGCGCCGTCCCGCACTGCGGGGGGCTCGGGCCACGAGTATCGGTAACTCTTGGTTCAAACAGGAATTACCAGCGTGGGTGCGACACAAGTGTCAAAGCGGGTGAAACCGGTAGTGCGTATCACATCATGCCTTAACGGATGGTGACTAGTGCGCACAATGTGAGAAATGGTGTCAAGGAGACTCTCCCAGAACGTCTCAAGGACCATGGAACCGTACAAGACGCTTCTCATGACGCCAAAACCGGACAGAAGTGATCGGGGTCACCGGCGCCTGGACTCGGTTTCTCCTCATTGGCCGTGGCGGATAGTCTTGGCCCTTCCGGGTCGTGCGCGGACGCCGCTGCACGACCGATCCAGTCTCGAAAGGTCCACACGTGGGTTCTGTCATCAAGAAGCGCCGCAAGCGCATGGCGAAGAAGAAGCACCGCAAGCTGCTGAAGAAGACGCGCATCCAGCGTCGTCGCCAGGGCAAGTAAGCGCCGCCGGCGAGGAGCTCACCAGTGGGGCGCGTGGTTCTGGTAACCGGGGTCTCCCGAGACCTCGGGGGCCGTTTCGCGCGCCTCGTCGCCGACGACCCGTCGGTCTCCCGGGTGATCGGGGTCGACGTGGTCCCACCCCGCGTCGACATGGGGAATGTCCGGTTCATCCGGGCTGACATCCGGAACCCGGTGATCACCAAGGTGATCGCCGGTGAGGACGTCGACACGGTCGTGCACATGAGTGTGATCGCCACCCCCGGGACCGCCGGTGGCCGCACGTCGATGAAAGAGCTGAACGTCATCGGCACGATGCAGCTGCTGGCGGCCTGCCAGAAGGCGCCGAGCCTCAAGCACCTGGTCGTCAAGTCGTCGACGACGGTCTACGGGGCGTCGAGCCGCGACCCCGCGATGTTCACCGAGGACATGGCGCCCAAGCGCATGCCCAAGTCGGGCTTCGCCAAGGACGCCGTCGAGGTCGAGGGCTACGTGCGCGGCTTCGCGCGCCGCCGGCCCGATGTCACCGTCACCATGCTCCGCGCGGCGAACACCGTCGGCCCCGAGGTGACCTCGCCGATGACCTCCTACTTCCGGCTGCCGGTGATCCCGACCGTGCTCGGCTTCGACGCGCGGCTGCAGTTCCTGCACGAGACCGACCTCCTCGAGGCCCTGCGACACGCCACCACGGCCGGCGTACACGGCTCGTTCAACGTGGCCGGGGACGGCGTGCTGATGCTGTCCCAGGCGGTACGCCGTCTCGGCCGGCCCAGTCTGCCGCTGCCGGCGTTCGCGGTCAGCTCGGTCGGCTCCTTCATCCGCCAGGCGCGGGTCGCGGACTTCTCGCCCGAGCAGATGGAGTTCCTGACCTACGGACGCGGCGTGGACACCACCCGGATGCGCGAGGTGCTCGGCTTCGAGCCGGAGTACACGACAGCCGAGGCGTTCGAGGACTTCTGCCGCGCCGTCGGGCCGGGGATGGTCTCCCAGGAGCGGGTGGCCTCCCTCGAGACCGCGGTGGCCGGCGCACTGAGGAGCAACCGTGGCTGACGCCGAGATCATCCCGCTGGGCACCCGCGGCCGACCGGGTCGCGGCTCCGGCAACGCGAAACCGTCCACCGCTGCCCGGAACCTGGCCGGTGGGACCGCGAAGAGGCGCGCGAGTACGCCGGCCGGCTCGCCCGGTCCTCGACAGGTGGACGACACGACGGAGCGTCGTACCCCTCCGCCTCCGGAGGAGACCGCGCCTGCCCCGGAGCCGTCGCCCTCACCTTCGCCTGAGCCGACCTCATCGGAGGCTTCAGACGCATCCGACACTTCCGGCGGGGCCGGGACGTCGAGCACGACCGCGACCGGCCGCGCGCCCGGGGACGGAATCCCGGTCGGTGACTGGCTCGCTGCGTTCGGCACCGCGGCCAAGGAGCTGTTCGGCGAGGACTGGGAGCCGCGGCTCGCGGAGTTCCTCGCCTTCCTGCGCCGGCGGGTGACCGGTGACTACACGGTCGACGAGTACGGCTTCGACCGTGAGGTCACCGAGCGGTTCCTGCTCGCCGCGATCCGGCCCATCGCCCAGAAGTGGTTCCGGGTCGAGGTGCGCGGCATCGAGAACATCCCCACCGAGGGCGGCGCGCTCGTGGTCTCCAACCACTCGGGCACGGTCCCGATGGACGGCTTGGTGACCGGCGTCTCGATCCACGACCACACCGGCCGCCACCTGCGCCCGCTCGGTGCCGACCTGGTCTTCCGGCTGCCGTTCGTCGGCGATCTGGCGCGCAAGGGCGGGGCCACCCTGGCCTGCAACGACGACGCCGAGCGGATGCTGCGCGGTGGCGAGCTGGTCGGCGTGTGGCCGGAGGGGTTCAAGGGGATCGGCAAGCCCTACTCCGAGCGGTACAAGCTGCAGCGGTTCGGCCGCGGCGGCTTCGTCTCCGCCGCCCTGCGCACCGGTGTCCCGATCGTGCCGTGCTCGGTGGTCGGCGCCGAGGAGATCTATCCCCTCGTGGGCAACATCCCGTCGCTCGCGCGGCTGCTCGGCGTGCCGTACATCCCGATCACGCCGTTCTTCCCCTGGCTCGGGCCGCTCGGGATGGTGCCGCTGCCGTCGAAGTGGCTGATCGAGTTCGGCGAGCCGATCCGCACCGACTCCTACGACGAGGGCGCCGCGGACGACCCGATGCTGGTGTTCAACGTGACCGACCAGGTCCGGGAGACCATCCAGCAGACGCTGTACACGCTCCTGATGCAGCGCCGCTCCGTCTTCTCCTGACGCAGCTCAGCCGGCGCGAGGCCCAGGTCAGGGGAGGAGCTGGTCGACGCCGGTGTCGGGGAGAATGGTCTCGACCACGCCGGAGAGGCCGTCACTGAGCCCGCTGGTGACATCGCCGCTGCCGGCGTCGCCGTCGTCGGTGCCGTCGGAAGTGCCATCGGTGGGGTCGGCGGTGGGCCCGTTGAGACCCTCGTCGAGGCCGTCCGCGAGGTCACCGAGGCCGTCGTTGACGTCCTTCAGGCCCTTGTCGACGCCGTCCGTGACGTCCTTGACGATCTTCTTCGGGCCCTCGG
>DATFGA010000104.1:0-4058 GCA_035249775.1 Nocardioidaceae bacterium | reverse complement strand
CGGCCGGCTTGCAGGTCTTGCGCGATGCTCTGCAGGTGGCTGGACGTCGCCAGCTTGGTCAGGGCTTCGTGGGGATCGCCCGGATCGCAGCCGAGAGCGTGAGCGATGGCCGCACACTCCTCTGCCATCGTCTTGGCCGTGCCGGCAACGGCGGGCTTGTCCAGCACATCCTTCGTGGCTGAGGCGCTGAGGACACCCAGCGAACCCCCGACCAAGTTCATGACCAGCTTGACCCAGATGGCGTCACGGATCTTTGGTGTGACAGTGACCTCCAAGCCGCCGGCGATCAGCAGCGAGGCGAGAGTGTCCACTCTGGCGTCCTGCTGCCCATCGGGCCGCCCGATGATCAAGCGATTGCGCGGATTCTCTGCGCGAATCACCCCTGGAGTGATCACACTGCCCGCGGTGTAGGCAACGGAGCCCACCGCACGCTCGGGACCGATCAAGCGCCACAGCGCCTGTTCGGGGTCCAGCCGCGGCAGCTGGGTCCCGTCGAGAGTTCCGCCATGGGAGTGGAAGTACCACCACGGAATGCCGTTTCCGACCACGAGCACCAGGCTGTCCTGGTGCAGCAGGGAACCAACGCCCTCTGCGATCCTCGGTAGGATCGGGGCTTTCACAACGACGATGACGACGTCCTGAGACTCAAGATCACCTGGTCGGTCAGTGACGAACGGGTGCGACACCAGTTCTCGCTCACGAGTTTCGACCCGGAGCCCGTGCTCTCGGATCGCATCGAGCTGCTCGCCGCGCTCGATCACTGAAACCTTGGTCTGGCCCGCCGCTAGCCGCCCCGCGATGTGCCCGCCCACAGCGCCCGCGCCGTACACGCAGATCTTCATGGGTGTTCCCTCCGGAGTCGAGTGTCCATCAGTCGAACTGCTGACGCTTCTGCGCGGCCGCAGCGCTGAGGAAGGAGATGTCGTTGCCGGTGGAAACGTATCGGGCGCCGAGCTCCACGTAGCGACGGATGAGGTCTGGGCGCCCCCCCAGTCCGCCGATCCCCACTGTCTTCCCTTTCGCTCGGCACGCCTCGATTACACGGACGTAGGCGTCGTGGACCTGGGGCGAGTCCATCTGCCCGGCGACGCCGAGCGCGACACTCAGATCGTTCGCCCCGACGAGCACCACGTCGACGCCGTCGACGGACGCGATGGCGTCCACCGCGTCGAGCCCCGCCTGGGACTCGATCATCGCGACCACCATGGACGCCTGGTCGAGCTCACGGATGACCTGGTCGGCAGGGAAGGTCCGGTAGTTCAGCTGGGGCGCTGCTCCCGCGAGAGAACGCTCGCCCAACGGCACGTGCTTCACCGCATGGACCGCGGCGCGCGCCTCGTCGGCGGACTCCACGCCGGGCACGATGATCCCCATGGCGCCAGAATCCATCACCCTAGCGATGAAGGACGGGTCCAGGCCGGGAACGCGGACAAGGGGAGTGACGCCGAGGGAGTTGCAGGCCATGCAGATCTGACCCGCGGCTTCCAAGGAGAAACTGCTGTGCTCCAAGTCGATGTAGATGGAGTCGAACCCTGCTGTGGAGGCAATGGCGGCGATGTCAACCGTCCGCACAAGTCGCACGGTCATCGAGTACGCCGGCTCACCCCTGGACAGCTTTTCCTTTGTGTGATTACGCAGCAGGGGTGTGGATGCGTCGTTCATGTTCGGCCATCTCCTGATCGACTCGGGTGTCTTCAGCCGAACAGAGGCGGCAACGCTTGTGCCTCTTCGTCGAACCCATACTCGGACTTGATCTCGAGGTACTCCTCGAGGCCGAAGCGGCCCATCGACCGACCGATGCCTGACTGCTTGTAGCCGCCCATTGGCGCGTACGAGTCGGTGGCGGCGCCGTTGTAGCTCACCCGTCCGGCGCGCAGGCCGTTCACCACGCGGCGGGCGTTCGCCCGGTCGCGGCCGAAGACGAAGCCTCCGAGCCCGTAGGGGGAGTCGTTGGCGATGCGCAGGGCCTCGTCCTCGTCGCGGTAGGTCAGGACGGCCAGGACTGGTCCGAAGACCTCTTCGCGGGCGATCGTCATGTCCGGGGTCACACCGGTGAACACGGTGGGTTGCACGAAGTAGCCGCGGTCGAGGCCGTCGGGGCGCTTAAGGCCACCGGTGAGGAGGTGCGCGCCCTCGTTGAGAGCACCTTGGATGAACTCTCGGACCGACTTGAACTGGGCTGCGCTGACGACAGGGCCCATGGTCGTCGAGCTGTCCAGCGGGTCACCCAGGCGGAAGCGGTGCGCCTCGTCGACGAGGAAGGGCACCACCTGGTCCAGCTGGCTCTCGTGCACCAGCATCCGGGTCGGGGCGTGGCAGGACTGGCCGGCGTTGAAGAAGGCCCGCTGGATGTTCCACCGCGCCGCCTTCTCGAGGTCGGCGTCGGGCAGCACGATGTTGGCCGACTTCCCACCCAGCTCGAGGCAGACCCGCTTGACGGTGCCGGCGGCCGCGGCTCCGACCGCCTCACCGGCGGTGGTGGACCCGGTGAACGAGATCATGTCGACGCCCGGGTGGCGCGACAGTGCGTCGCCCACCTGGCGGCCAGTGCCGTTCACCAGGTTGAACACGCCTGGCGGCACGTCAGCCTCGTGCAGCACCTGGGCCATCAGGGCGCCGCTCGCAGCGGAGTCGACACTGGGCTTGGCGACCACGGTGCACCCGGCGGCCAGGGCGTAGATCATTTTGATCACGCCGGTCTGGACCGGCCAGTTCCAGGGCGAGATGAGCGCGCAGACCCCGATCGGCTCGCGACGCACGATCGCGCTGCCCACGCGTGCCTCGAAGGGGTACTCGCGCAGGATGTCGCGGGCCACCCGCATGTGCTCGGCCGGACCGGTGACCTGCGCGCGGTTGGCGACGGGGATCCCGACCTCGCGCGCGATCAGCTCAGAGAATTCGTCGACGTACGACTCGTACACCTCGATGATGCAGTCGATCAACGCGGCTCGCTCGTCGACCGACGTCATCGAGAAGCTCTCGAACGCGCGTCGTGCCGCAGCGACCGCGAGGTCGGCGTCCGCGGCGCTGCCCAGCGTGACGCGGACGAACGCCTGCTCCCGCGTGGGATCGATGAGCTCGACCTCGCGCGGGTCGACCGAATCGACCCAGCGGCCGTCGACGTAGAGGTGGGGGTACTGCTTCATGGGGACGTTCTCCTCGGGCTGGGCGTGGCTGGTCTGGTGGTCTCAGCTGCTGTGTGTGTAGCCGCCGTCGCAGGCGATTGTCTGGCCGGTGATAAACGCGGATGCCGGGGTGGACAGAAATAGGGTGATCCCGACCAGGTCGGTGGGGAGCATCCCTCGTGGGATGCACTGCAGCGACGCGGCTCGCTCGCGGACCTCGGTGGTCGGGTTGGCGGCGCGCTCGACCTCGGTGGCGACGCTGCCCGGGCGAAGGCAGTTGACGGTGATCCCGTACGCGCCCAGCTCGCGCGCCAAGGAGTTGGTCATACCGATCACGGCCGACTTGGAGGTGACGTAGTGCAAGTAGTTGACCGTGCCGCGTGCGACCGCATCGGACGAAACGTTGATGACGCGGCCGAAGCCCGCCCTGCGCATGTGGGCCGCCACGGCCCGGACGCACAGGTAGGTGCCGGTCACGTTGACCCTCAGCACCTGCTCCCACTGCGCCAGGGGGATCTCGTCGAATGGTCTCTTCTCGAGCGTCGCGAAGATGGAGGCGTTGTTGACCAGCACGTCGACGCGCCCGAACTTCTCGACGACGGTGTTGACCATCGCCTGCACGGAAGCTTCGTCGGCCACGTTCACCCTGACCGCCAACCCGATTCCGCCGGCGTCGTGGATCTCTGCCACGACCGCGTCCGCCCCGTCGATGTTGAGGTCCGCCACCACGGCGAACGCCCCCGCCGCGGCGAACTGGCGCGCCAGCTCGCGGCCTATGCCTTGAGCCGCCCCGGTGACGATGACCACCCGCTCCTTGACGCTGAAGTCTCGCGCCTCCGCCGGGACGCCGGAGTCATGGAGGATGTGGGTCAAGGGTGTCCTCGTCATGGTCGATCCTCGTCGCGTCGCGTCGGGGTCGTGCAGGCACCGGTG
>DATFGA010000103.1:0-7974 GCA_035249775.1 Nocardioidaceae bacterium | reverse complement strand
GTGCCCTTGTTGCCCAGCAGCCGCTGAGCGGTCTCGCGCTCGAAGTAGGCCGTGGTCGACCCGCCGAGGTCGTCCTCGTCGCCGTAGCCGACGATGCCGACCAGGGTGAACGTCTGGGCGGGACCCTGGAACAGGACCTTCACCTGCGACCCAAGCGTGAGGTCGCCCTCCTTTGCAGAGGTGGCGTCGACCGCCACCTCATCGGGAGTCTGCGGTGCCCGGCCGGACCGCAACGTGACCTCACCACGCAGGGCGGGATCCTCGCTCAGGTTGGTCCCCAGCGTCGGCGCACCGTTGGGCTGGATCGGCTTGCCGTGCGAGTCGGTGAGCAGTGCATAGCCCTCGACCCGGCCCTCGGCAGTGGCGACACCTTCGATGCCGCGCACCTCGTCGAGAACCGCAGCGGGAACCGCCGGCCGCTCGTCTGCGGCGGCCGCCTGCGCGTCGGCTGCCTCGCCTCTGACAACCGTGTCCATCCCCGAGCTGACGCTGGCGAACAGGTCGTCGAAGGCGCGCTGCATACTGCTGTTCAGCATCAGCGTGCCCGCGAGAAAGGCCACGCCGAGGGCGATCGACGTGGCGGTGAGGAAGAGCCGGAGCTTGTGCGCCAGCATCCCCTTGATCGTTGCACTCAACATGGTTCAGGCTCCTAGCTTCTTCATGTAGTCGAGGACCTGGTCGGACGTGGGGCTTGCCATCTCGTCGACGATGTCGCCGTCGCTGAGGAAGAGCACCCGGTCGGCGTGGGCGGCAGCCACCGGGTCGTGGGTGACCATCACCACCGTCTGTCCCATCTCGCGAACCGCGTGCTGGAGGAAGCGCAACAGCTCCTCCCCCGACCGTGAGTCCAGGGCGCCAGTCGGCTCGTCGGCGAACACGATGTCGGGCTTGGTGGCCAGTGCGCGCGCCGCAGCGACCCGCTGCTGCTGGCCGCCGGAGAGCTCGGACGGCCGGTGCGAGAGCCGGGCGCCCAGCCCCACCGTCTCGACGATCGACTGCACCCACAGCGGATCGGGCTTGCGGCCGGCGATTCGCGACGGCAACGCGATGTTCTCCGCCGCGGTGAGAGTGGGCAGCAGGTTGAACGCCTGGAAGATGAAACCGATCCGGTCGCGGCGCAGCAGGGTGAGCTCGCGGTCGTTCATGGTCGTGATCTCGGCTCCACCGATGTGGATCTGGCCTTCGGTGGGGCGGTCCAGACCGGCGAGGACGTGCAGCAGCGTCGACTTGCCGGAGCCCGAGGGCCCCATGATCGCGGTGAACCTGCCCGACTCGATCGTCACAGTGACGTCGTCGAGCGCCAGCACTCGTGCGTCACCGCTGCCGTAGGCCTTGGTGACGCCTGTCGCCCGGGCCGCTGCTGCCGTGGTGGTGGGAGTGGCAAAGGTGGTCATCTGTTGCTCCTGGTTCGAGGACACCGGCCGCCGTCGACCGGATGACCTCCATTCCAGGGCTCGACGCCGCCTACCGGCATGGGGTCGCGCGCACACCTGCCGAGGCTGACCACCCGCGGGCCGGAGGACGGCACGGGGTCACCCGCCGCGATGTGTGCGGTCAGCCGCCCGGATCCGGGGCGGTCAATCACATGACGGGCGGCGGGTACCGGGAGCACACTCGTGCCATGAGCGCCGTCGGCGTCCTCGCCACCCGGGCGCCACGCCCCGAGGTGGTTCTCGGCTGGGTGGCCGCGGCCGGCACAGTGCTGTCGGTCTACGTCGTCGTGGTACTCGGTGGCGGTCTGTTGATCGGCCGCTTGGACTCACCCCACGTGGGACTGTCCGTGCTGGCGACCGCGGTGGTCGCCTCGATCGTCGAGCCGGTCAGGAACCGCGCTGAGCGGCGTGCGGCTCGCAGGTTCAGCAGACCGGACCGTACGCCGTACGAGGTCCTCGCCGAGTTCTCCCAGGAGATGACACGGAACGACTCCGGCGACCGCGCGCCCGCCGTCATGGCACGCATGCTGGCCTCGGGAACGGGGGTGGCCTGGGCACAGGTCTGGGTCCTCGTCGATGGCCGGTTGACGTTGATGGCGAGCTACCCGCCGGACGTCGAGAGCGACCAGAGACCGCCCCCGCTCTACGGCAAGGACTCGGACGAAGGCATCCGGACGGTGACGGTGTCCCATGCCCACAGACCGTTGGGTGTGCTGCGGGTGAGGGAGCGCGCCGGCCGTGCCATGAGTCCCGTCGAGGACCGGCTACTCGGTGGCCTGGCCGCCCAGGCCGGCATGGTGCTGCAGAGCGCGCAGCTACGGGCGGAGCTGGCGGTCCGGTTGGAGGAGCTCACCGCGCGCGAGCTCGAGCTGCGCCACACCCGGGACGAGCTGGTCACGGCCCAGGACCTCGAGCGTCGGCGCCTCGAGCGCGACATCCACGACGGTGCCCAGCAGCAGCTCGTGGCGTTGGCGATCAACCTCAAGGTCGCCAAGGCACTGATCGCCACCGACCCGGTCCGGACGACGGAGGTCCTGCGCGAGCAGCGGCTCGCCGTCTCGGATGCGGTCCGGACGCTCCGGATCATCTCCGGTGGGGCGGCCCCCGAGACCCTGACCCAACGTGGCTTCGCACCCGCTCTGGTGCTCGCGACAGCGGCCAACCCGGTCCCGGTGCGGGTCACGGTGCCCGAGATGAGTCGGCTCGATCCCGACGTCGAGGCGACGCTCTACTTCTGCGCCCTCGAGGCGGTCCAGAACGCGACGAAGCACGCGGAGGCGTCCAGGATCGACGTCCGCCTCCGCGAGGAGTCCGGACGGCTCGTGCTCACCGTCGACGACGACGGCATCGGCATCGGCATCGACCCCGACGCGAACACCGCCGGGCAGGGAACCGGTCTGTCCAACATGCGCGAGCGGGTGGCGTCGGTCGGTGGCGACATCCAGGTACGCCGCTCCCCAGGAGGTACCACCGTGGTGGCAGACATACCCACGGCAGCGGCGGCTCCGGTGGAAGCGACCTGACATGCCGGCGCGTCTGGCCTGGTCGTTGTTCGCCCTGACCGTGCTTGTTGCGGCGGCCCACGTGGCGCTGCTCGTGGCGTCGCGGCGGCCGGTGTTCGACACGGGCGTCGTCGCCGATGGATTCCCGCTGGTGACGATGGGGGCGATCGCCGGTGCCTTCGTCGGGGCGGTGATCGTGGCGCGGTACCCCGCTCACCCGATCGGCTGGCTCTTCGTCGTCGGCCAGCTGCTCAGCGAGCTCGGGCTCGCCTTGCGTGCCTACGGTTACAGCGCACTGTCGGGTGAGCTCGGCTCCGCACCTGGCGGGCACCTGGCGATCTGGTTCTCGCTCCAGACCGGCGGACTGTTCGTGATCGCCCTGCTAGCGGTCCTGTTCCTGCTGGCTCCGGACGGCCACCTCGCCTCCCGGCGGTGGGCGTGGGCGCTCGCGGCGCCGGTGAGCGGGCTGCTGGTGAGCGCCGCGACGGTCGGCACCATCAGGCCCGACCAGCTCGACCGTCACGCAGAGCTTGTCGGTCGAGAGCCAGGACCCGTTCTGGTCGCCGTCTTGTCGTCGGCGTCCTTGTTGGTCGGCGTCGGCGTCCTGGCCGCGGCACTCTCGCTGTTGCTACGGCTGCGTCGCGCTCACGGCGACGAGCGGACGCAGCTTCGGTGGATGACCGTCGCTGCGGTGGTCCTGGCCGCCGGTGTGGTGGGCAACGTCATCCTCGTCGCCGGTGGCGCCCCGGAATGGGTCCTTCCGCTGCCGGTGATGATCGCCTACCTGTGCGTTCCGCTGCTCACCGGCGTCGCGATCCTCCGCTACCGGCTCTACCACATCGACATCTTCATCAACCGGGCAATCACTCTTGCGACTTTGTCCGGCTTCGTCACGGTGGGGTACATCGCGCTGGTCGTCCTCATCGGTGAGCTGTTCCCCCTCACCCGGGGGCTCTTCTGGCCGTCCCTGCTTGCCACGGCTCTGGTCGCCCTCGCGTTCCAGCCGGTACGCAAGAAGGCCGAACGGCTGGCGGACAGGCTTGTGTACGGCGCCCGCGCCGCCCCCTACGTGGAGCTCGCGGAGTTCAGCAAGCGACTCCAGGAGTCGCCGGACACCGACGAGCTGCTGCGCCGTGTCGCGGAAGCGGTGGCCCGTGCAGTGGGCGCGCGCAGGGTCAGCCTCCGGGTCGACGTACCGGGCCGGGCGTCGAGCGAGGTCAGCTGGCCGGACGACCGCAACAGTGGCACCGGAACGGCGGTGCTGCTGCCCGTCGTCGACGGAGAGGGCCGGCTCGGCAGTCTCTCGCTGACCATGCCCGCCGGCGCCGCGCTACGGCCCGACGAGCAACGACTGGTGGACGACTTCGTCCTGCAGCTGGGACGTGCACTGCGGAACATCCGACTCGAGTCGGCACTGGTCGACCGGGTCAGCCAGCTGCGTCGCAGCACCCAAGAGCTCGCCGCCTCGGCTCGCCGGCTCGACCAGGCCCAGGTCGCGGCACGGCAACGGTTCGAGTCCAACCTGGCGCGGACGGTCCTCCCTCACCTGCAACGGGTCGGCGAGGGCCTCGATGGACTGATCAACGACCCCGCAGCACAGCCGGCCTCCTCGCCGGACCAGACCGGTCGACACCTCGACGACCTGACTATGCACACGCAGACCGCCCTGGAGTCGCTGCGGTCCCTGACCCGTGGCGTCTTCCCGACGCAGCTCG
Organism: Nocardioidaceae bacterium; assembly: GCA_035249775.1. Lineage (GTDB taxonomy): Bacteria > Actinomycetota > Actinomycetes > Propionibacteriales > Nocardioidaceae > Nocardioides_C. The sequence goes on along the minus strand of DATFGA010000103.1, from coordinate 3,324 downwards.
CGCGTCGTGGGCTGGCGCCCGCACTGGCCGGCTACCTCGAACGCTCAGGGCGCGGCAGCCTGGCCGCTGACCCGTCGACGGACCGTCGGTTCGACCCCCGTGTGGAGAGCACCGCCTACTTCTGCGCCGTGGAGCTCATCGGCGAGGTCGGTGGCCCGGCGAACGTGCACCTTTCCGTTCGCAATGACGTGCTGACGCTGGAGATCCACGGACCCACCGGCCGCGCCGGCCCTCCGAGCAACGACCACCTGCAGGACCGGGCCGCGGCTCTGTCCGGGACGCTCGACATCACTGACAGGGACGGACACGCTCGGATGCAGCTGCTGCTTCCGCTGTCAGCGCCGGGCTGCGTCCCAGATGGCGTGGAGGCGACCGGCGTCGAAGTCGGACTTGGGGACGTAGGCAACGGCACCGCACCGTAGCGGGTCATCCCCGAGGTCGCTGAGCTCATAGGTGGACAGAAGCACCACGACCGGAGCATCGTCCAGGGCGCGGATCCGGCGGGTGGCCTCCATGCCGTCCCTGACCGGCAGGTTCACGTCCATCAGGACAAGATCCGGCCGACTCTCCCGCGTCGCGGCGAGCGACGCCTCGCCGTCCACCGCCTCCCCGACCAGCACGAACCCGTCCATCGCGTCGACGACGGCGGCGGCCGCTCGCCGGAAAAGCGCCTGGTCGTCGACGATCAGCACCCGCACGTTCGGCACCATCCACCTCCTCCACCCATCCTGGAGGAACCCGGCATAGCGGACGAGGGTGTTTCCCGCACGTCCCATCGGTGGTTAACCGCCCCCGACGTGTGGCCGCCGACGGTTACACGAGCGGCCAGCCCGATTCTCTGCGGGCCCGTGGCTCCCTAACGTCGTGGATGCGCCTGACCGGGCGGACTACCTCTGGAGCAGCTATGACGACGGCACCCCCCGCCTACACCGGACGGCGTATCACTCGGGAAGACGGAGACCGCACCGCCCCGCGCCGCGACCTGGCCCACCGGGTCTTCGCGATCAGCACCGCGATCGGTCTTCTCCATGCGCTCGACGACGCGGTCCTCAACCGGCAACCCGGCGTTCCCGTGACGCAGCACCTGCCGGCACTGCTGGTGGTGACCGCGCTCGCCGTGACCGGTGTCCTGCTGTTCGGCCGGCTCCGCACCGGCCTGCGGGCGGCCATGGCTCTGCTGTTCGGCGGCGCTGCCCTCGCCAACGGGGCCTTGCACGTGATGCACATCAGCGTCGACGGACCGTCGAACAGCGACATCACCGGCGTGCTGGCCGCGGCCGCCGGGGTCGTGATGCTGGTCATGGCGGCCGCACTGCCGTTCCTCCACCGCGGTGAACGGCAGGTGAGCGCGCGGCGGCGGTGGGCGGTGCGTGGAGTGGCCGTCGTGGCCACAGCGGTCATGGTGTTCTACATCGTCATGCCGATCGCCGTGGGCATTGGCCAGACCCACCTCTTCCGTGACCCCATCGGTGCGCCGCCCGGCGGCGCCTACGAGACGGTGACGTTCGACTCAAGGGACGGTCTCGAGCTCTCCGGCTGGTACTCGCCGTCACGCAACGGTGCCGCGGTGATCCTGGTGAACTCTGCGGGCGGGGACCGGTTGGGCTCCGTCCAGCACGCGAGGATGCTGGCCGACCACGGGTACGGCGTGCTCCTGTACGACGCACGCGGGGCCGGCCGGAGCGAGGGCAGCCCGAACGGCTATGGCTGGGACTGGCGTCACGACGTCGCAGGTGCCATCGACTTCCTCGGCACCCGGACTGATGTCGACCCCGGACGCATAGGGGCGCTGGGCCTGTCGACCGGAGCCGATGTGCTGATCGAGGTGGGGGCCGAGGACAAGCGGCTCAAGGCGATCGTCGCCGACGGTGCGACTGCCAGCTCGTTCAGCGACATCCCGCCGGCCGACAGATGGGCGAACGCGTACATGGCACCGGTGATTGCCACGGCCGCCCTGCTCTCCGGCAGCACCCCACCTCCCAGGCTGGCCGAGCTCGCCGCGCAGGTCTCCCCCACCCCGTTGCTGCTGATCGCGGCCGGGTCGATCCCCATGGAGATCGCCATGAACAGGATCTATGCCGAGGCGGCCGAAGAGCCGGTGGAGCTGTGGGAGCTTCCCGACGCCAACCACACCGCCGCGATCCGGGACGAGGCGGCGGCGTACGAGCAGCGCGTGATCGCCCACTTCGACGAGGCGCTGCTCGGCCCCTCCTGACGACCGCTCGGGCAAGCCGCTCGAGCGGGTCCCTTGCCGGGGGTCAGACCGGCAGCGGCAGAGCCGTGACGAGCTGGTCCAGCTCGTCGTCGGTGTTGTAGTAGTGCACCGATGCGCGGACCAGGTCCGGCAGGCCACGGTCCGGCAGGTCGAGGCGGGCGTAGTCGACCAGCGACACACTGACGTTGACGCGGCTGTCGGCCAGACGCTGCTGCACCTGCTCGGCGGGGACGCCGTCGACGGTGAAGGTGACGATGCCGCAGCGGCGCTCACCCTCGTCGTGCACCTGCACGCCCGGCATGCCCACCAGGTGCTCGCGTAGCCGATCGGCAAGCCCGGTGACGCGGGTCTCGATCGCGTCCAGTCCCCAGGACAGGGCATAGTCGACGGCGACCCCGAGCCCGATCTTCGTTGCGTAGTTGGTCTCCCAGTTCTCGAAGCGTCGTGCGTCGGGGCGCATCTGGTAACGGTCCGGAGCCGTCCAGGTCGCCGCGTGCAGGTCGAGGAAAGGCGGCTCGACCTGGTCCAGGACGTCGCGACGGACGTAGAGGAACCCGGTGCCGCGCGGGCCGCGCAGGAACTTGCGTCCGGTCGCCGAGAGGAGGTCGCAGCCGATGCGTTCGACGTCGACCGGCAGCTGCCCGACCGACTGGCAGGCATCGAGGAGGAAGAGTACGCCGGCCTCTCGGGTGGCGACTCCGATCTCCTCAGCGGGATTGACCAGACCGCCCTGCGTCGGCACATGGGTGATCGCCACGAGCTTCACACGGCCTTTGCCGTCGTCCAGCCGGTGGCGCAGATCCTCGACGGAAACCTGTCCGGACTCGTCGTTGTCGACGACCTCGATGACCGCACCGGTTTGCCGCGCAACCTGGAGGAAGGCGATGACGTTGCTGGCGTACTCGGCCCGGGCGGTCAGGATCCGGTCCCCCGCGCCCAACGTCAGGCCGTAGAAGGCCATGTCCCATGCCCGCGTCGCGTTCTCCACCACCGCGACCTCGTCCGGGTCGCAGCCGATCAGCCGGGCGATCGCAGCGTAGGTGTGCTCGACCTGATCGCTCCTGGCTGCAGCCGCCTCGTAGCCACCCATCTCCGACTCGAGGCGGAGG
>DATFGA010000102.1:0-23271 GCA_035249775.1 Nocardioidaceae bacterium | reverse complement strand
CGACGGCCAGGCGGTGGGCAGTGGGGCGTGCGAGCCCGGTGCCCGCGACCAGCCCGGCCAGAGTGGCCGGCCCGGACTCCAGGGCAGCAAGAACCAGGGCGGCTTTGTCGAGAACGCCGACTCCGCTAGAGTTGTCCATATTCCAATATTGCCGTCTCGCATCCTGGGATGCAAGTCGGTGGACCGGTTCAGTGAAGGAGATGGGCAATGGGCAAGACCCTTGCAGAGAAGGTATGGGACGAGCACGTCGTCCGCAGTGCGCCAGGAGAACCGGACCTCCTGTTCATCGACCTTCACCTCATTCACGAGGTCACTTCGCCGCAGGCCTTCGAAGGGCTCCGGCTCGCCGGCCGGACGGTGCGCCGGCCCGACCTGACACTGGCAACCGAGGACCACAACGTCCCGACCCTCGACATCGACAAGCCGATCGCGGACCCGGTCTCGCGGACCCAGGTGGAGACCTTGCGCAAGAACGCCGAGGAGTTCGGCGTACGCCTGCACTCGCTCGGTGACGTGGAGCAGGGAATCGTGCACATCATCGGCCCCCAGCTCGGGCTGACCCAGCCCGGGATGACGATCGTCTGCGGCGACTCGCACACGTCGACCCACGGTGCGTTCGGCGCGATCGCGTTCGGCATCGGCACCAGCGAGGTCGAGCACGTGCTTGCCACGCAGACCCTGATGCAGGCCAAGCCGAAGACGATGGCGGTCACCGTGAACGGGTCGCTGCCCGAGGGTGTCACCGCCAAGGACCTGGTGCTGACCCTGATCGCGCACACCGGCACCGGTGGCGGCCAGGGTTACATCGTGGAGTACCGCGGACCCGCCATCGAGGAGCTCTCGATGGAGGCCCGGATGACGATCTGCAACATGTCGATCGAGTGGGGCGCCAAGGCGGGAATGATCGCGCCGGACCAGACCACCTTCGACTACATCGAAGGGCGGCCCAGTGCCCCGACCGGCGCCGACTGGGACGCCGCGCTCGCGCACTGGAAGAGCCTGCGCACCGACGACGATGCAGCCTTCGACAAGGAGATTGTGCTCGACGCGAGCGAGATGACCCCGTTCGTCACCTGGGGCACCAACCCCGGCCAGGGCGTTCCGCTCGGCGACCGGGTCCCCGTGCCCAGCGAGCTCGCGGACGAGGGCGACCGAATCGCGGCCGAGAAGGCACTGCAGTACATGGGTCTCGAGGCCGGCACCCCGATGCGCGAGGTCAAGGTGGACACGGTGTTCGTCGGCTCGTGCACCAACGGCCGGATCGAGGACCTGCGCGCCGCGGCCGAGGTGATCAAGGGCCGCAAGGTCGCCGACGACACCAGGCTGCTGGTCGTTCCGGGGTCGGTCCGGGTCCGGTTGCAGGCCGAGGCCGAGGGCCTGGACGTGGTGTTCAAGGAGGCAGGAGGCGAGTGGCGCGGGGCCGGCTGCTCGATGTGCCTGGGCATGAACCCCGACCAGCTCCAGCCTGGCGAGCGCAGCGCCTCCACCTCCAACCGCAACTTCGAGGGCCGTCAAGGCAAGGGCGGAAGGACCCACCTGGTCTCCCCGCTGGTGGCCGCGGCCACCGCGGTGACCGGTCACCTGTCCGCCCCCACCGACCTGCCCGCACGGGTCTGAGTGCCGAGCCGTTCGACAGGCTCAGGAACCGAAAGAGAGAACATGGACAAGTTCACCAGCCACACCGGCACCGCGCTCCCGCTGCGTCGCAGCAACGTCGACACCGACCAGATCATCCCGGCGGTCTACCTCAAGCGGGTGACCCGCACCGGTTTCGAGGACGGCCTGTTCGGAGCCTGGCGCAACGACCCCGACTTCATCCTCAACAAGCCCGAGTACGCCGGCGTCTCGGTCCTCGTGGCCGGACCCGACTTCGGCACCGGCTCCTCGCGCGAGCACGCCGTGTGGGCGTTGACCGACTACGGCTTCAAGGTGGTGCTCTCGAGCCGGTTCGCCGACATCTTCCGCGGCAACTCCGGCAAGGCAGGGCTGCTGGCGGCGCAGGTCGACCAGGCGGTGATCGAGAAGCTCTGGGCCGCCGTCGAGGCGGACCCCACCACCGAGGTGACCGTCGACCTCGAGGCCAGGCAGGTGCGGGCGGGTGACCTCGTCGCGCCGTTCGACATCGACGACTACACGCGGTGGCGGCTGCTCGAGGGACTCGACGACATCGGCATCACGCTCTCGCACGAGGACGACATCGCGACCTACGAGGGCGCCCGGCCGAGCTGGAAGCCCGCGACGTTGTGAGGTCGGCTCGGCGGTGGTGACCTGACAGGTCAGCCTCGTCGGCCCGACCCGCGACAGCGCCAACGGTCTGTGGGGCCCTAGGCGCGGATCGCCATCTGGTGGCAGTAGTCCTCGAACCCGAGGGCTGCTGCCATCGCGCGTGAAGGGGCGTTGGTCACCCGCGCCCGCCAGCGAGCGACACCGACTTCTTCCAGGGCGTACGACGTGGCGGCGGCTGCGACCGCAAGGCCGAGACCACGTCCTCGAAACTCCGGGTGCACCACGACCCCGATGTCGGCCGGTCCGTCGAGGAACTCGGTGAGGTTGGCCGCCGCGACCACCTCCCCGGCGACACGCAGGGCGAAGAACCTTGAAGCTCCGTCGGCGAATCCGCCCTCGCCCCAATCGGCCGGATCCATCGCGAAGCGCAGGCCCTCGAGCTGGTCGCGCGGGGCTTCGATGACGGCGTCCGTCGCTGACTTTGTCGGCGCAATCCAGGACGCCCCATCGGTGTAGCTGTGCACGCTCGGACCGATCACCGACAGCGCCGCGGTCTCCGGCAGCTGCATCCAGAAGTCGGGATCCGTAATGCGCGACATCCCTTGCTGGCTTAGCGATTCTCGGGTTCGAGCGTCGACCCAGGATGGTAATGAGACGTGGCAACCGGTCGAACGGTGTGCCACCAAGATGCCCTCGTAGCCGGTCAGCCCGGCATGCTTCGTGACCGACAACCCTTGCCAGAGCTGGGCTTTCCCACACCCGAAGAGGTCGGCCCACCAGCCCTGCACGCGGGCCCAGCTGTCGGCTTGCATGGGCCGAGAATAGCCATCTGTGAAGAACCGGCCATTCGAATATGTCCCAGGTTTTAGCGTGTGGTGATTGTGACTTGGCCGACTTTTCCTTAGCGTACAAAGGGAAAAGTCGAGCATCGGCTCGGCCCTAGGTTCACGAAAGGGAAGTTCTGTGAACAAGAGTCAGCTAGTAGATACCCTCGCGGCTCGCTTCGACGGCAACCGCAAGGCCGCGTCGCACGCCCTGGAGTCGGTGCTGGACACCATCACTCGAGAGGTCGCCAAGGGCGAGAAGGTCGCCATCACGGGGTTCGGTTCGTTCGAGAAGCGCGTCCGCGACGCCCGCTGGGTGCGCAACCCGCGCACGGGCGAGCGCATCAAGGCGAAGAAGACAGCGGTCCCCAAGTTCAGCGCCGGCGCTGACCTGAAGGCCGTCGTCTCGGGCGCGAAGAAGCTCCCGAAGCTCGCAGCCGGCACGGCCAAGGCCGCGGCAGGCAAGGCGGCTCCGGCAAAGAAGACCGCCACCAAGTCGGCGGCGAAGTCGGCAGCCCCGGCCAAGAAGACGGCGACCAAGACCGCCACCAAGTCGGCCGCGAAGTCCGCTCCGGCCAAGAAGACGGCGACCAAGACCGCGGCGAAGACCGCTCCGGCCAAGAAGACCTCGACGGCGAAGAAGGCACCCGCCAAGAAGTCCACCGCGAAGAAGAGCACCGCCAAGAAGGCCTGAGCTTCTCGCACCCACGCCGAAGGTGGGCCGACCCGACCGGGTCGGCCCACCTTCGTCGTTGCAGGGAGGGGCGGTGCCTCCGCGTCAGATCAGCGGACGGTCAGGCCAGCGTGATGATCTGCAGCGCGTCCACCCGAAGGGCGGCGCCCTCACCGGAGGTCTCGAGTCGCACCCGTTGGCCCGGCCGCAGCAGACGGAGCCCGGTGCCGGACAGCGCGGAGGAGGCGAACGGCACCTCGACCCCGTCGTCGAGCAGCACGGCACCACTGAAGGTGGCCGGGTCGAAGGCGGAGACCGTTGCCTGCATGGTCAGAGCCTAATCCCGGTCGTCACCATCGACGTCCGCGCGCCGACCCCGAGCAGCATCGCGTCGGCGAGATCGGCCGGTGTGTCCACGTCACGGCGCACGGTGGCGATGTCGGGCAGGTCGATCTCGTAGGCACCCTCGGACAGATGTGCCGCACGCGAGCCGGATCCGAACCGCGGCAGGAAGACCTCGCTGTTCGGAGCCACCAGCATCGTCGTACCGACGCCTTGAGTATCTGTCACGAACGACTGACGGTGCTCGTCGGCGGCGCCCAGTGCCCGGGTCAGCTCAGCGGGGCGCAGCGCCGGCAGGTCGGCGCAGAGGGCGGCCACGCGGGTCCCGGGCCGTCGCCGGTCCAGCTCGGCAACGGCTTGCACCAGCGAACCGTTCAGGTCGTCCACCGTGCCGTCGGGGATGACCTCCGCTCCGAGCGCGGACATGCCGCCGGCCAACGCGAAGTCATCGGTGACCACCAGGACGACCTCGACCACGGGGCACTCCAGAGCCGCGGTGAGAGTGTCGGCTGCGAAGGCCACGACCAGGTCGCGGCGCGCCTGGTCACCGAGGCCGAGCAGCCTCGACTTGGCGACGGCGGGTGGCTTGACGGGCAGCACGAGCCCGTAGCGCGGCGGATCGACGGAGGAGGGCATCACCGACGATCTTGCCAGGAGCCACACGCGGGGCATCCAATGAGGCATGCTCGCCGCGCAGTAGGGTCGGGCGGTACACGGCGGGACGAGAGAAGAGGTGCCGGTGGCGAAGGCGCGCAAGGTGCGGCAGAAGCGGGGATGGGCGTTCTCGACCTGCGTCGCGCTGGTGAAGCCGCCCCTGCTGGCCTTCACCAAGAGACGGTGGATCGACGGGCACAAGCTGCCCGAGACCGGTGGCTGCGTGGTCGTGGCCAACCACATCTCCCACGTCGACCCGTTCACGTTCGCGCACTTCATCTACGACAACGGGCGTCTGCCGCGCTTCCTCGCCAAGAACGAGGTGTTCAACGTCCCGGTCGGCGGGCGGATCGTCAAGAACGCCGGCCAGATCCCGGTCTACCGGCTGAGTTCCGATGCCGCCAACGCGTTCAGCGCGGCGGTCGCGGCGGTCGACGCAGGGGAGTGCGTGGTGGTCTACCCGGAGGGGACGATCACCCGGGACCCGGACCTGTGGCCGATGACCGGGAAGACCGGAGCCGCGCGGATCGCGCTCACCACGGGTGCCCCGGTGATCCCGATCGCGCAGTGGGGCGCGAACGACATCCTCGCGCCGTACGGCAAGAAGCCGAAGCTCCTGCCCCGCAAGACGATCACGATGAAGGCCGGCGACCCGGTCGACCTCGAGGACCTCCAGGGACAACCGCTGACGCCGGAGGTGTTGCGGATGGCCACCGACCGGATCATGGACGCGCTCACCGCACTGCTCGGCGACATCCGTGACGGCGACCCACCCACCACCCGGTTCGACCCGCGCAAGGCGGGCGTGCGCGAGATCGGCAACCCGCACGAGCAGGCCAGGCGCCGGCAGAGGAACAGGACAGGGAGGGACACATGAGCAAGGTCGCTGTGTTCGGTGGGGGCTCATGGGGTCCGGCGTTCTCCATCGTTCTGGCCGACGCCGGGAACGACGTCACCATCTGGGCCCGCCGTGCGGAGGTGTGCGCGGCGATCAACGAGAACCGGGAGAACCCGGAGTACCTGCCCGGCATCGAGCTGCCCGAGACGATCGCCGCCACCCACGACCCGGAGCAGGCCCTCCACGGTGCCGAGTTCGTCGTCCTGGCCGTGCCCTCGCAGACGCTGCGCAAGAACCTCACCGACTGGGCCGACTTCATCCCGCGCGAGGCGGTGATGGTGTCGCTGATGAAGGGCGTCGAGCTCGAGAGCCTGAAGCGGATGAGCGAGGTGATCGCCGAGGTAACTGGCGCCGGCCCGGACCGGATCGGTGTGGTCAGCGGTCCCAACCTGGCCAAGGAGATCGCCCGCCGGGAGCCCGCGGCGAGCGTGGTGGCCTGCGCCGACGAGCAGGTCGCGATGCGGTTGCGGGACCTGTGCCACTCACCGGCCTTCCGGCCCTACTCGAGCACCGACGTGGTCGGCTGCGAGCTCGGCGGTGCCTACAAGAACGTGATCGCGCTCAGTGTGGGCATGGCGGTCGGCCTCGGCTTCGGTGACAACACCACCGCGTCGGTGATCACCCGCGGGCTCGCCGAGACCGCGCGGCTGGCGACGGCACTGGGTGCCGATCCGATGACGCTGATGGGGCTGGCCGGGCTCGGTGACCTGGTCGCCACCTGCTCCTCACCGCTCTCGCGCAACCGGACCTTCGGCGAGAAGCTCGGCCAGGGGATGACCACCGAGGAGATCACCGCCTCCACGCGGCAGGTCGCCGAAGGTGTGAAGTCCTGCTCGTCGCTGCTGGACCTGGCCGAGCGGTCCGGCGTCTACGCACCGATCGTCGGGCACGTGCAGGCCGTGGTCGAGGGCGAGATGACAGCGGGCGACATGCTGACCAGCCTGATCTCGCGCGGCACCAAGCACGAACGCGACTAGCTCCCGGGGCGCTCGGCGACCAGCTGGTCCAGCGCGGCGGCGAGGTCGTCCCACAGGTCGTTGACGTCCTCGATGCCTACCGACATCCGGACCAGCCCGTCGGGGATGGTGGCCGGCTCGACCTTCCACCGGCGACGCCGTTCGAACGTGGACTCCACGCCGCCGAGGCTCGTCGCGTGCACCCACACCGTCGTCTTGTGGGTGAGCAGGTCGCCCGCCAACGCACCGCCCTCGAGCACGATCGACACGATCGCGCCGAACCCGGGATAGCGGACCTCCGCGACCGCGGGGTGCTGGGTCAGCCGGTCGACCAGCTCCTGGGCGTTGGCCTGCGCCCGCTCCAGGCGGACGTGCAGCGTGCGCAGGCCGCGCAGCGCGAGCCAGGTCTCGAACGGCCCCGGAACGGCGCCGATCATGTCGCGACGCTTCTTCAGCACGTCGAAGAGCTCGGCGTCCCTGGTCACCAGGGCACCGAGCAGCACGTCGCTGTGGCCGGCGATGAACTTGGTCGCCGAGTGCACGACGATGTCCGCCTCGAGCGACAGCGGCTGCTGCAGCAGGGGCGTGGCGAAGGTGTTGTCGACCACGACGTACGCTCCCGCCGCGTGTGCCGCCGCGACGATCGGTGGGATGTCGGCGACCTCCAGCGCGGGGTTGGTCGGCGACTCCAGCCAGACCAGCGAGGCGCCCTCGCAGGCGGCGACGACCGCGTCGGTGTCGGTGACATCGACCAGCTCGGCGGTGATCCGGCCGCGCGCCTCCAGGTCCGCGAGCTGCATCACGCTGCCGTTGTAGGCATGGCGCGGAGCCACCACCTTGGTGCCGTGGCCGACCAGGTCCAGCACGGTGGCGACCGCGGCCAGCCCGGAGGCGAACGCGAGCGCGCGGCCACCCTCGAGGTCACCGAGCGCCTGCTCGAAGGCCGACCAGGTCGGGTTGCCGTACCGGCCGTACTCGACGTCACCACCGGCGACGTACGTCGACGCCATCGTGATCGGTTCGTTGAGCGGGTTGTCGGCCGTGTGCGGTGGTCGGCCCGAGGTCACCGCCAGCGTGGCGGGCCGGAAGACGGGGGGAACCGGAGGGTTGTCGGGCGCCGAAGACATGGTGCCCAGACTAGGGCGCGGTACGCCGACGGGGCTCGCCGGGCAGGTAGGGTCGGGCGCACCATGAACGCACTGCTGACGCCGGCGAACCGTCCCGACGACCCCGCCCGCACCCGCAAACCGCGGATCGCCGTCGTGTTCGGGGGTCGTTCCAGCGAGCACGCGATCTCCTGTGTCACCGCCGGGAGCGTGCTCAGGGCGATCGACCGGGAACGCTACGACGTGGTGCCGGTGGGGATCACCACCAACGGCCGCTGGGTGCTGGAGAGCGGCGACCCCGAGCGGCTCGCGATCACCTCCGCCGACAAGCTGCCCGAGGTCGATCCCACTCGTTCGACGGTGGCGCTGTCCAGCGACTCCACCTCGAGCCAGCTGGTGGTGCACGAGCCGAGCTCGGTGCCGCGCACGCTGGGCGAGGTCGACGTGGTCTTCCCGCTGCTGCACGGACCGTGGGGCGAGGACGGCACCGTGCAGGGGCTGCTGGAGATGGCCGGCGTGCGGTACGTCGGAGCGGGGGTCCTCGCCTCGGCCGTCGGCATGGACAAGCACTACATGAAGGTGATCTTCCAGGCGCAGGGCTTGCCGGTGCTGCCCTACACCGTGATCGCGCCACGAGCCTGGGAGAGCGACCGCGCCGCCTGCCACGAGTCGGTCGACTCGCTGGGCTACCCGGTGTTCGTCAAACCCGCTCGCGGCGGGTCGAGCATCGGGATCAGCAAGGTGCACAACCGCTCCGAGCTCGACGCTGCCGTCGAGGAGGCCCGCCGGCACGACCCGAAGGTGATCGTGGAGACGGCCGCCGAGGGCGGTCGCGAGGTCGAGTGCGGGGTGATCCAGGGCTTCGGCGACAACCCGCCGGACGCCAGCGTGGTCGCCGAGATCCGGATCAACGGCAGCCATGAGTTCTACGACTTCGCGGCGAAGTACCTGCCCGAGGAGCACACCGAGCTCAACGTGCCGGCCGACCTGCCGGAGCACGTGGCCCGGCGGATCCAGGAGCTGTCGGTGGCCTCGTTCGAGGCGCTGTCGTGCGAGGGCTTGGCCCGGGTCGACTTCTTCGTGCTCCCCGACGAGCGGGTCGTGGTCAACGAGATCAACACGATGCCGGGGTTCACCCCGTCCTCGATGTTCCCGCGGATGTGGGCCGCCAGCGGCTTGGGCTATCCCGCGCTGGTGGACCGGCTGATCCAGCTGGCCCTGCACCGCGACACCGGCCTGCGCTGAGCGGTCGCCCGGCTCACACGCAGGGCTGCACCTCGCGGATGGTGCTCTCGATCGCCGGTGCCAGGTCGACCATGGCCGTGGCCGGGGGGCGGTAGCGCGCGGGCACCGTGACCTGGACGTTCTGGGCACGGCCCACGGTGGTCATCACCACGTCGGCCTGCTGGTCCTCGGCCTGTGACTCCGGCACGAACCAGCCCACCCCGTTGGTGACGTGGCAGCTCGCGAACGCGTCGAACTCCTCCGGCATGGACACGCCGCAGCGCAGCACGATGGCCGGGTCGCCCCAGGCAGCGCCGTACGCGTCGGCGGGTTCGACCGGACGTCGCTCCTGGTCCGACACCGCGTCGGGCAGGGCGTCGACCAGCGCGGCGCACGCATCCGCGTCCGCGCCTTCCAGGGCGGGGGAGTCGACCTCGACGTCACCGCCGCAGGACGCCAGCGTGCCGAGCAGCGCCAGACATGCGACAGCGCCCGCGGTCCGGAGACGGACGGGGCGCTGTCGGGGCATGCGAACGGTCGGAGCGACCGGTTCAGATGTGTACGACGGGGCAGGTCAACGTGCGGGTGATCCCGTTGATGTTCTGCACGCGGGCGACCACCAGCTTGCCCAGCTCGTCGACGTTGCGGGCCTCGGCGCGCACGATCACGTCGTAGGGGCCGGTGACGTCCTCGGCCATCGTGACGCCCTTGACGTCGGCGATCTCGGCGGCGACCTCGGCGGCCTTGCCGACGTCGGTCTGGATCAAGATGTAGGCCTGAACCACCATGCTGAACTCCTGCGGTCTCGTAGTGACACCTGTCCTTGGGTGCGTAGATCCTGGCTCAACCTACCGTGTCGCGTGCCCGCGTCGGAACAACGTCCCGTCATCGGTTTGAATAGCGACCATGACTCCTGCGCATCCCCCGGTGACCCCTGCTCCGGACGCCACGCTGGCCGACCTCGGTGAGTTCGGGCTGGTCGCCGCCCTCAAGGCCCGGTTCCGGCAGGGCGAGCACGTGCTGCTCGGTCCCGGTGACGATGCGGCCGTGGTCGCCGTACCCGACGGACGGGTGGTGGTCTCCACCGACCTGCTCGTCGACACCCGGCACTTCCGGCGTGACTGGGCCTCCGCGCTCGACATCGGGCACAAGGCGGCCGCGCAGAACCTGTCCGACATCAACGCGATGGGTGGGCGGGCGACCGCGCTGACCGTGGGCCTGGCCGCGCCCCCCGAGCTGTCGGTGGCGTGGGCGCTCGAGCTGGCCGACGGGATCGCCGAGGAGGCCGCGCTGGTCGACGCCTCCGTGGTCGGTGGGGACCTGACCCGGGCCGACGAGGTGATGATCGCGATCACCGTGCTCGGCGTCTGTGAGGGCGAGCCGGTCCTGCGTTCCGGGGCGCGTCCCGGGGACGTCGTGGCGATCGCCGGCCGGCAGGGCTGGGCCGCAGCAGGTCTCGCGGTGCTGGCCCGCGGGTTCCGTTCGCCGCGGGTACTCGTCGAGGCACACCGCCGGCCCGAACCCCCTTATGCGGCAGGGGCCCAGGCTGCGGCGCTCGGTGCGACGGCGATGATCGACCTCTCCGACGGGCTGCTCGCCGACGTCGGCCACATCGCCGAGGACTCCGGCGTGGCCATCGACGTGCGCAGCGACCGGTTCGAGGTGGCCGAACCGTTGCGGGCGGTGGGTGCTGCGCTGGGCGCGGACCCGATGCAGTTCATCCTCACCGGCGGCGACGACCACGCGCTGGTGGCCACGTTCCCTGCGGGCACGACGTTGCCGGCCGAGTGGACGCAGATCGGTGAGGTGTCCGAGGGGGAGGGTGTCACTGTCGACGGAGCGGCCTACGACGGCCCGACCGGTCACCAGCACTTCGCCTGACCCTCTCCTCTTTCCTCTCCCTCCCTCTTTCGCCGAGCCGTCAGTTTTGGTGTGCCGAGCCGTCAGTTTTGGCGGGTCGAGCCGGCGAGAGCTCGGGCGTACGACGGGGGTGGCGATTGTGCTCAGTAGTGGGCGACGGCCCTGACCTGGTGAGGCATGCAAGCCATGACCAGGAAGATGATCCAGCCGATGCCGCTCCATCCGAGCAGGAAGTTCAACCAACCGATCAGCCCACTGTTGGCCTTCCCCCGTGTCGCCGCAATCGCCCAGGGCAGCATGTAGCCGAGGGTGAGGACGGTGGTGATCCAGCCGAACACGGTCTGCACCGGCTTGGCGGACTGATCGGTGATCACAGGGGACAGGTGCGGCTGGAGGCTCATAGATGGAGCGTAAGCAGATCCGTCGTACCGCGGAGGCCTTTGTCCACAGGGCCGCGTGACAAACCCACCTCTCAACCCGCCAAAGGTGACGGCTCGGCCCGCCAAAGGTGACGGCTCGGCGGGGAATGGGGTGGGATGCAGAAGAGCCGCCCCCGATGAGGGGACGGCTCTGCTGGAAAAGCTGGCGAGGTGGTCGACCTCAGGCTGGGGTCAGCGGGTGACCTTGCCGGCCTTGAGGCAGCCGGTGCAGACGTTCAGGCGCTTGGGGGCGCCGTTGACCGTCGCGCGCACGCGCTGGATGTTCGGGTTGAAGCGACGCTTCGTAATCTTGCGCGACCACGGCCGGTTGTGACCGAAGCCCGGCCCCTTGGCGCAGATGTCACAGACGGCAGCCACCGTGAACTCCTGAAAGACTAGATTTCTTGTTTCCTGCTGGTACGAGGGGTGCCTCACCCGGGGGGAGGCAACCGCACAAGAGTATCTGATCGCCCCGCTTCCACGCTAATCGAGCGGGAAGCACTAACCTGACACCTTCGTCCGACGTGACAGCCATCACCGGGAGGGAGCCGACCGCGCACATGCACGACGACGCCGCGGCGACCTTCGACCTGCCGACGATCCTACGCTTCGCCGAGACCGCCCTCGCCGCCCTCGACGCGGCCCGCGAGGAGATCGACGCGCTCAACGTCTACCCGGTGCCCGACGGGGACACGGGCACGAACCTGTTCCTCACCTTCGAGTCCGCGCGCAACGCGATGCTCGAGACCCTCGACGACAGCGGGAACGGTGACCTCCGTGCGGCGCTCGCCGCGTTCGCCCGGGGCGCGTTGCTGGGGGCACGCGGCAACTCAGGCGTGATCTTCTCCCAGCTGGTCGGTGCGTTCGCGAAGCGGGTCGCGGAGGCGGGTCCGCAGGACCGGTCGGCGGAGGTGTTCGCCGACGGGATGGGCCTGGCCACCGCGGCCAGCTACGCCGCGGTCGGTGAGCCCGCCGAGGGCACGATCCTCAGCGTCGCCCGGGCGGCAGCCGAGGCGGCCCAGGAGACCGCCGTCCGCAAGACGGCACGGGTGGGCCACGTGATCCGCGCCGCCGCGACCGCGGCACGTGAGGCGCTAGCCCGCACCCCCGACCAGCTGCAGATCCTCAAGGACGCGGGGGTCGTCGACGCCGGTGGTCGCGGCCTGTGCGTGGTGCTCGACGCGGCGGAGACCGCGGTGACCGGCAAGCGACCGGTCGGCAGCCAGCCGCCGTTGGGCACCCGCGCGATCCCGGTGCCGCTGCCCTCGGGCGACCTGACCCCGGAGGGACCGGCGTACGAGGTTATGTACCTCCTCGACGCCGCCGACGACGAGATCCCGCGCCTCCGCAGCAGGCTCGCGCCCCTCGGGGACTCCCTCGTCGTGGTCGGTGGCGACGGCCTGTGGAACGTGCACGTGCACGTCGACGAGGTCGGCGCGGCGGTGGAGGCCGGCATCGAGGCGGGTCGCCCCTACCGGATCCGGGTCACCCACTTCGCGGAGCAGATCGAACGACGAGGCACCGCGCAGGGTACGACGCGCGGCGGCTCGAACCGGACCGGCCGCAAGGTGGTCGTGGTGGCCGCGGGCGAGGGACTGGAACGGCTCTTCGCGCAGGCGGGTGCCTCCGTCGTCGCCGCGGGGCCGGGCCGCCGCCCCTCCACGGGGCAGCTGCTGGACGCGATCACCGCGACCTCCGCGGCCGAGGTGATCGTGCTCCCGAACGACCGCGACTCGATCGCCGTCGCCGAGGCCGCCGCCCGCACGGCGGGGGAGGCCGGCGAGATCCGGTGCACGGTGATCCCCACCAGCGCCCAGGTCCAGGGACTCGCGGCGCTCGCCGTGCACGAACCGGGCCGCACCTTCGAGGACGACCTGCTGCAGATGACAGCGGCGGCGCGGCACGCACGGTCCGGCGCGGTCACGATCGCGGCCAAGCGGGCGATGACGACCGGCGGCCCGTGCGAGCCCGGTGACGTCCTCGGTGCGATCGAGGGTGACTTCGTCCTTGTCGGCGACGACCTGTTCACTGTGGCCACGGGGGTTCTCGAGCGGTTGCTGGGTGGTGGTGGTGAGCTGGTCACGGTGGTGTCGGGCGCGGAGGCCGGTGAGCTCCCGGACCGGTGCGCGGCGTACCTGTCCGAGCGGCACCCGACCGTCGACGTGGTCGTCTACGACGGCGGGCAGGAGCGGTATCCGCTGCTCGTCGCGGTCGAGTAGGGGGTGAGGGATGGCCACGATCACCTGGGACTCCAAGCTCGCCGCCGTGGCGGGTCCCAAGTCGTCGAAGATCGAGAAGGCGTTCGGCTTCCGCACCGTCGGCGACCTGCTGCGGCACTACCCACGGCGGTACGTCGAGAAGGGGAAGCTCAGCGACCCCAGCGGCTTCACCCTCGACGAGCACGTGACGATCATCGCGCGGGTCATCTCCTCCAAGCAGATCCCCTACCAGGACAGGCGCCGTGGCGGGATGGCCTACCGGCTCGAGGTGGTGCTCGAGACCACCGGTGACGAGCTGGTCCTGACCTTCTTCGACAAGAAGAAGCACGTCGCGGACTGGCGCGCGAACAGCATCGTGGCCGGCGCCACCGGCCTGTTCTCCGGCAAGCTCGGCCGGTTCCGCGACCGGTGGCAGCTGACCAACCCGCAGAACAAGGTGTACTCGAGCGAGACGATGGAGAGCGGCGTCGACCAGGCCTACGCCGCGTGGGAGAGCCTGCCGAACCTGCTCACGATCTATCCCGCCACCTCGACGGTGCAGACCTGGCAGATCCAGGAGGCGATCGAGCTCGCCCTCGACCTGGTCGACGCGGTGCCCGACCCGATCCCGCCCGCGGTCCGGCTCCAGCACGGACTGATCAGCGCGCGCCAGGCCGTCGAGTGGATCCACAAACCGGACTCGTGGGAGGCCAAGGCCGCCGCCGAGAAGCGACTGCGGTTCGAGGAGGCGTTCGTCACCCAGACCGTGCTGGCCCGCCGGCGGGCCGCGGTCGCCGCGCTCGACGCCGAGCCGCGCACCGGTACGATGGGCGGGTTGCTCGACCGGTTCGACGAGCGGCTGCCGTTCGCGCTGACCGGCGGACAGGTCGACGTCAGCGAGCAGATCCTGGCCGATCTCGCCGCCGGCCACCCGATGCACCGGCTGCTGCAGGGCGAGGTCGGCTCGGGCAAGACCGTGGTGGCGCTGCGCGCGATGCTGCGGGTGGTCGACTCCGGTGGGCAGGCGGCCCTGCTGGCTCCCACCGAGGTGCTGGCCCAGCAGCACCACCGCTCGATCACCGCGATGCTCGGTGACCTCGCCGCCGGAGGAATGCTCGGCGGCGCGGAGGACGGGACCCAGGTGGCCCTGCTCACCGGTTCCCTGGGCGCCTCGGCCCGCAAGACGGCGATGCTCGACGCTGCCTCCGGGGCCGCCGGGATCGTGGTCGGGACCCACGCGCTGCTCGAGGAGAAGGTCCAGTTCGCCGACCTCGGCCTGGTCGTCGTCGACGAGCAGCACCGGTTCGGCGTCGAGCAGCGGGCCGCGCTGTCCGCGAAGGCCGGCGAGGTCCCGCCGCACGTGCTGGTGATGACCGCGACCCCGATCCCGCGCACCGTCGCGATGACGGTCTTCGGAGACCTGGAGACCTCCACGCTGAGCGAGCTGCCGGCCGGCCGAGCACCGATCCAGACCAGCGTCGTGCCGATGCTCGAACGGCCCGACTGGCTCGACCGGACCTGGGCCAGGGTCCGCGAGGAGGCCGCGAAGGGCCACCAGACCTACATCGTCTGCCCGCGGATCGGCGGCGCGCCGACCAGCCGGCTCGACATCGAGGAACCCGACAACCCCGACGAGCCGGACGCGTCTGGCCGCGGCTCGTCCGGCGTCGACCTGGCCGGGGTGGAGGAGATCGCCCCGGCCCTGGCCGCCGGAGCGCTGCACGGGCTGCGGGTCGAGGCGCTGCACGGCAGGATGCCGCCCGAGCGCAAGGACGAGGTGATGCGGTCGTTCGCCGAGGGCGAGGTCGACGTCCTGGTCGCGACCACCGTCATCGAGGTCGGCGTCGACGTCGCGAACGCCACCGTGATGGTGGTGCTCGACGCCGACCGGTTCGGTGTCTCCCAGCTGCACCAGCTGCGCGGCCGGGTCGGTCGGGGCGGTTTCCCGGGCCTGTGCCTGCTGGTCACCCGCTCCGACCCGGAGTCGGCCGCCCGGGCCAGGCTGACCGCGGTCGCCGCGACCTCGGACGGGTTCGAGCTGTCCCGGGTCGACCTCGAGCAGCGCCGCGAGGGCGATGTCCTCGGTGCCGCTCAGTCCGGCCGCCGCTCCGGGCTCAAGCTGCTCTCGGTGATCAGGCACGAGGACGTGATCAGTGAGGCCCGGGAGGCCGCCACCGCCTTCGTCGCCAAGGACCCCGAGCTGTCCTCCGTGCCCGACCTCGCCGCGGCGGTCCGCCGCATCGACGAGTCCGAGCAGGGCGACTACCTGGAGAAGGCGTGAGCGGCCGATGACGCGAATCATCGGTGGCTCGGCGGGCGGGCGACGGCTCCGGACCCCGACCGGCGACAGCACCCGGCCGACCTCCGACCGGGTCCGCGAGGCGATGTTCTCCAGCTTCGACGCGGCGTTCGGCTCGATCACCGGCCTGCGGTTCCTCGACCTGTACGCCGGCTCGGGTGGCGTCGGCCTGGAGGCCCGGTCGCGCGGGGCCGGCGTGGTCACCCTGGTCGAGCACGACCGGCGCACCGCCGCACTGATCCGGCACAACGTGAAGACGGTCGGCTTCACCCAGGTGGAGGTGCTCACCTCGACGGTGAGCCGGGTGCTGGCACATCCGCCACGTGCGCCGTACGACATCGTGTTCCTGGACCCCCCGTACGCCGTGCACACCGACGCGGTGCACGAGGCGCTGGCCGCGCTGGTCACCCACGACTGGCTGGCCGAGGGGGCGCTGGTCGTGGTGGAACGCTCCACCCGTGACCCGGAGCTGGTGTGGCCGCCGGGACTGCGTGCGGAACGCTCGAGGAAGTACGGCGAGACCACCCTTTGGTACGGTCGCACCGCTTGACCGTCGCGCCACGATCCCGACCGAACGCCCAGGAGCAGCAGTGCGCAGAGCCGTGTGTCCCGGTTCATTCGACCCCGTCACCAACGGTCACATCGACATCATCACGCGCGCCTCGACGCTCTTCGACGAGGTCGTGGTGGCGGTCGGCGTGAACAAGTCGAAGAAGCGGCTGTTCACCGCCGACGAGCGGATCTCGATGCTCACCGAGGCCTGCGCCGCCTACGACAACGTCCGGATCGACTCCTTCGACGGACTGCTCACCGACTTCTGCAAGGACCACGGCATCCACGCGATCGTCAAGGGCCTGCGGGCGGTCAGCGACTTCGACTACGAGCTGCAGATGGCGCAGATGAACTCGAGCCTGGCCGACATCGAGACCGTGTTCGTGCCGACCAGCCCGGAGTACTCCTTCCTCGCGTCCAGCCTGGTCAAGGAGGTCGCCACCTTCGGCGGGGACGTGTCCTCGCTGGTGCCGCCGTTCGTGCTCCAGCGGCTGACCGAGCGGCTCGCGGAGCGGCGCGACGACGCGGTGTGATCTGGGCCGTACCACCGCTCCGCGACGTGTGATCCTCGCCGGACTGGGCATATCGTCAAGGGGCGAGCGCGGTGTCGTCCTCGCTTCGCAAACCCCTCGTCTCTGGAAAGGTCAACGTGGACGTGCACGCCAAGCTTGCCGAGGTCCGGCAGGCGGTCGAGCAGGCTCGGTCGATGCCGATGTCGGCATCGGCCGTAGTGAACCGGGCGGAGCTGCTCCAGCTCCTCGACGAGCTCCGGGACGGGATGTCGTCGGCCTTCGGCGAGGCCGACCGGGTGCTCTCGGAGCGTGACGCCGTCGTCGAGGACGGCCGCAAGGAGGCGGAGCGGATCCTGGAGGACGCCCGCAACGAGCGGGAGCGGATCGTCTCGGACACGGAGGTGTTCCGGGTCGCCAAGCGGCGCGCCGACGACGTGCTCGAGCAGGCCAGGACCGAGGCCGACGAGCTGCGCAAGGAGACCGACGACTACGTCGACGGCAGGCTCGCGACCCTCGAGATCAGCCTCGAACGGACGATGGAGGAGGTCAAGCGGGGCCGCGAACGCCTCGCCGGCCGCTCCGCGCTGGACTCCCTGACCGGTGACGAGGTCGACAAGATCAAGCTCCCCGAGCACCTCGAGCGGTGACCGGCATGCCCCGGTCGTTTTGGTCGACGGCCGCTCCTGCCGGTACGCTTGAGGGCGGTTCGGCATGCTCGGACCACGATCTGTTGTGCCCGTTGACGAAAGTGATGTAACCGTGCCTCTCGACCCGAGAGCGCCGCTCGTGCTCGACACCCGCGAGCTCGGCCGCCGCCCGGGGTCGCAGCGCACGGTCTCGTTCTCGGCACCGGCGCCGGCAGATCTCGGCATCGAAGTTCTCAGCGTTCCTGAAGGGTCGCCCGTCGAGTTCGATCTTCGGCTCGAGGCGGTCATGGAGGGCGTTCTCGTCACAGGCACGGCGCAAGCCGACCTGGAAGGAGAGTGCGCACGGTGCCTGGAGGACATCCACGACGACATCGTGGCCGACCTCCAGGAGCTGTTCGTCTACGACGAGAGCGAAGCGGGGGAGGACGAGGCCAGCCGGTTGGAGGGCGACCTGCTCGACCTCGAACCACTGCTGCGGGATGCGGTGGTGCTGTCACTGCCGTTCCAGCCGCTGTGCCGGGACGACTGTCCGGGTCTGTGCATCGAGTGTGGCGCACGGCTCGCGGACGACCCGGAACACCAGCACGAGGAGCCGATCGACCCCCGATGGGCGGCGCTCCAAGGGCTGACCGAAGAGACCGAAGAAGCAACCGGCCGGAAACCCGGCCTGATCGAGGAGTGAGATAAGTGGCTGTCCCGAAGCGGAAGATGTCGCGCAGCAACACGCGTCACCGTCGCTCGCAGTGGAAGGCCGTCGCGCCCTCGCTGGTGACCTGCGCGAACCCGGCCTGTGGTGCCAAGCACCTTCCCCACCGCGCCTGCCCTGACTGCGGTCAGTACGGCGCCCGCGCAGATCGCCGCCAGGTCCTCTGACGGCAACGCCCGTGAGCGAGCCGTCGTACGACGACTTGCGCACAGCGCTCGGCAGCCCTGAGCTGGAGGCCGGGCTGCTCGAGCGCGCCCTGACGCACCGGTCGTTCGCCTACGAGAACGGTGGGTTGCCCACCAACGAACGACTGGAGTTCCTGGGAGACTCCGTGCTCGGCGTGGTGGTCACCGAGACGCTCTACCGCGCGCACCCGGACCTGTCCGAGGGCCGTCTCGCGAAGCTGCGGGCGGCCGTGGTCAACGCGCGTGCGCTGGCCGAGGTGGCGCGCACGATCGGGCTGGGCCAGCACATCAAGCTCGGCCGCGGCGAGGAGGCCACCGGCGGCCGGAACAAGTCCTCGATCCTGTCCGACACGGTCGAGGCGGTGATCGGTGCGGTCTACCTCAGTGGCGGTTTCGAGGCCGCCGGCGCGGTCGTGCACCTGCTGTTCGACCCGCTGATGGAGGCCGCCGCCGGGTTAGGCGCCGGCCTGGACTGGAAGACCAGCCTCCAGGAGCTCTCCGCCGAGCACGGTCTCGGCGTCCCCGAGTACGTCATCGAGGACACCGGTCCCGACCACGAGAAGACGTTCACCGCCCAGGTGCAGGTGGGCGGAAAGCTCTACGGCCACGGCACCGGCCGGTCCAAGAAGGAGGCCGAGCAGCAGGCGGCCGAGACCGCCTACGGCGCGATCTCCGAGGAACGGCCCGCGGTCTCCGACCCGGCCACGCTGGTCGATCAGGGCGATCCGGGCGATCCGGTCGATCCGGCCGCGGAACCCGTCGACCCCGCTTCCTGAGGTGCCCGAGCTCCCCGAGGTCGAGGTCGTCCGGGTCGGGCTCGAGACCCATGTGGTGGGCAGGACGATCACCGCGGTCGACGTACTCCATCCCCGCCCGGTCCGTCGGCACCCCGCCGGACCCACCGACTTCGCGGCCGCGCTGGCCGGCCGGCGAATCACCGCCGCACGCCGCCGCGGCAAGTACCTGTGGCTGCCGCTCGACACCGGCGACGCGATCCTCGCGCACCTCGGGATGAGCGGCCAGATGCTGGTCCAGCCGGCCGACGCGCCGGCCGAGCGTCACCTGCGGGTCCGGTTCGCGCTGGACGGGCCGCACCAGCTCCGCTTCGTCGACCAGCGGATGTTCGGCGGGCTGGCGATCTCCACCGGGGGAGCCGAGCTGCCGCCCGAGATCGCGCACATCGCCCGGGACCCGATGGATCCGGCCTTCGACGACGAGGCGTTCCTGACGCGCCTGCGCAAGCGCACCGCGGGGGTGAAGCGGCTGCTGCTCGACCAGACCCTGGTCTCCGGCATCGGCAACATCTACGCCGACGAGGCGCTCTGGCTGGCGCGGCTGCACGGCGACCGGCCGGGACACCGGCTGCGGCGGACGGACGCGGTGAACCTGCTCGCCGGCGTCCGGACGGTGATGGCGGCGGCTCTGGCCCAGGGCGGCACGTCGTTCGACGCGCTCTACGTCAACGTCAACGGCGAGAGCGGCTACTTCGACCGGTCTCTCGAGGCGTACGGGCGGGCGGGCGAGCCCTGCTCACGCTGCGGCACCCCGATCTCACGGGTCGCGTTCATGAACCGGTCGTCCTTCTTCTGCCCGACCTGCCAGCCACCGCCGCGTCGTCGCGCCGGCTGAAGCGGTACGGCGCCGCCCGCGCCCTTGTGCGTACGGCGAATCCACCCGTTACCTGCCGTGGGCAGCGGGTACGGGGACCCGATCCGTCCAGTGACAGGAAAGGAGCCCACCGTGGCGAACAGCAACGTCAGCGAAGACCTCTGGGACGAGTTCCACGTGGTGGTGAACATGACCTCCCGGGAGCTCGACGACTTTCTGCGCGCGGACGCCGCGGGTGAGGACAGCGAGCAGCTGCCCGACCAGGCCGGCTCGCCCACCGGTCAGCAGGTGCTGCACATCCTGGGCAAGCGCCGTTCCGACGTGACCGACGAGGACATCAGCGTGATGGAGGCTGTTGTGGGCACGATCCGCGCCGAGCGCGGGGACGAGCCCGAGCCGACGGCCGGGGACGACGCCTGGCGGCACCGGCTGATGTCGCTCGGCCACGACCCGTTGCGCCCGACCTGAGCCGCTTGCGCCCGAATCGCCCGGTGCTTGCTGGGTGCTAACCCCCGGGATTGACCAAGGCGGCGCGGAGTGGGATTCTGGAGGTACATCACCCCCACTTCTCGCGGCTCATCCAGCCGCCCCCGTGGTGCGGTCGGACTTCTCTTTCCTTCGGAGGAAATTTATGGCCAAGGCGCTCCTCGGCTACATGAGCAGCAGCGACCCGAGAGCACTCGCTCAGCTCACCGCGGAGAACCGGCGACTGCGGCAGCGCGTGTCCGACCTCGAGGCGCACATCATGCGCCTGCAGGCTGAGAACGACTCGCTGGCTGCAGCCGTGCACGACTCTCCTTTGCTTACGCTCGACGAAAGCATGCAGCCCGCCTGAGGCGTTTCGCGTGACCGACGCCGGGGTAGTTCGTTGACCCTGTGACGTCGCCCACCCGGGGTCGACGCATTCGCGGAGGACCTCGCATGATCTCGTCTCGGCACCGATCGGTCGCACGTCTGGCGACCGCAGTTCTGGCCACAGCAGCACTCGGGTTCGCCACGGCCACCCCGGCCGCGGCCCACAACGACAAGCAGCGCACGGACAAGATGCGGTCGGAGTACTCCGCCGGCACCAACATTCCGCTGCTGTCCAGCCCCAACGTCAACCTGGTCGCGAGCAAGCCCGGCTCGGCCGGCATCTCCGGCTGCTTCACCAAGACCGCGCCGCTGTTCGTGATGTCCAGCCTCGACTCGATCAAGGTCTACGACGTCAGCGACCCGCTCGCGCCGGAGCTGACCGGCACGATGCCGAGCCTGCAGTTCGAGAACGAGGCGATGAACTGCGGCGAGCGGAAGACCCGGCAGGGCACCGCCCGGTTCGCGCTGATCGGCGTCGACCTCTACCAGGCCAGCCCCGACGACATCGAGCACGTCAACGACCCGGTCACCGGCAGCTACGAGCTGATCATCGTCGACGTGACCGACCCGGCGAACCCGCGGATCCGGTCCCGGGCCCCGGGCACCACCAGCACGCACACGGTTGCCTGCATCGCCGAGACCGACTGCCAGTACGCCTACTCTGCCGGCAGCGGGGACAGCTTCTCGGTGTTCGACCTCACCGACCTCGACCACCCGGTCGAGGTCGACAGCGACCCCGACCGGTCCGGCGTGCAGCCGTTCACCTCGCCGACCGCCGGCCACAAGTGGAACTTCGACGACGCCGGCTACGGCACCCACACCGGTTTCGACGGCTCCGGCATCTTCGACGTGACCGACCCGCGTGACCCACGGCTCGTCACCACCACCGGCGCAGCCGGCCGCGGCGAGGACCCGGCCTTCGCGGGCTACAACGACTTCATCCACCACAACTCGTTCCGCCCCAACGCATCCGCGTTCCGGCCTGATGCCGCACCGTCGTTCAAGAACGGCAACGTGCTGCTGGTCACCGAGGAGGACTACGAGCAGACCGACTGCACCAAGGCAGGCTCGTTCCAGACCTGGCACGTGAAGCGGCTGGACGGCACGCCGGACGCGATCGTGCCGCTGGACAAGGTGGAGCTCGCCGACCTCGGCACGTTCCCGGTCCCGCACTACGCGTTCTGCTCCGCGCACTGGTTCGACTACCACCCTTCGGGGATCGTCGCGGTCGGCTTCTACGGCGGCGGGACGCAGCTCGTCGACGTCCGGAACCCACGCCAGCTGACCTCCTACGGACACGCCACCTGGGGCGTCTCCGAGGTCTGGGACTCCTACTGGGTGCCGGTCTACAACAGCAACGGGGTCGCCACCGGGAAGAAGACCAACCTGGTCTACTCGGTCGACCTGGTCCGCGGCCTCGACGTGTACGCCGTCGACCTGCCCGGCGGCACCAGCCTGACCAGCACGGTCTCGTTGGCCTCGGCCAACCCGTTCGCCTTCGCCTGGCCCGAGGACGCGTTGCCGCTCGCGCTGGTCACCTTCGCGTTCGCCGGCTTCGTCGTACTGCGCCGTCGCACCGCGAGGCAGTCGGCGCGGGAGTAGCCGGTGCGGCTGGAGCCGATGACTCCGGATCGCTACCTGCGCTGGGTCCCCGAGACCATCGCCGGGTTCGCGGCCCAGCAGACCGCGTCCGGTGCCGCCCCGGAGCGTGCGGCGCGGGAGTACGCCGAGCGCGAGTTCGACCGGCTGCTGCCGTTCGGGCTGGACACGCCGGGGCACCACCTGTGGTCGGCCTTCGACGGGAGCGAGGAGGTCGGCTACCTGTGGTTGGCCGTCCGGACCGGGTCCGAGGGGACCGAGGGCTACGTGTACGACGTCGCGGTGGACCGTGCCCTGCGCGGCCGCGGGCACGGACACGCGATCATGCTGGCCGCCGAGGACGCGGCCCGGTCGGCGGGCGCGACGATGCTGCGGCTGAACGTGTTCGGCCACAACACGGCGGCGTTGAACCTCTACCACCGGCTGGGTTATTCGATCACGGTCACGGAGCTGGTCCGGCAGCTCGAGGATCAGCAACCGGCCGTGGCGGGTGAGCCGGTGCGGCTGGTCGTCGGGCCGGCCTCCGAGCACATCGCGCTCACGGCGTACGACCGGGATCGTGAGGTCGGCTCGGTCTCGCTGCGCATCAGCCGCGCACGCGACGGCCTGCACGCGCACGGCAAGGACCTCAGGGTCGGTCGCGTGTCTGAGCACGGTCAGCGGGTGCTGGCCGCCGTGGAGGGTTTCAGCCGCGCGCGCGGAGCCGTGGCTCTGGATCTAACCGTGGACGCACGCAACGACGAGGTCCGGTCCTTCGCCGAGCAGGCGGGATACCGCCCGGTTGCGCGGCTGATGAGCAAGCCGCTGCCATCCGCAGATGCGCGGATCGGGGGGTAGCAGCGGGTAGGCTGCTGCCTGCTGTCCTTCCCCGCGGCATGGCTTGAGAAGATCTGTCGTCCACGCATGACCGAACCGGCCCGGCAAGCGG